>JAPOSH010000123.1 GCA_026709815.1 bacterium | reverse complement strand
CGCATTCTCATCAGGCACGAAGGCATTTTCAAGAACAATGCCGTGGGTGGCCGTAGCCCGCATCCCGATGGCATCCCATTTGGCCCGCTCGCTCACCCCTGGTGTGTCGCGGGGAATCAGGAATACAGCCAAGTGCTCTGCCGTGTCGCCGGTGTCGAGTTTGGCCGTCACCAGGTAGTCGTCGGCTACCCCGGTGGCGCAGCCGAACGACTTGACCCCGTTTATCAGCCACCCCCCGGTGGAGCGCGAGGCTTCGGTGGCTATGGTTATCGCCGCGTCCTTCGACCGCACTGACTCGCTGGCGAAGTTGGCCACCCACCGGCCCTCGGTCCCCATGCGGTGCAGAACCTTTTCACCGAACGCTCGAACGATGGGCACCTCGTCGGCGGTGAAGAGCCCGGCGTCGATGGCGGCCAGCGGCAGCAAGCCCCGAGACGATCCGCTGCACTGGAAGAAGTAGGCCAGCGCGGTCGACGGGCAGGCGGTGGCCATGGCGAAGGTGGCGGCCGACAAATCGCGCAGCCCCCCGCCAAGTCCCCCGAAGGCCACCGGCACCGTCAACCCCAGCAGGCCCGCTTCGGAGATGGTGCGGACGTGATCGAGGGGGAACTCGCCCAACCGGTCGGCTTCCACCGCCCGCTCGGCCAACGAAGGCAGCACTTGATCGACTCTTTGCGCCCGCCGGCGCTCGGTCTCGGTCATGGCTTCCACCAGCATCTCGCCGGTTGCCCGACCAGCAGACTGAGCAGACTCAGCAGTCATCATTCGCGCCAACGGCGGCGATCCCGGGCCACGGCGAGAGCCGTCTTGAGGTTGAACACCTCAGGCCGCGGCGCGGTTGCTCCGGCGCCGCCGGATCCACAGTCCGGCGAGCGCAAGCACCACGATCGCAATGATCACGGGCAGCAGCCAGACCCATGCTGAACTGCCTCCGCTGTCGTCATCAACCGTCGGGGCAGACGCCTCTGCTGGGGCCTCGGTCGGCTCGGGCTCGGGCGCTGGTGCTGCTGCCGCTTCGGTCGGCTCTGGTTCTGGTGTCGGTGCTGCTGTCGGCTCGGTCGGTTCTGGTTCTGGTGTGGGTTCGGGCTCGGGGGCTTCGGTCGGTGCCGGTTCTGGTTCCGGTGTGGGTTCGGGCTCGGGGGCTTCGGTCGGTGCCGGTTCTGGTTCAGGCTCAGCCGCAGATGCCGCCGCAAAGGTGAACTCCTGAGCGGCGTAGTTTGCGTTTGCCCCGAAACCGTCACTGGCCACGACAAGGCACGACGTGTTCTCATCGCATCGGCCCGGCACCATCACGACCGGGTAGTCGAGCGTGCCGGTCCCGTCCTCGCCGATAACCACGGTGTGCATGCCGTAGTTGCTCAGCTCGCAATCGGCCGGGCCAGCTGCGGGGTAGACATAGCAAGTGACAACGGTGGCGGTGTTGCCCGGCAGCCAACTAGCCAGGGCAACCGTGACCACCTCGCCATCTTCAAGGTCTTCGCTCTTGGAGAGCTCCATGGTTTCTCCGTTGTGGCCCTCCCCGTGGTCGCCATGGGCAACAGGGGCGAGCAGCATGCCCGCCAAGGCGGCGACGATGCCACCGATGAGAAGGCGGCGAGTAGCGCAATCCAACATTTGTCCCCCTCCCACTGCCCCCAAGAGCGGCAATAGTTTCTGTCGGTTTCGAATTGCGGAGCTGTTTGGCGGACAAGTGTTTTCTCATCCACAGCGTTGGCCTTAGGCTAGAACGAAACAGCGTTCCGGTCAACGAAACGCCCTCATGGAGTTACGATCGCCGGGTGCTTTGAAAGGGCGAGCTGCCGACCGCCGTTCATTTGCCCGGAAGCGCGCCCAGTTCTTCGAGAGCGTCCGTCATGGCGGCTACCGCTGTGATCATGCTGGCCCGCAGCATGTAGGCCCGGGCCTCATCAGGGTCGCCAGCCCGGGCGGCCATCTGGTCGAGGGCCAGTTGGCGGGCGGCCCCATCGGGGGCGGCCAGGCTCTGGGCGTTTTCGTGTGTGTGCCGCATGACGTAGTCGATGGCCAGAGTCCGTCGCAGCTCTGCGTGCTGGCTGAGTTGATCGGCGCTGGTATCGCCTCGCAGGAAGGCGGCCAAAGACGCCCCTAGCAGCACAGCATCGTGGATGCCTCCGTTCATGCCCATGCCGCCGAGAGGATTGTTGATGTGGGCGGCATCGCCCATCAGGACCACCCGGCCAACGAGAAAGCGGTCGGCTACCCGCTGGTGGACGCGGTAGATCGTCCGATGGGCGATCTCGTAGAGCTCGGCCTGGGCGACGATGCCCTGGAGGCGCCTCTGGGCCCGCTCGTCGCTGAGCGCCTCAGCGTCGGTCTCGTCGTCGCCAATGGGGAACAGTGCCCGCCAGAGTTCCCGCGTTCGGAGCAGCACCAGCCACTCATCAGGATCGGAGATGTAGTTGACATAGGCCAGATCGGCCAGGTGATCGGCCATCTCGAATGGAGTGGACAGCACCAAGTAGCGGTCTTCGTAAGTCATGCCGTCGAACCCCAAGCCCAGTGATTTTCGCACTGCGCTGGCCGCGCCGTCAGCGGCCACCACCGCATCGGCCACCAGGGTTTCGCCCGAGGCCAACTCGACTGACGCCGCATCACCCAAATCAACGGCCCCGATGGCCTCAGCACCGAATCTGACGGTGACATTGGCCATTGAGCAGAAGCGCGCCAGCAGGATCTCGCACAGCTTGTACTGCTCGCATTGCAATCGGTACGGGTGGTTGGTCGCGTCGGCCAGAACTCCGAGATCGAACTCGGCCACCACCCCGCGGCGCCGATCCCGATAGGCGAAACGGGGGGCCACCAAGCCCCGGAGCATCATCTCTTCGGTGATGCCAAAGCGGTCGAGCAGATCGAGCGTGGCCGGGTGAAAGGTGGATGCCCGTAATTCGCGGGGCAGTTCGGGGGCAGCTTCCAGCAACGTCACGTTGACGCCTCCCGAAGCCAGCACCGCGCCGGCCACGCACCCGACAGGGCCCGCGCCGACGACCACCACATGAGGCGGCGGCATCGCTCAGAACTCGCGCAGCATCATCCCGTGGCCCGCCAACTGGTCGTTGATGCCAAGCGTGCGAAGAGCGTGCCACAGGCAGATGGCGTTGATGGCCAGCACCGGCTTGCCCAGCCAGCGTTCGGCCTGGTCGGCCACCTCGACCATGGACAAGTTGGTGCCGCACTGGACGATGGCGTCGATGTCATCGCCGTCGAGCTTCTTGAGCACGCCCACCAGGGTGTCGGGAGTCACATCGGCGATGGAGGTCGCCGATTCGCAGCGCAAGCCGTGGACCCTCTTCACCTCGAAACCGCATTCGGTGAAGTACCCGTACACCTGCTCGTCAGCCGCCGGTTGGTAGGGAGTGAGGCAGGCGATGCGGCCCACCCCGAGCAGTTCAAGGGCGGCGTTGCAGGCCGCGGCGCCCGAGGTGATGCCGATATCGCCGGCGATTTCCCGAATGCGGGCGGCGAAAGCCTCGTTGCCCTCTTTTCCCCCCCAGAATGTTTCCGCCGACATCCCCATGAGCAGATAGTCGGGCTTGCAGGTCATGAGGTCGCGCACTGCGGTGGGGATGGTCTTTCGGATCAGGTCCAAAAAGTGCAGAAAAGCCTCGTCGCTGCTCAAGTCGGGGGCCTCAACCAGGAACCTTCCGCTGTGAAAGGTGACTCCAGGAGGGCTCACCCGGGCAAAGTCATGCTCCACGACGGTGTTGGTCGACGGCACAATCACTCCGATCTTGGCCCGGTAGCCGACAACATCAGGCATTAGCGTTCCTCTCGATCTGCACTTGGGCGGAATGCCGTTCCGCCCAACGGAACACTAGTCCTCACCGAACAGCCCCATCACGGAACTCTCGGTCGCACTCTCTTCGCGGTCTCGACACAGCTCCTCCACATAGAGCATGCCTCCACGAAAAGGGGGGAACCTCAGTCAGGCAGCCTGTCGGGATGTGGCACGGACGACATCCTCGAGCTGGTGGTGAGGAACTCCGAACTCTTTGCTCAACTCACCGAGGGATTCACCAGCCCAGAAGCGCTCCAGCACGTCAGAGACCCGCGCGCCGCCGCGCTCAAAGACGGGAGATAGGCCGTCAGGCTACAACCCCCCGGTGACAGCTATTGACCTCGGCTCACGCCTGGCTGAGGCTCCTGGTTCCACGAGGGGATTTGAGCGGGGATATAGGAGCTGTATTTGTCGCGTGCTGACTGTTCGGAGACTCCGAGCAAGTCACCGATCTGTGACCAGGTGAAGCCTCTCGAGAGCGCGTCGCCAATAGCTTCGGCCATGGCTTCGTTGACATGGTCGAACTGGTTGATCCACTTGGCGATGTCACCCATGGCCTCGAACGGGAGAGGCTTGAGGTCCTCTGGTTTGACCTCGTCAGCCCACTTTTCATATGCGGCCAGCTTCTCGGCCAGCCACTCTTCGCTGAGTTCGTTCATCGCCTTCTCCTTGTTTGCAAGTACTTTCTCCAATAGCGCCCATGACTCTAGGACAGGGTATGCCTGTTAGGATTCAGGCGGCGATGGGGGGTTCTCGGGACTG
>JAPOSH010000209.1:359-4718 GCA_026709815.1 bacterium | reverse complement strand
ACCGCGCTGATCGGCGCCGCCGGGGGCCGGACCTTGGCTCTGTTCACCAGCTACAGGGCCATGGACCGCGCCGCCGAGGTGCTGCGAACCCGACTTGACCTGCCGATCTACACCCAGCGCGACCTGCCCAAGCCCGAGCTGCTGCGGCGCTTCGCCGCCGAAACCGAGAGCTGCCTGTTCGCCACCATGAGCATGTGGCAGGGGGTGGACGTGCCCGGCGAGTCGCTCTCGCTGGTCACCATCGACCGCTTGCCCTTCCCCCGGCCCGACGATCCCCTGCTCGGCG
Source organism: bacterium (assembly GCA_026709815.1). Lineage (GTDB taxonomy): Bacteria > Actinomycetota > Acidimicrobiia > Acidimicrobiales > Bin134 > Poriferisocius. The sequence continues at coordinate 4,432 of JAPOSH010000209.1, read as the reverse complement.
CCCGCCGGGAGCGCTACGGCGGCGACGCCTTCCGGCTCGTCGACCTGCCCCGGGCCGCCACCCGGCTGGCGCAGGGCGCGGGCCGGCTGATCCGCCGAGGCGACGACCGGGGGGTGGTGGCGGTGCTCGACTCCCGCATGGCCCGGGCCCGCTACCGCTGGGCGCTGGTCGACGCCCTGCCCCCCTTCGACCGAACCGCGGAGCGCGACCGGGCCGTCTCCTTGTTGCACGCGATCCGCGACGGAGGCTGACGCAGGCCGCGACGGAGGCTGACGCAGGCCGCGACGGAGGCTGACCCACCGCTAGAGATCGAGATCGGCCTCAGATCCCGGGCCGTAGCCGAGGCGGTCGAGCATCTCGGGACGGCGCTGCCAGTTCTTCTCCACCCCCACCCGCAGCTCGAGGAACACTCCCTTGGGGAGCTGCGCCCGGGCGGCGGTGCCCACCCGTTTGAGCACCGCGCCCTTCTTGCCGATCACCATCGGCTTCTGCGATTCCCGCTCCACCAGGATCTCCGCTTTGATGCGGGGCCACTCCCACTCGGTCACTGCCACCGTGATGGAGTGGGGCAGCTCTTGGCGGGTGGCGGCCAGAAGCTGCTCGCGCACCAGCTCGGCCACCCAGCGGGCCTCGGGCATGTCGCGCACCACCTCCGCCGGATACAGCGGCGGGCCGGCAGGCATCAGCTGGCACAGCCGCTCCACCAGTGCGTCCACTCCCTCGCCGGTGCGGGCCGAGGTGGGGAAGTACTCGGCGAAGCTCAGCTCGCCGGCCGCGGCGAGCTGAGCCACGACCTTGGAGCGGGGGGCGGCGTCGGTCTTGGTCACCACCACGATGGAATCGGGACCGAGCCCCTCGGCGATGAACCGGTCGCCCCGGCCCAGCGGGCGGGTGGCGTCCACGCACAGGCACACCACGTCCACATCGGCGGCCGCGGCGGCCGCGGTGGCGTTCAGCCGCTCCCCCAGCGCGGTTTGCGGCTTGTGGATGCCGGGGGTATCCACGAACACCGCCTGCACGCCGGGGCGGTGCAGCACCCCCCGAATGGCGTGTCGGGTGGTCTGGGCCTTGTCGGACACAATGGCCACTTTGGTGCCCAAGATGGCGTTCACCAGGGTGGACTTGCCCGAGTTGGGCCGACCCAGCAGGGTCACGAACCCCGATCGGAAGCCCTCCCAGAGATCCTGTCCGCCGGATTCGCCGCCCGGCTCTGCTGCCAACGTGTCTCCCAGGTCGGCCATCGCGCCCACACTACCGCTGAATTGCCAGCGCCTGGCCGCCGCCGCCCCGGTACCGTGGGCCAATGACCAAGTCCAAGCCGGGATCGGACCGCGAGCAGGGGCGCACCAAGGTGGTGGCCACCAATCGCCGCGCCCGGCGGGACTATGAGATTCTCGATGAGTTCGAGGCCGGCCTGGTGCTGGCGGGCTCAGAGGTCAAGTCGCTGCGGGAGGCCAATGTGACGCTGGCCGAGTCGTACGCCCGCATGGCCGACGGCGAGCTGTGGCTCCAGTCGCTGCACATCGCCCCCTACTCCCACACCGGAGGGGCCGCCGGCCACGATCCCGACCGGCCCAAGAAGCTGCTGTTGCACCGGGGGGAGCTGAACCGGATCAAAGTCCGCCTCGAACAAGACCGCCTGACCGTGGTGCCCTTGTCGCTCTACTTCAAGCAAGGCCGGGCCAAGCTGCTGATCGGCATCGCGAGAGGCCGCCGCAAAGCCGACAAGCGCCAGGCCATCGCCGAAGAAGACGCCCGCCGCGAAGCCCGCCAAGAGATGAGCCGACCCGTGGTCTTGGACTGATCTTGTTCGGAACGAGCGGCTGACTTCGGGGGGTGATGTCGGGCTGGGGGGGTATCATGGCACCGCACCTTGACAACAAGTGCATACGGGGCTGATCGGTTTCGACGTTGGGACCGGGGGCTGCGCTGTGCGACCCGAGTTGCTCAGACTCGAAAAACGGGGCAACCAACTTAAGCGACAACGACGCTGAACTTCTCGCAGCCTGATCATTCTGGCTAAGAGAAGCACCGCGACCGGCAACGGCACGCGGGGCCAGTCCATCGCAGCCCGGCAACAGAAGCGGCGGAGACAGTAGGGACAGACCACTGGCGGCGGGAAAGACCGCTGGCACCGGGGAACAGACCCGGTGGCGGGCCTTCTAGCGGGGGCCGCCCGACTCGGCGGCGCGGCTGCCATCGACGCCGCACACCGGGAATGGTCGTATCACAGTCAGAGCCCGCCCAGCGGACGGGGGTTCGATTCCCCCCAGCTCCACTAGTTGTGTGTCTTGGGTTTAGCGCCGTGAATTGCGAAAGTCAGCGGTGTTCCTCGCAAGGCGCACCGACCCATTCGAAGCCCTCGTCGAGGTCAAGACCGGGCTGAACAAGCTCGGCGCCGACCAGTTGAACGAATACCTGAAAGTAGCCAAAGGTGAGGGCATCGACAGCGTCATCACCATTTCCAACGAGATCGCGCCATCGCCGGGAGTCCACCCCACCGCCGGGCTGAAGGTCAAGTCTAATTCGAAGACGCAAGCCCATCACCTTTCGTGGTCGCTGATCTTGGCCGAGGCGGTCAAAGAGCACTCCCACCGCGGTGTTGACGATCCCGAGCAGGCATGGATTCTCGGCGAACTCATCCGGTATCTGACCCACGAGAAATCCGGGGTAGTGGATTTCTCGGACATGGGAGACAACTGGCCGAAAGTTCTCGAAGCGGCCACCGACGGGAGCCTGTCGCTCAAAAGCCCCGAGGCTGCTGAGATCTGCCAGCGGTGGGATCAGCTTCTGAGGTTCGCGACCTTGAAGCTGGGCTCCGAGACTGGTGCCGACGTGACGGAGGTCATACCGCGTGCCCATCGCCAGAACCCGCAGATGCGCAATAAAGAATTCGTCGCTCAGATGTGCTCAGAGGGGGTGCTGGCCGGAGTCTTGCGCGTCCCTGACGGGGCCGCCGACCTATCGGTCTCCGTCGATCTACGGGTCCGCAAGGTCACCGTCAGCACCCAGCTCGCAGCACCCGACGACCGGACGCCTAGAGCGGCGATCGTGTGGCTGGTGAAGCAGATGAAAAACGCCCCCGAGTGCGTGTTAGTGGATGTCTACCCGAAATTCAGAAGCACCCCGTTCACCGCGACCCTGCAACAGCTGCGCGACGACCCTAAAGCCGGGCTGCCCGAATCCAAACAACCGCCCAGCAAGTTCCTGATTCGCCAGCAGACCAGCATGGGAACAGGCCGCCGCTCCACCCGCAAGAAGGGGTTCATCGATTCAGTCATCGACTCGGTCATCGAGTTTTATGCCAACGTGTTCCAAGACTTACAGGCATTCGTGCCCCGCGCCCCTGCGTTGGAACGCCACCCGAAGAATGACGAAAAGTCGAACCCGCAGCCAAACGCCACGACACCCGCTGGCGCGCCTGGCTCACCGAACGCGCCCCCCAACCCTCATAACCAACCCCTCCACGATTAGGGGGGAAGCTCAACCCCCGGGCCTCAGCTTCATAGGAAAGAGCCGAGAAAGCTCGCCCCAGCTGGGTGGCTGCGTCCGTGGATGGGGGCTGCATGGTTGCAAGCGTTGTTGAGACCGGGCAAGCTGCGGGCATGGCAGACGCGGGACGTGCAATTGATCTGTCGGTCGAGGTGATCGGCGACGTGGAGACGGTGTGGCGGGCAGTGGCGACGGGGCCGGGGATCTCGTCGTGGTATGTGCCGCACACCGTAGAGGAAGGTGCGGGGGGGACGGCAATGGCGTCTTTCGGGCCCGAGCCCGAGATGCAGATCGCGGGCCGGGTCGCGGTATGGGCGCCGCCGCGTCGCATCGTGTTCGACGGCGGCGAAAACATCGACGGCCTCTCCTTCGAGTGGACTGTTGAGCCGCACGGCGACAACACCTGCACGGTGCGCCTGCTCAACGACGGTTTCGCCGACGGCGACCCTCAGTACGACGCCATGGCGGACGGATGGAAGCTGTTCATGGCCAACTTGCAACTCCACCTCGAGCACTTCGCCGGCAAGACCGCGACCTCCGCGCTGGCAATGGCGATGTGGCCGGTCACCCCAGAAGAGGGG
>JAPOSH010000209.1:0-349 GCA_026709815.1 bacterium | reverse complement strand
AGATCCTCGCCGACGGTCTCGGCATCGACAAGATGCCCGCGATCGGCGACCGGTTCGACGTGGCCGCCGATGAAGAGACGAGACTGGGCGGCACGGTCGTGGACACCAGGCACCGCCGTATCAGCTTGCTGATGGACACGCCCGCACCGGGCACCGCCTTTTTGACCTCCGAGGACGGCGGCGGGCTCACGATGGTCTCAGTCTGGCTATACCTCTACGGACCAGAAAGCGCCGCCGCAGCCGAACACCACGACACCCGCTGGCGCGCCTGGCTCGCCAACCGAGCCCCCCGAACCGACTGACGCACCGGCCCGCACCCCAAACCTTCATAACCAACCCCTCTACGATT
>JAPOSH010000110.1 GCA_026709815.1 bacterium | reverse complement strand
GCCGGTACCACCAGAACCGCGATCGCCGGGCCGCCGGAATCGACCCCGGAGCTCTCGGCCACCCGGGCCGGCTCAGGCGCCGCGCCGGTGTCCAGCGCTCCCTCTTCAGTCAGGACGGCCAGCGCCTGTTCGACCTGCTCGTCCAGCGTGCCGGTCATGATCTGGCGGCGGCGCTCTGTGCCGATCATCTGGACTGGGCCCACCGAGGTGGGGCTGGCCGCCTGGCCCCACGGGCCGGGGCCCAGCTCGGCGGCGCTCACTGTGCGGATGAGCGAGCCGTCGGCAGTAGCCCACGCCGCAGGGTCTTTGATCTTGCACGGGTCGCACAGACGCTCGGCGCACGACACCACCGCGGGGAGCCCGACCGCCACATCCACCCACTCGTCGTCGTGCTCGAGCCGCAGCTCCAACCGGTCGCCGCGAAGGGAGAAATGGCGGACGCCGGTGGCGAACGGCAGCCCCAGCAGCTCGGCCAGCTGCGGTGGCACCTGGCCGGTGTCGGCGTCCACCGAGTTGCGACCCATCATCACCAGATCGAACGGTCCGAAGCGCTCGAGGGCGGCGGCCAGGGCTTTGGCGGTGGCCCAGGTGTCGGATCCGGCGAATTCGGGGTCGCAGATGTGGATGCCGGCGTCCACCCCGAAAAGGAGAGCCTCTCGGCACACGTTCTCGGCCGACGGCGGCCCGAGGGTCAGCACGGTGACCGTGCCCCCGCTGGCCCGGGCCACCTCGGTGCCCTTGGCCACGGCGCGGCGGCAGTAGTCGTTCATGTGCATGTCGATGCCCTCGCGCACCATTCGGCCGTCGGGCCCCAGCACCATGTCCTCGAACACCGGGATTTGCTTGACCAGCACCGCCACCCGCAAAGGCCGGTCGGGCGCGATCACATCAGCAGGGGGGTCAAGGGCAGGAGGGACAAGCATCTGAGAGCAGGCTACCGAGCGCGATGGCCTGATTGTGGGTTGTGCGATGTTCAGCGGGGCGGCGAATGGCTACGGTTGGAAGATGGCTTTTACGAACCGACGGGTCGTCACCGGCCACGACGGCGTCGGCGCCCCGGTGATCGTCTCCGACGGTCAGGCGCCGTCCAGCTTCCTGGGTCGCAGCACCTCCGGCATGTGGTTCCTCGAACAGCGCCCGGCCACCGTCGACGACGGCGGCGAGGAGCCGGAGGGCATAACCGACTTCGTGCCCCCGCCCGGTGGGGTTTCCTGGCGGTTCTTCAAGCTGAAGCCCGCAGGGGAGAAGCCGATCGGCCCGCTCGACGACCCTCGGTTCGACCGGGACCGGGTGGGTTTTCACACCACCCCGACCATCGACTTCATCGAGATCATCTCGGGCCGCATCCGGTTGGAGCTGAACGACCACTGGGTGGAGCTGGGCGCCGGCGACTGCGTTATCCAGCGGGGCACCTGTCACCGTTGGATCGTGATCGGCGACCAGCCGTGCCGGTTCAGCGCCGTCATGCTGGCCTGCGCCGAAGGCGACGATCCGGGCTTTGCCGGCGCGTCCACGGGCGCGGTGGGGCCGCGCCGGGTGGTCACCGACGGCGACGGGGTGTGCGCCGACGGCCCCCCGGCCACCGCTTCTCAGTCTGACGGGGGGGTGGTGACCGCCGAGCTGTGGCACACGTTCGCCCCGGTGGCCAGCCCGCTTCAGGGCGGCGACGGGCCCGAATCCGCGATGTCGCTCAACCCTCCGGGCGGGGGCGTCACCTGGAAGCAGGTGACCATTCCGGCGTCGATGGCCGACCGGGCGGCCATGATGCACCAGACCCCCACCATCGACTTCGTTCGGATCGTCCAGGGAGCGGTCGCCCTCGAGCTGCCCGGTCGGCCGCCTGTGCGCCTGGCTGCGGGTGACTGCGTGGTCCAGCGGGGCACCGAGCACGCCTGGCGAAACACCGGCGACGGCCCGTTCACCCTCTCGGCGGTGATGATCGGGGTGGGGGATGGCCCTCGATAAGCGCCACATCCGGTTTGAGCGGTCGGATCTCGGGGAAGTAGGCCACGAGATGCTGACCCTGGCCGCTCGGGGAGACGGGTCGGGGTGGATGAACGTGCAGCCGGTGGTGGCCGATGAGGATCGGCCCCCCGAGTCGCCCGTCTTCAAGCTGTTCACCGCCAAGGGGCCGGCTGTTCCTCTGGGCACCTGGGTGCCGGGCCACCATCACCGCGGCAAATGGCAGCCCGCTTCGGTGGGCGTGCAGCACGCCGGCGGACGGTATGCCGCGAGGCTGCTGGAGGAGCGGGGGGTGGCGGAGCCGTCGGGCTGGAACCGCCGCCAAGACCACATAAAGCGGGGCCTGGTCTATGAGCTGCCCGAGGAGCAGGACCCGAGGGTGGCCCTGGAGTTCCTGGTGGATGCCATGTCCCAGCTGGTGGCGTTCGCTCTCAGCGACCGCTGGCTGGCCGTCGTCATCACCCAGCGTTAGCCCAGGGCTGCGCTCACTCGGTCGGCGGCATCGGTTTTGAGCTGGCCCTTGGCCACTTTGCCGCCGGAGGACCGGGGCAGGGCATCGACGGTGAAGAGGTGCTCGGGCCACCACTCCCGAGACACGCCGCGCTCGGCCAAATGCTCTCGCAGCTCGTCTAGGCTCAGGCTGGCGCCGGGAACCAGCTCCACGTAGGCGGCGACCCGCTCGCCGAACACCGGGTCGGGGGCGGCCACCGCGGCCACCATGGCCACCGCCGGATGGGTCATGACCTCGTCCTCCACCGAGGGGGCGCTGATGTTCTTGCCCCCCCGGATGATGAAGTCCGACGTGCGGCCCGCCACCCGCAGGTAGCCGTCGTCGTCGATCTCCACGATGTCGCCCATCAGCATCCGGCCGTCGTCGGTCATCAGCTCGGCGTTGGCCTCGGGGTCGTCGTAGTAGCCCAAGGCGGTGGCTGGCCCTCGGCAAGCGGGCCGGCCCCGGCCCCGAAGCCCGGCAAGCCTTTGACCGTCGTCGGGGTCGTACAGGGCGCAGTCCATCTCCGGCTCGCACCGGCCCCCGGTGCGCAGCCGGGCCGACCGGGGATCGCTCAGGCGGGTGCCGCTCAGCATCCCGGTCTCGTTGGAGCCGTAGAAATTGAGCACCGTGCAGCCGGTGCGCGCTTCGAACTCAGCGGCCCGCTGGTAGGGGATGGCCTCACCGCCGGTGAACATCAGGCGCAGCGACGACAGGTCGTGGCGGTCGAAAGCGGGGGAGTTGAGCATCATGATGAACTGGGTGGTGACCGCGCACAGCACGGTGACCCGCTCGGCCTCGATGAGCCGGATCAACGCCGCGGCGTCGAAGTCGGCCATCACCACGGTGGGCGCCCCCAAGATGGCGGGGGTGTAGTGGGCGCTCCACAGCCCGAAGCCGAACGGAGCGGGCACCGCGGCGCAGAACACCTCGTCGGGTTCCAAGCCGCCGTACTCCACCGCTTTGCGGTGGAAGTAGAACCAGCGGTTGTGGGTTTGCATCACGCACTTGGGCAGACCGGTGGTGCCCGAGGTGGAGTTCAACAGGCAAAGCTCCGAGGCCCCGAGGCGGCGCCGGTCCACGGCCTCGGCGAACCCCGTCACCGACTCCGGCGCGGGCGCGGGCTCGCCGTTCAAGAAGATGGCGCCATGCTGGCCCACACCGTCGATGGCGATGTGGTGGGCCAGCGCCGGCAGGCGCCGCTGCAGCTCGGCCACGGCCTCGGCCGTCGGGCGCTGCTGGGGCGCGGCGCCGGTGACGATGGCCCGGGCGCCGGATTTCTCGGCCAGGTGGGCGATCTCTGCCGGTCCGGCCCGGTGGCCGATGCCCATGACCACCACCCCGGCTTTGTCGGCGCCGGTGAAGGCGGCGTGAACCGCGGCCCCGTCGGGCAGGATCACCGCGGCCCGGTCGCCCCGCTGCAGTCCCGCGGCCAGCAACGCCGCGGCCATCTGATCCGACAACTGGTCATAGCCCGCCCATGTGGTCCGGTCGATGCTCCCTCGCTGATCCCCGGTCGGGCGGTGCCACGTGATGTAGGCCACATCGTCGGGCCGTTCGTCCGCGTTGCGCCGAATCAGGTCAGTGGGCGTGTCGTTGCCCCACCACCCGGCGGCCACATAGGCCGCGGCCACCTCAGGGTCAGCGGCAATCGGCATCGTTCGAGCGGCTCTAAAAGCTGTTGGGGTCGTTGACCACCGATTCGGGTACGGGGTGGCGGAACAGGTCGCTGGCGTTGGCCCAGCAGATGCGAGCCGTCTCGTCGGAGGGTATGCCGCTCAGCTGGCGGCGGAGCAGCTGCTGGGTGTTGGGCCAGGTGGAGTCGGCGTGGGGATAGTCGGACTCCACCATCAGGTTCTCCAGGCCGATGTAGTGGCGGAGGTCGAAGGCGGAGGGGTCGTCGATGGCGCAGAACCAGAAGTTGCGACGCAGGGTGTCGGCGGGGGAGATGTCCACATCGTTCCAGGTGCCGTACATGGAGTCGTACTTGCGGACGTGCTCGAGGCGGTCCAGCAGCCCGGCCACCCAGCCCAGGCCTCCCTCGCTGAGGGCGATCTTGATGTCGGGGAAGCGCACCGGGATCTTGGAGTACAGCCAATCCACGGCGGCGAACATGGCGTAGCCGAAGAACAGCACCCCCACCGTGTCAGAGGGGGCGTCGGGGGCGGTGGCCGGCGAGGTGCCCGACGAGCCGATGTGCAGGCATACCACGGTCTCGGTCTCCTCGCAGGCGGCCATGATCGGATCCCAGTGGCCGGAGTGCAGGCTGGGGAATCCCAGGGCGTGGGGCGCCTCGGAGAAGCTGATGGCCCGATAGCCCCGCTCGGCATTGCGGTACACCTCTGCCGCCCCCACCTCGGGGTCGAGGAAGTAGGAGATCTGGCAGGGGATCATGCGGTCGGGGTAAGCCCCGGACCACTCCTCGATGTTCCAGTCGTTCCACGCCCGCACCGCGGCCAAAGCCAGGTCGGGGTCGTCGGTGAGCTGTTGGAACCGCTGGCCGCAGAAGCCGGGCAGAAACGACGGGAAGCACAAAGAGGCGTACACCCCGTTGAGGTCCATGTCGGCGATGCGGGCGTCGATGTCCCATGAGCCCCGGCGCATGTCGGCAAAGCGAGCGGGGTCGAAGCTGTACTCGCTGACCGGGCGGCCCGCCACCGCGTTGAACCCCACGTTGGGCAGCGAGTGCCCGGCATACAGCCAGGTCTCAGACCCGTCCTCGAGAGTGGCCACCCGAGGGGCGTCGTCGGCGTATTTGGCCGGGAACCGGTCGGCGAAGGCCCCGGCGGGCTCCACGATGTGGTCGTCCACCGAGATGACCGTCGTCCAGCGTTCGGCCCGCTCGGGCTCGGGCAAAAACGTCACCCGGCCTTTGACGTTCTGGGTGAAGGAGGTGTCGGCGGCGAGGTCGTCGAGCGATATGGCCATGGCTCAGCTTGTCGCGAATCAGCCCGGCTGGGCCACTGAGATGCGCACTTGGAGGTCGGTGAAGCTTGCAGGGCCGAGTCCGTCGCTGCAATGCAGAGCTAGGTGCCGCTCGCTGGGTTCGACGATCATGCCGGCGTTGCCCAGCCAAGCCGTCTCGAGTCCGCCCAGATCCCAGGCGTTCCACACCTCCAAACGCCGGGCCCCGGCGCCCAATACCATCAGCTCCACCTCGACGGGACTGGTGTCTGACCACAGCGTGATGATCTCGGCCGCGACCTCGTTCACCTCGAGCCGGCCGCTCACCACGGCCAGCTTGACGGCTTGGCGGCGATCGGGCCGAGCGGCGAGCCGCTGCACCCGCACTCTGGTGCCCGACGACACCGCCAGCCGCAGCAGCGGCCGGACGTCGCGCCCGTCGCAGGAGACGGTTTCGGCGCCGTCGGCGAATCGGTCGCTGAGCGTGGGCGCGGCGGTCATGGCCGGCCGAACGGGTCGGTGCCCGTGTCGCCCCAGGTGGGGGTGGGCTTGCGCTTGGTGGCCCAGCAGTGGCGCAGCATGGGCTCGGGCAGGCTCAGCTCTTCAATGGCGCTGGTGCGGGGGTTGAAGCGCTGGGGGGGCTGCCCCACGGCCATCAGGATCCGGTTCTCCTCGCCGAACACCGCCGAGGATGCACGCTCGGACAAGTTCTTCCAATAGCGACGCCGCACTGCGGGGATCGAAGGCGCAGTCCCCCGGGGGGTGGGCTTGAAGATGGAATCCCCGGCCTGCCACGGCCCCGGGGCGCTCGGAGCGTCTTGGCGCTTCTCATGCTGAGAGCGGGGTTCCTGAGAGGCGGGGTTGTGGGAGGCGGGGTTCAGCGCGAGGTGCCCGGCGGGCTCGGGCGCAGGCGGCGGCGCAGGGGGCTCAGGCTGTGCGATGGCGCTGGGATCTGGGGCGTCAGCCATAGCAGCCGGGGCATGGGCGGCGGGGTCCGGGGCGTCAGCCAGCAGCCACACCGGCGTGCCGGTGGTGCGGGGGCGAAAGGATCGGCGTATGGGCTTGCCCATCCAGTCCAAGATGATGGCCAGTGTGGCCAGCGCCAGCATGACCAGCACAAAGACGAAGAAGACGGCGACTGAGGACATAGGGCTACCCAGCTGATTTTACGCCGAGCAGCCCCGACTGGCTTCGTTCAGGGCAGGCGGGCCAAAAGGTCCAGCAGCAGTTCATAGAAGCCGTCGGAGTCGACTTCGGTGATGAACTGGCAGTTGGGCGGTCGGTCGGTCACGTTCCACCAGTCCACCACTGTCATTCCCAGGGTGAGGGAAGACGCCGTTTCCACCTCCACGTTGCAGAGGCGGCCGCGGTAGAGGTCGGGGCGCAGCAGGTAGGCGATCACGTTGGGGTCGTGCAGCGGACCGCCGGACATGCCGTACTTGTCCACGTCGAACCGCTCATAGAAGTCCAGCATCCCGGCCGCGGCCTCGCCGGTGCGGCTGCCCAGCGCTCTCAGCTGGTCGATCCAGGCCGCGGTCATCAAGGCCTTGTGGGTGACATCCAAGGGGAGCATGGTGATCGGCGCACCGCAGTGGAGGACGATCTGGGCGGCGTCGGGATCCACGAACACGTTGAACTCCGCAGTGGGCGTGGTGTTGCCCCCGCCGAAGAATCCGCCGCCCATGCAGACGATCTCGCGGATGTGGCGGGCCGTGTCGGGGGCGGTCTCCAGCACCGTGGCCACGTTGGTCATCGGCCCCACCGGGCAGATGGTTACCTCGCGGTCGCCCGCGGCCCGCAGGGTCTCGATCATCCAGTCCACCGCGTGCTGGGGCTGAAGAGCGGTGGAGGGTTCGGGCAAGTCGGCCCCGTCGATGCCGGTTTTTCCGTGGACGTGCTCGGCGGTGACCAGCTCTCGGCGCAGCGGCCGGTCGCAGCCCGCGAACACCGGCACATCGGGGCGGCCGGCCAGCTCGACCAGGATGAGGGAGTTGCGGGCGGTCAGCTCCAGGGGCACGTTGCCGGCTACTGCGGTGATGCCCAGTACCTCGATCTCGGGAGATGCCAGCGCGGCCAGGATGGCGATGGCGTCGTCTTGGCCGGGGTCGGTGTCGATGATGATGGGCCGGGGGCCACCGGCCACCTTCGGGCTCATTTCGGGCTCATTTCTGTGGTCATGTTCGGCTGTTCGCTCATCTCTTCTTCCCCGCTCTGGCGGCAGCGGCAGCGTGGGCTGATTTTTCAAGCTGGTCGTCCAGCGGCGCCAATCGCTCCGTGTGCCCGGCGTGGGCCAGGGCCCAGCCCAACAGGGTGTCGGCCAGCCAGGGGTTCTTGGGCAGAAGCGGTCCGTGCATGTACGTGCCCACTGAATGGCCGGCTACCGCTCCCTCGCAGCCGTCTTCGCCGTTGTTGCCGTGTCCCCGGCGCAGGCGGCCGAGCGGTGTGCATCCTGGGCCCAGATGGGTGCGCCCGGCGTGGTTCTCGTATCCGACAACGGTGCGGGTCTGACCGCTCAAGGTGGCGTCCAGCACGACGTCGCCGACGAGGCGGCCGGCGCCGGCGGTGGTCTCCACGTCGAGCAGCCCGATGCCGGGCAGTCGCCGGCCGTCGGAACCGGCGTAGCCGCGGCCCAAGAGCTGGTACCCCCCGCACACGCCCAGCACCACGGCGCCGTCTTCGGCCGCCTGGCGCAGCGGATCGGCCTTTCGCTCCAGATCCTCGGCCACCAGCGCCTGGTCGCGGTCCTGGCCGCCGCCCAGGTAGTAGAGATGGCAGTCGGCGGGGATGGGGTCGCCGAGCCCGACCTCCACCACCTCCAGGGAGAGCCCCCGCCACTCCAAACGGCGCTGGCACACCGCGATGTTGCCCCGATCGGCGTAGATGTTGAGGTGGTCCGGGTACAGATGGCAGAGCCTCATCGACAGAGGGCCGGTTGTCATCGGTCCTCCCAGAAGGAGGGGGCGAGCCCCCGACTGGCCAGCTCGGCCTGCAATTCGAGCAGCGCAGTGTAGGTGGGCAGCACGTAGATGTCGCCGACGGCACTGCCGGCTCGCAAGGCGGCGTCGAGAGCCTCCGGCACCGAGGGGATGATCGACAGCCGCTCGGGGTCGAATCCGGCGTAACGGAATCGCAGCGCCATGTCGTAGGCCCGGTCGCCGCCCACCGTCAGCGACGCCAGCCGGTCGCCGTCGAGCAGCAGCTCGTAGTCTACGTCCCAGATCCACGACACGTCCCGACCGTCGGCGGTGCGGTCATTGAGCAGCGCCAAAAGGTGCAGGGGGCGATCTTCCAGCAGCATGGTGCGGATGTTCTCATTGGCCCCGGCCGGGTTCTTGGCCAACAGGGTGGTCACCCGCACCGCGCCGATGTGGGTCCGCTCGGCCCGCCCAAAGGCGGCCTCCCGCTTGGCCAGCGCGGGTCCGATGGACTCGGGGGCCAAAGCGAAGGCCGATGCCGTCGCGGTGGCGGCAATGGCGTTGTAGGAGTTGTGCATGCCCGGCAGGCGCAGCGACAACTCGATGGGCCCTCGGGGGGTGGCGATGGCCAGCCGCTGGCCGTCGAGGCCGTGCAAGTCCACCCTTATGGCCCGGACGTCGGGCACGGGGCGGGTCCAACCGCACGCCGGACACGACCACCGGCCGAGATGGGCGATGGTGACCATGTCGTAACGCAGCGGCGCCGTGCAGCGCCGGCACTCGGTGGCGTCGGCGGCGTGGGGCAGGCGATCGCGGCCCACTCGAGGATCCTCAAGGCCGTAGGACAGCGTGTTGGGGTGGCCGGAGGCCACTTCGGTCACCACCGGGTCGTCGGCGTTGTAGATCAAGACCGCGGACGGGTCGAGCGCGGACACCGCCTCTCGCCAGCGGTGGGCGAGGTGCTCGAGCTCGCCGTAGCGGTCGAGCTGGTCCCGGAACAGGTTCATCAAGGTGACCGCCCTCGGCCTGGTCTGGGCCGTCAGCGCTGGCAGGGCGGCTTCGTCCACCTCGAACAGGGCCACCTCGGCGCCGTCGGCGTTGAGCAGCGCAGTGGCCACCCCCCGCTCCAGGTTGGCGCCGGCGGTGTTGGCCGCGACTTTGGTTCCCGAGGCGTCCAGCACGGCCCGAACCAGCCGGGCGGTGGTGGTTTTGCCGTTGGTCCCCGAGAGCAGGATCACACCGCCGGGAATCGAGCGGGCCATCTCTGCGGTGGACTCCGGCCGCAGGAGGTTGAGAAGCAGGCCGGGCAGGGTAGTGCCCCCGCCCCGTCCGAGCCTCTGGGATAGCCGCCCCGCTCCCCGGGCCGCGCCGGCGGCCAGCCCCCGAGGCAGCGACGGCATCCCCATGGTGACCGGCTAGGGCCGGAAGCGGCGGAAGAACTCGCGTATGTCGGCGGCCAGGGCTTCGGGCTCCTCCATGGCTGCGAAGTGGCCTCCCTCGGCCATGTCGGTCCAATGGACGATGTTGTAGCTGTCCTCCAGCCAGCGCCGGGGGGCCTGCATGATTTCCATCGGGAAGCTGGCCATGCCCAGGGGGGTGGTCAACGGGTTGCCCAGTCCGGTCTGGCCGGGGCGCAGCGTCTCGTAGTACATGCGGGCCGATGAGCCCGCAGTGGCGGTGAACCAGTACAGCGACACGTTGGTGAGCAGCCGGTCGCGTCCGACCGCCGATTCGATGGTGCCGTCGTTGTCGGTCCACGCCAGGAACTTCTCGGCGATCCATGCCAGCTGGCCGACGGCGGAGTCGGTCAGGCCGTAGGCCAGGGTCTGGGGCTTGGTGCTTTGGATCTGCATGTAGCCCGCGCCCTCGGTGAAGTAGAGGTTGGCCCGGTCCAGCCCGGCCTGCTCTGCCTCGGTGAGGTCGCCCGGTCCCCCCTCGGGGGCGGCGGCGAACAGGAAGTTGACGTGGACGGCCTCGCAGTGGGCGGGGTCGCAGCGGCCGATGTCCTGGGAGATCATCGAGCCCCAGTCGCCCCCCTGGGCGCCGTAGCGACCGTACCCCAGCCGCGCCATCAGCTCCGCGAACGCCTTGGCGGTGCGGACGGTGCCCCAACCCCGGTCGGCGGTTGGCCCCGAGAAGCCGTATCCCGGCAGCGACGGGGCGACGACATGAAAGGCGTCGCTAGGGTTGTCGGGGTTTGTCAGCGGGCCGATGATGTCGAGGAACTCCACCACCGAGCCCGGCCATCCGTGGCTGATGATCAGCGGATAGGCATCGGGATGGGGGGAGCGCTGGTGGATGAAGTGGATGTTCTGGCCGTCGATGGCGGTGGTGAAGTGGTCGAGCTGGTTCAGTTCGGCCTCCGCGGCCCGCCAGTCGTACTCATCGGCCCAGTAGCGGGCCAGCTCCCGGATGTAGCCCGCCTCCGCCCCGTAGTCCCAGCCCGCGCCGGGAAGCTGGTCGGGCCAGCGGGCGTCCCTCAGTCGACGCCGGAGGTCTTCTAGCGCAGCGTCGGGGATCTCGACGGTGAACGGGGTGATCTCGGACACGTTCCTCCTCAGGCCGGTGTTCGTTGTGACGGGGTTGAACGGGGCATGAGCCCCGCGTTGTCGCGGGCTCGCTTCAGGGTGGCCGCCGCCACCTCTCGGGCCTTGCCGGCGCCGTCGGCCAGCAGCCGGGCGATCTCTGCGGGATCAGACGACAGCTCGCCGTATCGCTCCCGGATAGGGGAGAGCAGATCGTTCACCGCCTCGGCGGCGTCGGCTTTGAGCGGCCCGTACTGGTCGTAGTCCTCGGCTACTGATCCGGGGGTCCGCCCGGTACACGACGCCAGGATCCCCAGCAGGTTGGAAACTCCCGGCTTGGCTGCCGGGTCGTAGCGGACCTCGTTTTGGCTGTCGGTCACCGCCCGCTTGAACTTGCGGGTCACGGACTCGGGTTCTTCCAGCACGCCGACGGTGCCGGCCGACTCCAGCGACTTGGACATCTTCTCGGCGGGACTCTGGAGGTCCATCACCCGGGCCCCCGCCTCGGGGATGACGTGGGCCGGCACCGTGAAGGTGTCGCCGTAGCGGCGGTTGAAACGCTCAGCGATGTCGCGGCACAGCTCGATGTGCTGGCGCTGGTCGTCGCCCACCGGCACCAGCTCAGTGTCGTAGAGCAGGATGTCCGAGGCCTGCAAGGCGGGGTAGGTGAACAGCCCGGCTGACACGAAGTCGGACCGGTCGGACTTGTCCTTGAACTGGGTCATGCGGCGCAGCTCTCCGAACCCCACCGTGCACTCCAGCATCCAGGCCAGCTCAGCGTGCTCGCTCAGCGCGCTCTGCACGAACAACGTGGACTGGTCGGGGTCGATGCCCACCGAGAGGAGCATGGTGGCCGCGGCCAGGGTGTTGGCTTGAAGCTCGCCCGGGTCGGGGGCGGTGGTGAGGGCGTGGAGATCGACCACGCAGTAAACCGCGTCGTGGTCTCGCTGACAGGCAACCCAGCTTCGCAGCGCGCCCAGCAGGTTGCCCAGATGCATGCCTCCCGACGGCTGGATTCCCGAAAACACTCGAGCCACGCCCGCCAAACTACCCGCGCTGATCTCAAAATCCCTAGTGGTCTGTCTGTAAATTGGCTGGAGCGGATCGCGACGGCAGCGGCGTTGCTCGCAAGGCGCGGCGACGAAGCCATACCCGGAGCGTACGGCAAGGAGGCGCAACGCCGCGAGGGGTGGCGATGCCGAGCGGGACCCGCGCGATAGTAATAGGTTAATAAGTAATAGATTAATAGCGTTTATGAGAGACTAGCTAATATGTCAGA
Source organism: bacterium (assembly GCA_026709815.1). GTDB lineage: Bacteria > Actinomycetota > Acidimicrobiia > Acidimicrobiales > Bin134 > Poriferisocius. The sequence goes on along the minus strand of JAPOSH010000110.1, from coordinate 19,454 downwards.
TAACGTAGAAATATATGCAGATAAGCCATTGTCAAGCGTGGTTGGCTTGGGAGCGATATGTGAAATCGAAGATTTGACTGCTGCTCCCCGTGAGCCGGCACTTGACGGATGGGGTTATGTCTCTGATTCAGCTCCAAGCAAAATGACTTTTTCTCAATACTTGAGAAAGTGGTGCAAGTTTCTAACGCGTACGGGTTTCTACACTACAGCGCCTAGAAAATTAATACTTGAACAGCGACGAAAAGCTCTTGAATCAGGACAGGCTTACTTTTATCTAGAAGAATTTGCAGATCTAGATGATGGTAGACGTGTCATATTGAGAGATGATCGCGGTTGGTCATTCTGGCCTGTAACTCCTCCGAATAGCCAATGGAAAACTGTGACCGGTCGTGAACTTGTAAAAGAGGCAATTCTGATCTTAGAGCCAGATGACGATGAGGATTGGATAGTATGGATTATTGAGCGTCTGCACTTCTTAGGCATAGAAGTCGATTCTGCATCCGTGCATGCCGCCCCTTTTCAAGTGGAATTCGGCCCTCGTGTTCAAAATGAACTGCGCCGACTTGCCTCGGCGTGAGATGTGAGCTCGCCGAGCCGGACCCGGACCGGGGCTTGCGGGCCGAGCTGCGGGAGTTCGCCCGGAACCATGACCCGTGGGGGTATCGGCGGGCACTACACTTGTCGGGTGGCCGCACAGGTGAGAACCGGGGTGACCGATCAGCCGTTCGAGGTGCGGACCGACGTCTTTGAAGGCCCGCTCGACTTGCTGTTGCACCTCATCTTGCAGGACGAGGTCGATCTCTACGAGGTGAGGGTGGGCGACATCGTGGACGCCTACCTGGCCGAGCTAGACCGCATGGAGCACCTGGATCTGGAAGTGGCCACCGAATTCTTGCTGATCGCGGCCACCCTGGTGCAGCTCAAGAGCAGCCGTCTGCTTCCCAGCGGCGAGCCGCTGGACTTGGACGAGGAATTGTCTTTGTGGTCTGAGCGCGACCTGCTGCTGGCCCGTTTGCTGGAGTGCCAGACCTTCAAGGCTGCCGCCCAAGCACTCGAGCAGCTTGCCGCGGTCGCGGGGCGGGGTGTTCCCCGCACGGCGGGACCCGACGAGCGCTACTTGGAATTGGTCCCCGATTTCTTGGCGGGGATCGGCCCCTGCGACCTCAGGGCCGCGTTCTTGCGGGCTGCTGCCTCCCGGCCCGCCCCCCGAGTGGACCGGGCCCACGTCACCGACATCCCGTTCAGCGTGAACGAGGTGGCCACCGAACTGGTGGCGCGTTTGCCCGGTGCGGGAACGGTGGGATTTCGGGATCTGACCGACGGCCTCGAGACCGGCATCGAGGTGGTGGTGTACTTCCTAGCTGTGCTGGAGCTTTACAAGCGGGGTCTGGTGGAAATCTCGCAGGCCACCACATTCGGCCGCATCGCCATCACCTGGAGCGGCCAGGCTGGCCTCGACGACCCGCTGATCGCAGCCGACGCCTATGACGGGTGAGCACTGGGCGCGCCAGCGGCGGCCGCTGTGATGGAGGCGGAGGCGAGTTCTGAGGCCCGCCAAGCGGTGGAGGCCATTGTGATGGTGGCTGAGGCGCCGGTCCCGCCAGGGCTCATGGCCCAGCTCATTGAGATCCCCACCGAGAAGGTGGAGGCCATCTGCGAGCAGCTGGCTGAGGAGTACCGGGACCAGCGGCGGGGGTTCGAACTCGTCCGGGCGGCCGGCGGCTACCGCTTCCGCAGCCATCCCGACGCCGAGTCGTATGTGAAGCGCTTCGTGGTCAGCGGCCAGAGTTCGCGCCTGTCGTCGGCGGCGCTGGAGACCCTGGCCATCGTGGCCTACAAGCAGCCGCTGTCGCGGGCTCAGGTGTCGGCCATCCGGGGAGTGAACGCGGAGGGGGCCATGCGAACGCTCCAGCAGCGGGGGCTGGTGAGGGAAGTGGGCCGGGACCCCGGTCCGGGGAATGCCCGTCTGTTCGCCACCGCCCCGGAGTTTTTGGAGCGGCTGGGCCTCGACTCCATCGAGGATCTGCCTCCGCTGGCGGACTTCGTGCCCGGCGCCGAGGTGATCGAGGCATTGGAGACCAGCCTGATGGCCGAAAATCGTCTCGCCCCAGAGGCAAAGAGCGACGGGGATCCTCCCGCGGAGTGAGCGAGGGGGGGCGAATTCAGAAGGTCTTGGCCGCGGCCGGCGTGGCCAGCCGGCGGGCGGTTGAGGAGATGGTGGCCGACGGGCGCATCAAGGTGAACGGGCGGGTGGCCCGACTGGGCCAGCGGGTTGATCCCGAGCACGACGTGGTCGAGGTGGACGGCAATCCCGTCGGGTTGCGAGCCGATCTGGTCTATTACCTGCTCAACAAGCCCTCCGGGGTGGTGACGACTGCCTCCGACCCCCAAGGTCGCCCCACCGTGGTGGCCATGGTGCCCGAAGAGCCCCGGGTGTTTCCGGTCGGCCGCCTAGACGCCGACAGCGAAGGGCTTCTGCTGCTGACCAACAACGGGCAGCTGGCCCACCGGTTGACTCATCCCTCCTTCGGCGTGGACAAGGAGTATCTGGCCCACGTGGAGGGCCGTGTTGGACGCGGCGCGCTGAGACGACTGCGAGAGGGCGTGGAGCTAGAGGACGGTGCGGCCCGCGCCGCCGCGGCGTCGCAGCCCGGGCCGTCGGTCATCCGCATCGTCGTTTGCGAGGGGCGCAACCGCCTGGTTCGGCGCATGTGCGATGCGGTCGGCCACCCGGTGATCCGCCTGGTGCGCATAAGGATCGGTCCGCTGGCCGATCGCCGGCTCCCTCCGGGCCAGTGGCGAGAGCTGCGGGAAAGCGAGGTTCGGGAGCTGGAGCTCGGCTGATGGCCGAGTGCGGCTCCGCGTCGCCCCGAGCGGAAGCGTCGCGGCAGCAAGCCCATCGGCAGCTGAGTTCCGGGAGATGAGCGGGGGTCGGTACAATCCCCGTCGTGAGCCGCGTCGTTCGCGCCCTTCGGGGGGCAACCACCGTCGATGCCGACACCCCCGAACAGATCGAGGAGAGGATCGCCGCGCTCCTGCGCCGCATGTTCGAGCGCAACGACATCCGCCACGATGACCTGATCAGTATCATCTTCACCGCCACCCCGGACATCAACTCGGCCTTCCCAGCGGCGGCGGCCCGGGCCTTTGGGTTGGGCGACGTGCCGCTGCTGTGCGCCCAAGAGCTGGATATCCACGGCGGCGAGCCGCGGTGTCTGCGGGTGCTGATCCACCTCAATACCGAGCGGGGGCGGGAAGGGCTCCATCACATTTATCTGGAAGGCGCAAAGGGCCTGCGCGACGATCTCCCCGAGTGATGGCGGCCGGCGGCGCCCCGCCACGGGCGGCCATCATCGGCACCGGGCTCATCGGGGGCTCCATCGGCTTGGCCTTGCGGGCGCAGGGCTGGTGGGTCGCCGGGACCGACCGGGACGAGGCGGTGGCGGCCGAGGCGCTGGGCCGGGGAGCGCTCGACGCGGTGGGGCCGGCACCGGATGCCGAGATCACTTTCGTGGCCACTCCGGTGGGATCGGCCCCCGAGGCGGCCCGCGCCGCCCTGGCTGCCGGCGCGGGGCTGGTGACCGATGTCGGCAGCGTCAAAGCCCCCATTGCGGCCGCGGCGGCGCACCCCCGCTTCGTGGGCGGCCACCCCATGGCCGGCAGCGAGCAGGAGGGGGTGGCCGGCGCTCGGGCCGACCTGTTCGAGAACGCGGTGTGGGTGCTCACCCCCACCGACGACACCGACGATGAATCCCTGGTTCGAGTTCGCTCGGTGGTGGCCTCTTTCGGGGCCGATGTGGTGTCGCTGACCCCCGAGCGCCACGACTCGCTGGTCGCGGTGGTCTCGCACGTTCCCCATCTCACCGCGGCCACCCTCATGGCTCTGGCCGATGATCGCTCCGAGGAGCATCAGGTTATGCTGCGGCTGGCCGCAGGCGGCTTCCGGGACATGACCCGCATCGCCTCGGGGCACCCGGGAATCTGGCCCGACATCTGCGACGAGAATTCCGAGGCTATCTGCGCGGTGCTCGACCGGTTCATCGGGGCGCTGGGCGACGTGCGCACGCTCGTGGCAGAGGGCGACCGGGGTGGGTTGTTGGACCTGCTGCAACAGGCCCGTCGGGCCCGGGCCCACCTGCCCTACGGCTTGGATCGGGATGTGTCGCTGGCTGAGGTCAGAGTCCCGGTGTTCGACCGTCCCGGCGAGCTGGCCCGCATCACCAGCCTGACCACCGACATCGGCGTGAACATCTTCGATCTGGAGATCGCCCATTCCGTGGAGGGCGGCCAGGGCGTGGCCATCTTGGTGGTCAGCGCCGAAACGGCGGGGGGCCTGTTGGAGGCCCTGGGCCAGCAGGGCTACACACCGTCGTCGAGAGTCCTGCCGTGAATGAGTTTCAAAGGTGTTGGCGCGGGGGGAGCGGCGCGTGACCGCTATCACCGTTGAGGGGCCGAGAGGGTTTAACGGGCGGCTTCGAGTGCCGGGCGACAAATCGATCTCCCACCGGGCGCTGATGATCGCCGCCCTCGGTCGCCGGCCGTGCGTCATCCGGGGCCTGTCAGACGGCGATGACGTGCTCCGCACACGCCAGGCGGTCGAAGCGCTGGGGGCGCGCGTGGATGTCGCTCCCAACGCCGAAGTGCCCAATGCCGGAGTCATTGTCACCGGAGGGGTGCGCGGTGCCCGCGGCCCGATCTATTTGGGCAATTCCGGCACTGGCATCCGGCTGCTGGCCGGGCTGGTGGCCGGCTTCGACTTCACCACCACCCTGGACGGAGACGCATCGGTCCGCCAGCGGCCCATGGACCGGATCATCGATCCGCTGAGGACGATGGGGGCAGCGGTCACCGGCAGCGGCCCGAACGGCTCGTCGGCGCCGCTGGCCATCGAGGGCCGGCCGCTGACGGGCATCGAGCACACCCTCACGGTGGCCTCGGCGCAGGTGAAGAGCGCGGTGCTGCTGGCCGGCCTGCGGGCCGACGGGCCGACCACGGTCTACGAGCCGGTGCCCACCCGCACGCACACCGAGGAGATGCTGGCCGCTTCCGGGGTGCGGGTGGGCCGGGGGGATGGCTTGGTGACGGTGTGGCCCGGAGAAGTGGATCCGCCGGATTTCGATGTGCCCGGCGATCCGTCGCAGGCCGCCTTCTGGGTGGTGGGCGCGTGCGCCGCCCCCGAGAGCGATCTGACGGTGGAGGACGTGTATCTCGGTCCGGCCCGCATCGGATTCGTCGATGTTCTGCGCCGCATGGGGGCCGACATCGCAGTGGAGGCCCGAACCGGCGCCATCCGGGCCCGGTCCAGCGCGCTCACCGGCACCCGGGTGCGCTCCGAAGAGCTGCCGGGCTGCATAGACGAGGTGCCGGCGCTGGCCGTGGCCGCCGCAACAGCCGATGGGGTCACGGTCTTCGAGGGCATCGGCGAGCTGCGGGTCAAAGAGAGCGATCGGGCGGCAGCCGTCGCGGGAATGGTCGCCGGGCTTGGAGCGGGATGCGAGATCGACCGCGACACGCTGAAGATCACCGGCGTCGGTCGCGCCGAGATCTCGGGCAGCAGTACGGTGGTTTCCCATGGAGACCACCGGATGGCAATGGCCGCGGCCATCGCCGGAGCTGTGGGGCGGGCTTCGGTGACGGTCGAGGGCTTCGAGGCCACCGCCACCAGCTATCCGGGTTTCGCCCGCGATCTGAGCCGAGCCACCGGATGGGCGCCGTGACCGCGGCTGAAGGCCCGGCGAGCAGCGGGGTGAGGGTGATCGCCATCGACGGCCCGGCCGGATCGGGCAAGTCCACAGTGGCGCGGCGGCTGGCAGAGCGGCTGGGGCTTGAGTATCTGGACACCGGGGCGATGTATCGATCGGTGGCCTTCGCCGCCATGACCCGGGAAATCGACCTGGCCGACGCCGAGGCCATCGTGGAGGTGGCCCGAACCAGCGACATCCGGGTCGAAGACACCACGGTCATCGTCGACGGGGTGGATGCCACCACCCAGATCAGAGGCCCGGAGGTCACCCGGTCGGTGAGCACGGTGGCCGCCATCTCCGGGGTTCGGGAAGTGCTGCGGGTGCGCCAGCGAGCCTGGGTGTTGGAGCGGGGGGGCGGCGTGTTGGAGGGCCGGGACATCGGGACGGCGGTCTTTCCCGATGCCGACCTGAAGGTATATCTGAGCGCCTCGGCCGTGGTCCGAGCCGAGCGGCGGGCCGGCGAGGTGAGCGCGCTGGACTATGAGACGGTGGCCGCCGACCTCGCGGCCCGGGACGCCGCCGACTCCACCCGCCAGCATGATCCCCTGGTGCAGGCCCCCGACGCGGTACACCTCGACACCACCGACCTCTCCGTCGACGAAGTCGTGGACGAGCTGGCCTCTCGGTTGCGATGAGCCGAACCGCGCCTCCGCCCGAAGGCTGGGATGCCAGGTGAGTCCAGCCGAGCTTCATCCGGAACAGTTGGAGGTCAGGGGGCGGGTGGTCGGCTTGGTGTTCCACTTTTTCGTGCAGCGGCTGGCTCGGGCGGTGTTCGGGCTGTACTTCCGCTGTTTCACCCGGGGCCGGGGCAATCTGCCCCGGGAGGGAGGTGTGATCATCGCCCCCACCCACCGCTCCAACCTCGACGCCCCGATGGTCGGGGCGTCGGCCGGTCGCCCTTTGCGCTACTTCGCCAAGAGCGGCCTGTTCAGGGGGCCGATCACCACCTGGCTGATGGTGGTCATGGGAGCGTTCCCCGTCCGGCGCGACACCATCGACCGCAGCACCCTCAAAGCCGCGCTATCGGTGCTGGAGGCCGGCCAGCCGCTGGTGGTGTTCCCCGAGGGGGAGCGAAAATCCGGCCCCCGCATCCACCCGCTTTTAGACGGTGTGGCCTGGCTGGCGGCCAAGTCCCAGTCGCCGGTGGTGCCGGTGGCCATCGGCGGCACCGAGCAGGCCATGGGTATCGGCGTTCGCTTTCCTCGACCGCGAACGGTGCGACTCGTGTGGGGCGAGCCGTTGGCCCCGCCCGAGGCAGACGAACAGGGTCGGCTTCGTCGGGCTGACCTCGCCCGGCACTCCGAGGATTTGCGGGAGGTGCTCCAGAAGATGTTGGACGCGGTGCAACAGGAGTTGGGCAACCCGGTCTGGGATCCCGACGGCCCCGAATAGAGCGCTCCGTCCCAGTCAGCGACTGGCGGTCAAGCCGTCGAGCACATCGCTGGCCGCCACCTTGCGGTCCACGATCGGGGCGGGCGACGGGGCCCCCCCGAGGCTGAAGGACGCCAGCGATCCCGAGGCTTGGATGAGCTCGCGGAGATTGCGGGGCGGGGGGAAGTACTCGTCCTCGTCGGTGATCGAAACCTCCTCGATGCCCTCAGCCGGCGCCAGGCGGTTGAGCACTTCGTTGATCAGCTCCTCAGGGGCTGACGCCCCGGCGGTCAGTCCGACCACCCCGGAGATGTCGTCGGGCAGCTCATCGGCCCGGTTCACCCGGAACACCCGGTCGCAGCCCAGCTCCATGGCGAGCTTCTCCAGCGCCCGGGTGTTGGAGGAATTGGCCGAGCCGACGATGACGACAGTGCCGCACCGCTCGGCGATGGCGGTCAGCGCAGCCTGCCGGTTGGTGGTGGCAAAGCACAGGTCGCTTCGTCCCGGGGTCCACATGTCGGGAAAGCGGTCGAGGGCCGCGTGCAGCACCCCCTCCCAGTCGCGGTGCGACAGCGTGGTTTGGGCCAAAAGGGCGATCGGGTCGTCGAAGTCGGGAAGCGCCTCCACGTCGGCGGCGCTCTCCACCGGGTGGATGGCCTCAGGGGCCACTGCCATGGTGCCCACCGCCTCCTCGTGGTCTTCATGGCCGACGTAGACGATGCGGTACCCCTTGTTGGCCCGCACCTTGACCTCATGGTGGACTTTGGTGACCAGGGGGCACACCGCGTCCACCATGTAGCTGGCCTGCTCGGTGGCCGCGGCGACGACCTCGGGGGCCGACCCGTGGGCGGAGAGCATGATGGGATGGCCGGCGGGAACCTCGGCGATGTCATCAACGAAAACCACGCCGAGCTGCTCGAAGCGGCGCACCACCAGCTTGTTGTGGACGATCTCGTGGTAGCAGTACACCGGCGCGCCAAAGGTGCGCACCAGCCAGGCCAGCGCCTTGATGGCCATCTCCACCCCGGCGCAGAAGCCCCGGGGAGCGGCCAAGATCACCTTCTCGACTTCCACACCGCCAATGTAGCGGTCGGCTCCGCTGCGCTGGGGCTCGTATCATCTCGGCCATGTCCGCTCCACGGGTGACGGCCGTCGCCGACGGGTCGGTGGCGCAGCGATTCGGCTTGAGGGCCGGCGACGAGCTCCTCGCGGTGAACGGCTGCGCCCCCAAAGACGTCATCGAGTACCAGCAGATGGTGGACGAGCCCGAGCTGAGCCTCGACGTCCGCCGCGACGGGCTGGTGTTGGAGATCGAGGTGCTCAAGCGAGCCGGGGAGCCGCTGGGGGCCCAGGTTGACTCGGCGCTGTTCGACCGGGTGCGGACGTGCGACAACCACTGCGAGTTCTGTTTCATCTATCAGCTCCCGCCCGGTTTGCGGCCCAGCCTGTACTTGAAGGACGACGACTACCGGCTCTCGTTTCTCTACGGGAACTTCACCACCCTGACCCGCTTCACCGAGGCCGACCTCGAGCGGGTCACAGCCGAGCGGCTCTCGCCGCTGAATGTGAGCATCCACGCCACCGACCCCGAGGTGAGGGCCGCCATGCTGCGCAACCCCCGGGGTGCCACCAGCCTGCGCTGGTTGCGGGCGCTGCTCGACTGCGGCATCGAAGTGCACGGTCAGGTCGTGGTCTGCCCCGATGTCAACAACGGCGATGTGCTGGAGGACACCCTGGCCGGCGTGACCGACGAGTACCCCGAGCTGGCCAGCGTCTGCGTCGTCCCCCTGGGCGTTTCGCGGCACACTTCAGAGCCCCGATTGAGACCCCACACCGCCGCTGAGGCCGCAGAGGTGGTGGAGGCGGTGCACGAATGGCAGGAGATCAACCGCTCGGTGCTGGGCCGCCGCCTGGTGTTCGCGGCCGACGAGTACTACCTGTTGGCCGGCGCCGAGTTCCCCGACCCCGAGACCTATGAGGGGTTTCCGATGCATGAGGACGGGGTGGGCATGGCCACCACGCTGGCGATGGAGTTCTCGGGCCGCAAGCAGGAGGCCACCGGGACCCGGCCCGGTTTCTTCGCCTGGGTGGAGGGCGCCCCGGCCTCCGGGTACCGGGCCCCCCGCGGCGACGGGTCGGCGGCAATCGCCCTGCGGCCTCGAAGAGGCGCCCCGGTGGGAGTGCTCACCGGAGAGTACGGGGCCGCGGTACTGGCCCCCCTGGTGGATTCGCTGGGCCGCTCCGATGTTCGGGTGGTGCCGGTGGAGAACCGGTTCTTCGGCGGCACCACGGCGGTGGCTGGCCTGCTGGTGGGGGAGGACATCGCCCGCGTGCTGGCTGGGCAGCCCGAGGGCCACCGCTACCTGCTGCCTGACGTCTGCCTGTCGCAGGGCATGTTCCTCGACGGGGTCCGCCCCGCAGACTTGCCCCGTCCCGTGGAGGTCGTTCCCGCCGACGGGGCGGCGCTGAGACGAGCGCTCGATGGCTAGCCCTCGGTTGCCCGACGCAGTCCCGCCGGGATCCCGCTCTCTGCCCACCGTGGCCGTCGTCGGGCGGCCTAACGTGGGGAAATCCACCCTGATGAACCGGATATTGGGCCGCCGGGAGGCCGTCGTGGCCGAGCAGCCCGGGGTGACCCGGGACCGCAAGGAGATGCCGGCTAGCTGGCAGGGGCGGGAGTTCACGGTGGTGGACACCGGCGGCTGGCTGCCCCGGAGCGCGGGCGATGACTCGTCGATGGAAGCCAAAGTCTCGGCTCAGAGCGAGAAGTCAATGACTGAGGCCGACGTTGTGGTGATGGTGGCGGACTCGCAGACGGGTATCACCGGCGACGATGAGGGGGTGGCCGGGAGGCTGAGGGGCCGGGCCGGGCCGGTGCTGGTGGCGGTGAACAAAGTGGACGACGAAAAGCACGAGAGCCTCATCTGGGAGTTCATCCGACTGGGCTTGGGCGATCCGTTCCCGGTGAGCGCGCTGCACGGCCGGGGGGTGGGGGACTTGCTCGACGCGGTACTGGCGTCGCTTCCGCAAGACTCCCCGCGTGCGCCAGACGGCCGCGGGGCTGACGAGGAGTCGGTCACCGTCTCGGTGGCGGTCGTCGGCCGGCCCAACGCCGGCAAGTCCACCTTGTTCAACCGCCTCATCGGCGAAAACCGGTCGGTGGTCCACGACCAGCCGGGCACCACCCGCGACGCCATCGACACCGTGGTTCGCACCGAGCTGGGATTGGTCCGGTTCGTGGACACTGCGGGCATGCGCCGCCGGGCCCGCATCGATCAGGCCGCCGAGTACTACTCGCTGCTGCGGGCGCTGGCCGCAGTGGACCGCTCCGACATCGCCCTTCTGGTCGTGGACGCCACGGTGGGAGTCACTCATCAGGACCAGCGTCTGGCCGAGCGCATCGACGCTGCCGGCTGCCCCATCGTGGTGCTGCTCAACAAGTGGGACTTGCTCGACGCCGAGGCCAAGGCGGCGGTATCCGCTGACGTCGGCCGCCGCCTGCACTTTCTGGGCGATGCCGCGGTGCTCCGGATCAGCGCTCTGTCGGGCAAGGGCCTGAGCCGGCTCTTGCCCGAACTCCGGGGGGTGATCGCCGAGTACCGGCGCCGCATCCCCACCCAGGCGGTGAACCGCGTGCTGCGCGACGCCCAGGCGGCCCATCCAGCTCCCGACGGTGCCCGGGTGCTATATGCCACCCAGGGGGCGGCCGACCCTCCCACCTTCACGCTGTTCGCCAACCGGACCCTGCCCCGCACCTATCTGCGTTATCTAGAGCGCCGCTTTCGGGAGGCATTCGACTTGGGATCTGTTCCGATCAAGCTGCGGGTGCGCCGCCGTTCCGGCGAATAGCTCTGCGGCACTTGCCGCAGCAGCGGCGAGAACCCGTTCGTTCTGCAAGGTAATCTTGGGCCATGGAGACCCTGCTGCTGGCGTTGACCGCGGGGGTGTGCGCGTTCGCCGCCGGCGTGTTCGCCCGAGCAGCCCGCCACCGCTACCGGTTCCTGCTGCGCGTGGAGGGCACCCACGCGGGCGAGGGATACGACGAAGAGGGCGAGAGCGCTTACGAGGCCGCCCACACCCTGGCCCGGTCCAGCTTCCGCCGCGACGCCCACGCCGCCTTGCTGTATGGCGCGCTGACGGTGGTCGCGGCGTTGACCGCGTCCTTGGAGTCGCGGGCGGTGGCCGCCGTGTTGGCTTTGGTGGTGGTGCCCGCCTTGTTCCCGCTGTGGTGGGGGAGGCGCTCGGTGGCCGAGGCCCGGCTCTCTCAGGAGCGGTTCGAGATGGAGCGCCGGGCCGAGCAGACGCTGAGCCAGGGCGACCTCGCGCCCCGGGCTTGGGCCGGGCGGCTGGCGCCTGACGACCTGCCCGATTTCGCGGGCTATGAGATGGGCCGGGTGTATCAGGCGGGCGAGGGAGTCATGGCCGGGGACTTCTTCGATGTTTTCCGAGTGGGCCCGACCAGGGTTGCCGCAGTGATCGGCGATGTGGCCGGGCGGGGCATCGAGTCCTCCATCACCGCGTTCCAGGCCAAATACCTGCTCCGGGTGTTTCTGTGCCAGTTCCGCGATCCGGCGCAGGCCCTTGAGGAGCTGAACGCTCAGATGTCGTCTATCGAGCGGGCCGAGGAGTTCATCTCTGTGGTGGTCGTGGTGTTCGACACCGAGGCCCAGACCATGCGGTACGCCTCGGCGGGCCACCCGGCCGCCTGGATGTGGCACGAGCGGGAAGTGCAGCCGCTGCGGGCCACCGGCGCCCTGTTGATGCTCGATCCGGACAGCACCTATTTCAGCCGGGAGATACCCCTGGAATCGGGCGACATGGTGCTGATGTACACCGACGGCCTCGCCGAAGTGCGCTATGGCGACGCCCAATTCGGCGAAGACCGCATCGCCCAGCACTTGCGCCGCGATCCCACTGTGTCGCCCGACGTTCTGTGCAAGACGCTGCTGGAGGCCGCCCGGGATTTCGCCGATGGCACCATCGCCGACGATGTGGCCATCCTTGCCGTCCGCCGGGCCTGAACCCGCATCCGCATCGCCGTGGACAAGGCTTAGCCCCATGCCGTGGTGCGAACCCTGCGAGCGGTTCTGGAATCCCTCTTCGGTGACGCAGACCGGGGAGTGCCCCACCTGCGGCATCCCCGTCGAGACGCAAGCCGGCCCCGACTCCTCCGCCCGCCAGAAAGTCCCCTGGCACTTCTGGGTGGCCATTACCGCTGCCGGCGCCTACCTCGCCTGGAGAGCCGTCCAAGGCATCGCCCTGCTCTTCTAGCGCCCTATTAAGACCTTGCACTTAAGACCTTGCGCTCCGCCGTTTTCGGTCGTTCCGGTCGGGCTGCCGGGATTTGAACCCGGGACCTTCGGTCCCCCAGACCGACGCGCTAACCAAGCTGCGCCACAGCCCGCAACGCAGTGAGCATAGTGCGGCTGGGTGAGAGCGCCCCATGTGGATAAGTAGGATTGGGGTCGTGTTGGACCTGGCAATCCGCGGCGGCACGCCCATCGTCAGCGGCGGCCAGGCGACCGACGCCCGGCCCGGCGCCCTGCTGCGATCGGGGCGCGACACCGAGGCCGTGCTGGTGGGCTAGTGGATTTCGAGCAGAACAAGGTCGCTTTGGTCCAGCTCCGGCGCCGACTGGAGATCTTCTCGCTGCGCTGGCAGGCCCGTCTCGACACCCGACGGATTGATCAGGCCGTCCCCTATGCCATCGCCCTTGCGTTCGGCGGGATCCTGTCCGGCCTGTCTCTGGCCCGGGCCCGGTCGTTGGAGGCCGGCGCCGATCTGTCCTCCCACCTGCAAGGGCTGTGGCTGATCGGCGAGGGCTATGAGCCGCTTTCCAGCGTGGCGGGACACAACCTCTTGTGGGATCAGGCCGCCTTCATCCTCTACCCGGTGGCCGGGCTGACAGCCCTGTTTCCCGATCAGCCCACGCTGCTCTGCCTTCAGGCTTCTGCACTGGCCCTCGGCGTGGTGCCGCTGTGGCGGATCGCCCGCGACGTCGGCGGTCTCAAATCAGGGGCGGCGGCGGCGGTGGTCTTCGCTTACTGCGCCTACCCGGCGGTCCATTCGATCAACCTGTCCGACTTCCACCCCGAGGCACTGGCGGTGCCCGCGCTCTTCGCCGCAGTGCTGACTGCGCTGGTCGGGCGGTGGAACTGGTTCGCAGTGTTCGCTCTGCTGACGGTGACCTGCCGGTCTGACCTGGCCTTCGCCCTGTTCGGACTGGGCGTGCTGGTGCTGCTGGAAGGCCGCCGCCGCCCCGGAGCGCTTATTTCCCTCGGCGGCCTGGCCTACGGACTGGTGGCGCTGACCGCCATCCAGCCCCGGTTCAACGGCGGCCGGTTCCCCCATGTGGATGCGTTCTCCGACTTCGGGAGCGGCCATCCGGGTTCGGTGCTTTTGGGCTTCATCTCCGCCCCCCACCAGGTGGTAGCCGATGCCGTGTCGCAGGCCAACTTCCAGATGATCGTGTTCCTGCTCGCCCCGGTCATGCTGCTGCCTTTGGTGGCGCCTCGCTATGTGCTGCCGGTGCTGCCGCTGTTCGCGGTGTATCTGGTGGCCGATGTGCCGTCCGGCCAAGCGGTTGAGGCGCCGCAGACGGCGCCGGTGATCCCGTTCGTCTTCGCGGCCACCGTGTTCGCTCTTGCCCGCTCCGGCCGGGTGCTGGTGCAGCGGGTGAACGTGGACCGCCGCTTGCTCACCGCCCTGGTACTGACCGCCAGCCTGTTCTTCTTGCGCGACGCGCCGAGCTCCTTTTATGAGCGACCCTGGGATTGGGGCCGTCGCGACACCATGGACATCGCCCGGCAAGAGGCCGCCGACCTGATCCCGCCCGATGCGTCGGTGAGGGCCTCGGAGCAGGTGCTGCCTCTGCTGGCCGACCGCACTCGGCTTTACCAGCTGCACACCGACGACGATCCCGACGGGGCCGCGGTTGCCGCCACTCCCAAAGTGGAGTGGATCGTGTTCGACCCCGCCTCCGCTCCCGGTTGGAGCCCCCTCGATATCGAGAGCTTCGATCTGGATGTCCGGCGAACCGGCTTCGAGCGGATCGAGTTGGAAGAGACGGGGCTTTCCCTTCGGGTCTATCGGCTCCGCGATGTGATCCGGCATTAGCGCGTGCTGGTTCTGCGGCGACCGGGTCTATCGGCGCCGCGATGCGATCCGTTATGAGTCGGCTCGGCTAGTCGGGTTGGAGATGAGCGCGCAGGAGTTCAGCGGCGCGGGCCAGTTCTTGTGGGGGAACCGAGGCTTGGGCGTTGGCGAAGCTCAGGTCGACGATGCCGAACATGGGGATCACGTGAAGGTGGGTGTGGGGCACTTCGTGGCCGGCGATGACGAGGCCCACTCGGGGCGGCTCGAAAGCCGTCATCTGGGCCGCTCCGACCTTCTGGGCCACGACCATGAGATGGGCGGCCAACTCTTGGGGGACGTCGAGCCAGTGGTCGATCTCGGCCCGGGGAACGACCAGCGCGTGGCCGGTTTGCGTGGGGTTGATGGACAAGATGGCGGCGCAGTCTTCGTCCTCCCACACGAAGTGCCCCGGCAGCTCGCGGTTGAAGATCATCGAGAAGACGCTGGGCATGGCTTGATTGTACGGCTGTGACCGGGCTCTGTCGTCGCTGCCGGCCTGCCTCAGTAGGATTGGCCCCCTTGAGCGGGGATAAGGAGCAGCGGCGGATCTGGACGGTGCCGAACTTGGTGTCGGTGCTGCGGCTGGCGTGCGTGCCGGTGTTCTGCGTGCTGCTGTTGAGCATGGGCAATCGGGCTGGCGCCGCCATACTGCTCGGGGTTCTGGGTGCGACCGACTGGGTTGACGGGTACATCGCCCGGCGTTTCGAGCAGGTTTCGGAACTCGGCAAGATCCTGGATCCCACGGCCGACCGGCTGATGTTCTTGGCCGCGGTGGCGGCGATGATGGCAGACGGATCCCTTCACGGGGCATTCGGCGCGGTCATGCTGGCGAGGGAGGCCGCGGTGTCGCTGGCCACCGTGGGGCTGGGCGCCATGGGGGCGCGCCGGATCGACGTCACCTGGACGGGGAAGACAGCTACGTTCGGTCTCATGTTCGCGCTGCCGCTGCTGCTTTTGGGCCATTCCAGCGTGGGCGGCACCGCGTTGCGCGGCGTCGGCTGGGGCTTGGGCATCCCCTCGCTGGCTCTCAGCTGCTACGCGGCGGTGGAGTACATCCCCCGGGCCCGCCGGGCCCTGGCCGACGGAAGAGCGGGCCGGCCTGGAGCCTCAAGCTGAGGTTGAGAGTTTTGGCGGGAGCCGGTACGGTGTGGTCCATGGCTGTTCCCGCTGTTTGCAGGGCACCGCTATTGAGGTCAGGGATCTGAAGGGAAGGAAAATGAACGTACCAGCAGAACTGCGCTACTCCGAAGACCATGAATGGACCAGGGTGGAGGGAAACCGGGTTTGTCTGGGCATCACCGATTACGCCCAGGATGCCCTCGGCGACGTCGTCTACATCGAGCTGCCCTCAATCGGCGCCGAGGTGGCCGTCGGGGCGCCCTTCAGCGAGGTGGAGTCCACCAAGTCGGTCTCTGAGATCTACTCACCGGTGACCGGCACTATCGTGGAGGTCAACACCGACTTGGTCGACAGCCCCGAGAGGCTGAACGAAGATCCCTATGGCGAGGGGTGGATCTGCGTCATCGAGGCCGCCGACCTCTCGGAGCTGGACAGCCTCTTGAGCGCAGCAGCCTACGCGGATCTGACGGAGAGCGTCGATTGACTTTCCCGGCCCGCGATGACAAAGCCGGCGCGGTGTTCTGTCCGCAGTGCGGCCATCCCAGCAGCGTTGGGGCCAACTTCTGCGCGGTCTGCGGATATCGTCTCAGGCCGGTCGGCGAGTCGGAGGATGCCGTCTCCATGGACGAGCCGACCACGGAACTGGAGCTTGAAGCCGGCCTCTTCCGACATCCGGCAGTGCTGGTGGTCACCCAGGGCCCGGCTGCGGGGAGCCGGTACGAGCTTTCCGAGGCCCGCGTGACCGTGGGCCGCCATCCCGAGTCCGACATCTTCTTGGACGACATCACGGTGTCGCGTCGCCACGCCGAGGTCTACCGGGAGGGCTTGGTGCACCACCTCAGGGACATGGGCTCTTTGAACGGCACCTACCTGAACAGTCGCCGGGTGGAGGACACCGGGTTGAAGAACGGCGACGAGCTGCAGGTGGGCCGCTTCAAGCTGATCTACTACGACGGGGCTGGCCAGTGAGCGCCCGATACCGGTCGATCGGACAGGTCCTCGACCTGCTGAAAGGCGAGTTCTCCGACATCAGCATCTCCAAGATCCGATTCCTGGAGAGCCAGGGGCTCATCGACCCCGAGCGGAACCAGTCCGGCTACAGGAAATTCACCGAAGCCGACATCAACCGCCTGCGGTGGGTCCTGGAGCAGCAACGGGACCACTTCTTGCCTCTCAAGGTCATAAAAGAGCGGATCGACTCGGAGGCTTTCGATGAGATCAATGCCGAACGGGCGTTTGAGGACGGCTATGTCGGCGCCCGCTCGACAGACGCCCAGCGGCCGAACCCGCTGGATGTCGGGACGGTCTCGGTGTCGCTGTCGCTTGACGAGCTTGCGGCGACCAGCGGTTTGAGCCACTCCAAGATCATGGAGCTTCAGCAGTTCGGACTCATCGAGCCCTTCGAGCGCGGAGCGCTGGCGCTGTACGACGCCGACGCGGTCATCGTGGCCAGAGTTGCGGCCGGCTTCTTGGCCCACGGGCTGGAGCCCCGCCATCTGCGGGCCTACAAGTCAGCCGCCGAGCGGGAGGCGGGACTCCTCGAGCAGCGGATCATGCCGTTGGTGATGCAGCGCACGCCCCAGTCGCTCCAGCAGTCTCAGGACGTGTTGGCGGAGTTGATCAACCTCGGCTCGGAGCTGCGGCGCTCCCTGCTCCGGAAGGCTCTGGCCAGCCACACCGGGAATCGTTAGCCCGGTTTGTCGTTGCTCGCTTTCGACGCTCCCGGCGCTTGAGTCTCTATGCTCTACTAACGTGGGAGCGATGAAGGAGATGGAGGTTGTCGGGGTGCGGATTGAACTTCCCTCCAACGCTCCAATCGTGCTGCTGCGGGAGACCGGCGGCGAGGGTCGGCTTCTGCCTATCTTCATCGGAGGGGCGGAGGCTCAGGCCATCGCCTTGGCCATGGACGAGGCGGAACCCCCTCGCCCGATGACCCACGACCTGTTCAAGAACGTGCTAGATGATTTGGGAGTGCGCATAGAGCGCATCGTGGTGACCGAGCTGCGGGACCGGACCTTCTACGCCGAGTTGGAGCTGAGAGGGGACAACGGGGCCCGCCGCGTCTCTAGCCGGCCGTCGGACGCGGTGGCCCTCGCGGTGCGAACCGGGGCCCCTATTTTCGCCGATGAGTCGGTATTGGAGGCCGCGGGGCACACGGTGGCGCCTGAGCAGCCCGAAGGCGAGGAGCTTCCGCCTGAGGAGGTTCTGGACCAATTCCGCGAGTTTTTGGACCGGGTGAGCCCCGAGGACTTCAACGGCTGACGTCCGTCCGCCACTTGGTCTTTGCTTGACAATCCACAGGGGGGCATTTACCCTTTAGAAGTTCATTGGCGTAGTTTCCCCGGTGTAATCAGCTGCATCTGGGGTTCGCCCCGGCATTGGAAGGTCAGATGAGCGAACACCCACAGGTAGCCAGTGACTTCAGTTCTCCCCAAACCATCGAGATCGTCGGCATCACCTATCGCCAACTGGACTACTGGACCCGAACGGGCTTGGTGGCCTCCACCGCCCGGGTGGCCGAAGGAAGCGGCAGCCGCCGCCGTTACTCTTACAACGACTTGTTGGAGCTGAAGCTGATCAAGCGGCTCTTGGACGAGGGCATCGGCCTTCAACGGGTGCGTCAGGTGTTCGACTACCTGCGCGATGAGCTGGGTGAGAACGTGGCGAGCGCCGATCTGGTGATCAACGGCAATCAGTCGCTGCTGGTCCGCACTGACGAGCAGATACTGGATGCCCTGCGCCAGGGCCAAGGAGCACTGTACCTTCGCATGGAGGGTCTGATCGAGGAAGTGGACGCCGCGGTGCGGGAGCTGCCGGTGGCGAAGTTCCCACCGGTGGGCGCCTCCGTTCCGCAAGAAGGGTTTGGCATGGCCCAAACCGGAACCTGAGAGAGACCAGCGAGAGCGTGTTCGCCACCGACGTCGGCGCAGGCGCCGGAACGGCTTAGCCGGCAGCGTGCGCTCCTCTCCGCTGGAGAGCCGACACCGGGCGCTGGGGGCGAAATTGGTTCCCTTCGGCGGATGGGAGATGCCTCTCTCGTATCCGTCGGGCACGCTGGCCGAGCATCGGGCGTGCCGGGCCGACGCGGTGGTGTTCGATGTGAGCCACCTCGGCACGCTTCGCGTGTCGGGGCCCGAAGCGCTCGACCGGCTTCAGCAGGCGTTCACCAACGATCTGGCCCGGATTGGCCCGGGCCGCACCCAGTACACCCATCTGCTTGACGAGGATGGCTCGGTGCTGGACGACATCATCGTGTGGTGGGCCGAGCCGGACTGCTTCGACGTGATGCCCAACGCCTCTAACACCGACCGGGTGGCCGCGGCCCTGGGCGCCGCCGATGCGGGTGCCGGGTTTCAGGCCGTTGACGCCACGGCCGGCCGGGCGGTGTTGGCGGTGCAGGGCCCCGAAGCGCGCGCTCGACTGGCCGAGGTGTTGCCCGAAGCCTCGGAGGTGCCCCGTAACCGCGTGGCCCCGGTGGAGTGGGAGGGCGCCGCTCTGGTGGTGGCCGGCACCGGCTACACCGGTGAGGACGGCGTGGAGATCGCAGTGCCCGCCGAAGCCGCTGGGCGCTTGTGGGATGCGGTGACGGCGGCGGGGATTGCTCCCGCTGGCCTGGGGGCCCGGGACACGCTTCGCCTGGAGAAGGGCTTGCCGCTGCACGGCCACGAATTGGGACCGGGCATCACCCCGCTGCAAGCCGGGCTGGGCTGGGTGGTGCGCTGGGACAAACCGTCGTTTCGGGGACGAGATGCGCTGGTTCAAGAGCGGGAGCGGGGTGTCCACCGTCTTCTGCGAGGCTTGCGGGTGGCGGGTCGGCGCCCGCCCCGCGAGGGTCAGGCGGTGTTGCGGGCCGGAGAAATCGTGGGGGAGGTTACGTCGGGCAATTTCTCGCCCATGCTGGAGACCGGCATCGCGTTGGCGTTCACGCCCCCCGACGTGGAGATCGGAGACGAGCTGGCCGTAGATACGCGCGGCACTCCCACGCCGGCCACCGTGGTCGCGCTCCCGTTCGTCTGACGGTCTACGCCGCGCCGACGGTTTCGAGCACTCGCTGTTGGGGGATGGCGCCGCGCCATTGATCTGTGA
>JAPOSH010000113.1 GCA_026709815.1 bacterium | reverse complement strand
TCATTGACCGGGCACGAGATGCCCAGAGATTGCGCGAGGCGATATCCCGCGCGCCGGTGACCCTGCTCACCGGTCCTCGCCAAGCGGGGAAAACCACCCTGGCCCGCCAGACCGTCGCATCCCCGCCGACAGCGTTCTTCGACCTCGAGGACCACCGCGACCTTGCCCGGCTGGCCGAGCCGACACTGGCGCTGCGCGACATCGGCGAGACGATCGTCATCGACGAGGCCCAGCGAATGCCCGAGCTGTTCCCGACGCTGCGGGTGCTCGTCGACGAGAATCGCCGGCCGGGCCGCTTCGTGGTGCTCTGCAGCGCATCACCCGACCTCGTTGGATTGGGATCGGAGTCCTTGGCCGGCCGAGTCACCTTTGTCGAGTTGGGGGGCTTGCGGCTCTTTGATGTCGGCGCGCACCGCCTCGACGACCTGTGGTTGCGGGGCGGGCTGCCCGAGTCGTTTGCGGCCTCCACCGACGAGACGTCGAACCGCTGGCGGGATGATTACATCTCGACGTTCCTCGAGCGCGACCTCGCCAACCTCGGCTTCCGCTTTCCGGCCGCGACGATGCGGAGATTCTGGACGATGCTGGCCCACTTCCACGGCCAGACCTGGAACGGGGCTCGGATCGCCCGGTCGATCGACGTGTCGGAATCCACCGTGAGGCGCTACGTCGACGCGCTCGCCGACGCCCTGGTCGTCCGCCAGCTGCCTCCCTGGTTCGCCAACGTCTCGAAGCGCCAAGTCAAGTCGCCCCGGATCTATATCCGCGACTCCGGCTTGCTGCACTCGCTTCTGGGCATCGCCACCATGGTCGACCTCGAGCGATCGCCGATGCTCGGCGCCAGCTGGGAGGGCATGATCCTCGAGCAGCTCCTCACCAGGCTCGCCCCGGCCCACCCCGCTTACTGGTCGACCCACGGAGGTGCAGAACTCGATCTGCGGCTGGAGGTCGGCGGCCGAGTCCTGGGATTCGAGATCAAGCGCACCACCCGCCCGGCAACCTCGAAATCAATGCACCGCGCCCTGGACGACCTCGACCTCGACCACTTGTTCGTCGTTCACGCCGGCCCCCGCACCTTCCCCCTCACCGCCCACATCACCGCCATCGGTGCCACCCACCTCCTCACCGCCCAAGACCCTCTGGCCGACATCGGCTGAGCGCTACGGGATTGAGACCGCGAGGTAGTGCTCCGGGTTCAGATTGGCGCTATAGCAATCCTCGATTGTCGAGCAGGCTCTATAGTCAGTGTCTACTCTTCTATAGTCAGTGTCTAATGGTCCACGCCCCGACTGGCACAGAGTCTCTGGCTGTCAACAGCGACCCGGCTGAGGTGTTGGATGAGGCGGCTTCGGAGCTTGCGACGAACAGTTCTTTGCCCACTGACGGCCTGTGGCTGGAGGATCTGACAGTTCGCGTGGCGCCGCTCGTGAGCGAGTGGGATGTTTCGGGCTGTTGGCACTGGAGTGACTGGCCCCATCGAAAAGAGGTGCTGCCCGATGCTCCCGGAGAGGATGTTGGGATCGACGCGGTGGCGCAGCGGCGTGGCGATGGGGCGTGGATCGCTATCCAGGTGAAGTCGCGCCAGCTCGACTCCGCCGGAAGCGGTGATCCTGTGGCCTCAGGAGAACTGAACAAGTTCCTCGCCGCTGCGTCCGACAAAGCAGTCTGGGCGGAGCGGTGGCTGGTGGTGAACGGCGCGGTGGCCCTGGGAGGGTACTCGCCGGCCAAAGCAGCGATGTCGGGCGCTTCGGTCAAAGTGGTCAACGTTGCTGCGGCGGTGGAGTCGCAGCGGGCCGTGCTTGGCGAAGATGGCGTCGAGACCACGCTGTTTCTCCCTGATGGTGCAGACGACAGCGCAATGACCCCCCCCCCCCAGTCTCGCTCAGCTATGCAGCAGGAGGCCGTTGATACTGCGGTGGCCCGGCTGCGGGCCAATGAGCTTTCCGATGAGGAGAACATTCCCCGAGGGGAGGCCCGCGGCCGCATAGTGCTGCCGTGCGGGGCGGGCAAAACCCGCATCGCTCTGCGCATCATCGAGGAGCTGACCTATAAAGGCGAGTTGTCGGTGGTGCTGTGCCCGTCCATTGCGCTGGTGGCACAGATACGCCGAGAGTTCCTCCAGCACAAAAGCGTCCGGCTGCGGGCTTTGGCGGTGTGCTCGGACAAGGGTGTTGCCGCCGATGTCGACGAGGAGCGGGTAGCGAACGATGACGACGCCACCGCAGACCGGGGTTTTGCCACCACCGAGGAGATCAGGGGCTGTCCGGTCACCACCGACCCCAGTGAGATAGCCGAGTGGATACAGCGGCGCAGAGACGGCGATTCCAGTCGCGCCATCAGCGTGATATTCGGCACTTACCAGTCGGCCCAGTGCATCTCTGAGGGGATCGCTGGGGCTGACGCCGCCGACGCGTTCAAGGTGCTGGTGTGCGACGAGGCCCACCGCACCGCGGGGGTGCGGCGGCGCAAGCGCGCCACCGCCAAAGACGAGAGGCTGCGCGAGTTCACCCTGTGCCATGACCGCGAGGCGTTCCCGGCGACGTACCGGATCTATCAGACGGCCACGCCGCGCATCTACGGCGACGGCGCGGTGGCCGCCGCGGCCGGGCGGGCCAAGAACAGCGATTTCGTGGTCCGCCATATGGACGATCAGTCGATTTTCGGGGTCGAGCTTTATCGCCGCTCCTATATCGATGCCGTCCACAATGGGTGGCTGTCGGACTATCGGATCATCGCCATGGGAGTCGGCGGGCAAGAGGCAATCGACATCGCCAACCTGCTGGTTCGCCAAGCCGACGAGGAGGCGGCAATCGAAGCAGAGCAGGCGGCCGGCGCGGCGGCGAGCGGCGGCAAGGGCACCAGCTCTCGCTCCAAGCGCGGCGCGAGCCTGCCCACCACCGGCGATTACCTCAAGGGGATGGCTTTCGCCCTCGCTATGGGAGGCGGTGCTGCGGCCAGTGACGGAAGCCGAGTGCCGATCAGGTCTTGCATCGGGTTTTTGAACACCATCGCCCGCAGCAAGGCGATGACCCGGGTGCTGCAATCCGATTCGGTGCGGCGGTGGGTCGCCAAACAGGCGGGCGAACCGGCCCCCTACTTCGAGTTGGAGCATCTCGACGCCTCATCTTCGGTGGCCAAGCGCGACGAGGCCAAACGCCGCCTCGCCGCCGCGGGCGCAGATGAGCCGCACGGCATTCTCAACGTAGGTATTTTCGGGGAGGGCACCGACTCGCCGTCGCTGTCGGCGGTCGCGTTCCTGGAGCCCCGCAAATCGCCCATCGACGTCGTGCAGGCAGTGGGGCGGGCGATGCGGCGGGCTCAGGGCAAAGAGCTCGGCTACATCATCGTCCCCGTCGTGATCCCTCCCGGCACCGACGCCGAGCAGCACCTGGCCATCAGCGACAAGCACGAGGGCTGGCGCGAGCTCGGAGACATCCTCCAGGCGCTAAGGGCGCATGACACGCGAATCGAGGATGCCCTGCCGGAAATGCTCACCATCCAACTGCCTCCTGACCAGCCGCCATCACAGGATTCGAAGACCGTGGTGGCCATAGGCACCCCTGACCGTAAGAACCTCCAGTACGCGGTGGTGAAAGGCAGCCGAGACGACGCCGAAGACGTGGCCCGAGCCGCGGTGCGCCAAGAACGCCCGCTGCTGGACTTCGACAACACCGAGCCGTTCGACGAGGCCCTGTGGTCCGACCCCAAAGACCAGCCGACCGCGATGGTGGTCCACACCATGCGAGACGACGGCAGCACCGAGACGCGCATGGACGCGGTGGTCCGCCACAAGCCGAAGCCCAATCAGGAACAAGGAGACGTCAACGAGCGCCAGACCAAGCGGCGGGCCGTCAAGGCCGCCAACGGCGAGAGCGGCAGGCTGCTTCCCGACCCCGACGAGCGCGACCGGAGGCGAAGAGAGCGGGAAGCGGAGAAAAAAGCCGATTTCGAAGCCCATGTACAAGGAGTGCTTCTTGATCTGACCGATCAGGTGGGTGCGGACATCTCGATGAACCTGCTGGAGAAGTCGGGGCTGACGGGCAACAAGATCAAGCGCGATCTGAACCTGCTGGAAGGTGCCGTGGACGAAGCAGCCCGTTACATCCACGAAGAATCAGGGCTAGCCGCAACGCTCGACGAGCATTTCGGCCTGGACAACCTGGCCGCTCCGAAACAGGGCAAGCCCCGAGCTGATGGGGCCACCATTGCCGCGCTTTTGTGGATGAACGCGGCGATGCTGCACCAGCGCATCCACGCCGGAGGATGGCTCGGGCACCGGGGCATTGAGTCCCTCACCGACGTCAAAGCATCGCCCGAACCAGATGAGATGTTCCGCGACTCCTGGGACGCCATCACCCGCCAGGACTTCCTCCCCGTCGTCGAGCCCGCGCTCGACGCCATGAAAGCGGCGAAGCGGACAGGACGCCTCGGCGGGCTGCGCCGAGCCCTGCGCCACATTGCGGGCGAGGCGGAGATGATCGCCGAGACCTACGCCGACATGGGCACCGACCACGCCGGAGCGCTGTTCAACAAGGTGATGGGCGATCAGTCTTCCGACGGGGCGTTCTTCACCCGCCCCGTGGCGGCCACCATTGCGGCCAGGCTGGCATTGGAGGCCATCGACCCCGATAACACGCTCGACTGGTCGAACCCCGACGTGTGGCGGGAACACAAAACCGTCGACCTGGCCTGCGGGTCGGGAACGCTCCTCACCGCTGTGATGACCGAGATGAAGCGCCGAGCCGTGCTGCACGGCGCCGACCAAACCGGGCTGGC
>JAPOSH010000073.1 GCA_026709815.1 bacterium | reverse complement strand
CGGCAAGGCCACGACGTCTTCGTGGCCTTGCCGGCGGAACAGCAGATCGGGCCGGATCTCCACTTGGCTGCCAGTGTCCAAGCAGGTGTTGAACTGGCTCACTACTTCGAGACGGCCCCGCAACGCTCGCCGCAGGCGCGAGGTGGCGAAATCCTCGAAGAGCCGGTTCATGTCCACCAGGAACGACGAGGCGCCGTGATGCCCGCGCCGGTCGGCCAGCGTCAGGTTGGCGAGCAGCAGCCGGGCCAGGCGCAGCGCAGGCTGATAGTGGGCGTTCAAACGGGTGAATGCGATTCGGTCCAGCTCGTCGGGCAGAACGGGGACGTCGGCCGCGTCTTCCAGCGAGATGACCTCCCGGAGGAGCCGTTGACGGTCCTCTGGCGCCACACCGGGGACTCTCAGCGCCAACCGGGTCGCGGCCTTCAGATAGCGGTTCTCGATGATGTCGGGGGTGTACTCGTCGAATCGACACGCCACCGGCACTCGGATTCCTGGTTGGCGGAACTGCCCGGCCGTGTCGATGCGACCTCTCAGCGCCACCAGCTGCTCCTCGGTCTGGCGGTAGGAACGCAGAAGCCCTCGGGCGAGGGTGGTCTCCAAAGTGCGGGCGTAGAAGGCGATCACCGAGGGCAACAGGTTGGCGCTGGTCGCGTAGTCGAAGGCCTCCTGCCGCCAAGCATCGTGGTTCAAGCCCACTTCTAACAGCAAAAACAGGTTCTCAGGGCGGATCTTCGGGCGGATCAGCACCCGGAGATCATCAACCACCAAGGTGCCCACCGAGTTCTGGGCGGTGATCGAGTAGCAGCCGCGTTTGTCCTCCGGCTCTACGGTGATGACGCTTTTGCCCGCGGCGGCGAGGCGACGCGATTGGGATTCGGAGAGCCGATGGGATGTCCGCTCGTACTCGTAGAGCTCGATTGTGTCGCTCATCCCGCCCCCCCTCGACCCGAATAGCTGCGGTACCGCTGATAGACGCTGTCAAACCTGAACCGCTCGATCTCTGTTGGGTCGCCGAAGAACTGGTCTTCGATGAGCGGCTCGATGTTGTACTCCCAAATGCGCCGCACAGCCTCGGTGTCCAAGCCCTTCTTCATGAAGTGGCTCGGCCCGATGAGCAGGTCGTCCCCGCTCAATGCGCTCTTGAGCTCGTCGTTGACCTGCGCCATCAGCTCGCCCACCCACGAAGGCTTACCGTTCGCCTCGAGCCAACGGTCCAACAGCCCGGCTATCGGTTTGCGGTTGGGGAAGAACGGGATGAAGTGGAACCGGCGCCGCAGGGCGGCGTCCACAAGGGCGATGGAGCGGTCGGCGGTGTTCATGGTGCCGATGAACCACAGGTTCGGGGGCAGCTCGAACGCATCCTCGGGTCGGTAGAGGGTGCGCACGCTCTCATTGCGGTATTCCAGCAGAAACAGCAGCTCGCCGAACACCTTGGGCAAGTTGGCCCGGTTGATCTCGTCGATGATCATCACATGCGGGCGGCCAGGGGCGTTCTCGGCCTGTTCGGCCATGAGCGCAAGGGGGCCCGGGGTGAGTTGATAAGTCATGTCGCCGTCTGCGGCTTCGGGGCGGTATCCCTCGAAGAAGTCCTCGTAGGAGCTCGACGGGTGAAACTGCACCAACGCCCGTCGGCTCGAGTCGGGGGCCAATACCCGGGCAAGCTCCCGAGCGAGGTAAGTCTTCCCCGTTCCCGGCGGCCCGTAGAAGATCACCTGCCCCTTGTCCTTCAGCAGGGCCACCGCGTCGTCCAAGAACCTGCGCTCGATCAGCAGTTTCTCAGCCAGTTCCTCTATCGAGTCTGGGTCATCCGGGCCAGTCTCTCCGGGTCGATAGCGCACCCACCAGAAAAACTCTGACTGAGCTATGATGTCTCCGGGAAAGAACGGCTCGGCCAATTCGTTGAGTATCTTTGCGGACTCGTATTGCTTTTCAGCCCGGGAACCGCTGGGCTCCTCGATGCCGAGAAGGTTGAGAACTGACTGCTTGCCATTGTCGCCTAAATATTTATAGATGTTCCCGTAGAGTTCTGGGTGAGTAATCCACAGAAATTTCATGACTAGAGACTCACCTAATCCTGTGAACTTCATTTCGTCGTCTTCGAGAACTCGGCGGATGCGCTCTACATCCGGTTCATCTCCCCAGCACAAGTAGCGGACAATCTCGAGGAATCTGCGGATTTCAGATTCGTCGGCATCCTTGAGTGCTTTGTTCAAAGTACCCATCGCTCCTGCACCGCCAGCCTGTTTCGTGGTCCAGATGCGGCGTATCTCCGGCCAGTCTTCTATCGAGATCCTGTCAGGAGCCAGTAGCTTGGCGAAGCGCTCACGCTCGGCCAATCGGTCTTTATCCCTTTGGCTCGGATAGTCGGTATGAGCCAACCACTCATCCACAAGGAGTTTGAGCGTTTCATCGTCATCCTTTGGCTCCTCAGTCAGGTTCAGCAGCTCTTCGAACAGCGGTTTGAGCTGTCTAGCCGTCTCAACAACCGTCGCCGTCAAGTTGACATCAGCGGACTCTTTCCGGTCAAACCACCGCCCATAGACGAATTCTGCCCAGTGGGCTCCCCGGAGCCCCACATCCTTGCCGACTTGGGAACTAGACCCGCCAAGGACTCGGCAGTCGCCGTATCTGGCTGATTCAAGGACCGGCACAACCTTATCCATCCAGCCAGCAGGGTTCACTCCTGGGCGCAAGGCGAACGCTACCCCTTGTTCGTTTATCCAGACCCTCATGCTGAGCCCATTTTGAGCGGCCTTCTTGATTCGCCAGTCCACCCACAGATCGGACCTAGTGCTATCTGCCTTCGGCACATTCACTTTCACTGGGTGGCCGAGGGCCTCTTCTACATCGCCCGCAAGTTGTTTACCCCAATAGCCGGCGATGCTTACCAAGGCGCGGGCGTTGCGCTCCAAGTCCTCTTGTGCTGCAGACTCGGCATTGGAACCGAACGAGGCGCGGTCAGCTAGCACCTCGTCTAGAAATACGGGCTGCTGATGCTGCCACCATGCGGCGGTGGCCTCGAACTCGACGTGGTCGGAGGTGAGCTCCCGAACCCGTTCCACAAAAACCTGATACTTCTCAGGAGGATCGTCGGGAAGGCTCTCACCGATGCAGAACTCGATGAAGCGGACACCACTAGCCCACATCACCGGCCAGCGTTCCCAGTCAGTCAGCGCCCAGAAATACGGCAGCAGGAACGACACACTTCCAGGGGCCGGATATGCCCCAACCTTGACCGATCTCACGTAGTCCGCCATTGAGGCGAGCTTCTCGACTGCTTCCTGATCAGAAGTTGGAACCGTGAGAGATTCGACCAGCAGATGAGCCAATCGCTGGGGATCGTCGGTTCGGTCGTACAGCTGATTCAGCAGCATCTGTCCGGCGAACCCATTGAAGTCCAGTGTGTTCGGTGCTACGGCCCACTTCCGAATATCGGTGATAAACCGGTCAAGGTCGCCAGTTCGTCGAAGATCGGCCAGCAGCCTGAGCGCCTCCTGCGCACTTGCCTTGAACCCGTCGGTGGCGGCCTTGGACTGTCGGTAGTGGTCTTCCTCCGCTGTGAATCGCGCCACATGCGCCTCGTACCACCGCCTGCGGAGTTCCCGTTCTCTGTCTGAAACCACTTGATCTGTCATGGCCGGCAATCTACCCCTGGGCAGTGACAGCTTGTCCCTGCTCGGGGGCGTTCATTCAGCGCCGAGTGGCGAGCACCACGTTTTCAAGGACTTCGCTGTCGCCAGTGCGGACGTACCACTCCCAGGCGATGCCATCAGGGTCGGTGATCCAGGTCTCAGTCTTCTCGGCGAAGCAGCAACGGGTGTCGTCCACCCCAGAGGTGGCCAGGCCCGACTCGCTGATGCGGCGCTCGGCATCGAGCACCTCGTCGGCGGTCTCCACCTCCACGCCCAAATGGTTGATCGTGCCTCCCATGCCGTTGCAGCATCCGTCTTCGCCGGCGGCACTGCGGTCGGCCTCGAACAGCACCAGCTTCAGCGAAGGCTCGTCGATGGCGAAGTTGGCGTAGCCCGGCCGGCGCCGGGTTGGCGCCATGCCGAAGAGGCGGGAGTAGAACTCCGTCGCCTTTTCCAGATCGGACACGTTCAAGGCCAACTGCAATCTCATCACAACTCCTCTTGGCCCACCACCCTATAGCCGGAAAGACGCTCTGGGTTTCCTCCGATCTGAGCGCATCACTGGTAGCCTGCAATGCCAAGGCCAGCAACCCTCCCAAATCTCATCGGAAAAAAACCGAGACGCCTTGGCCCGGAATCAGCCGCAACCCACATGAACCCGCCCACGTAGCTCAGCCAGGACAGAGCAGGGACCTCCTAAGTCCAAGGTCGCAGGTTCGAATCCTGCCGTGGGCGCTTCGTTTTGCGCCTGTTCATCGGCGATGGCTGCCTCCTGAGCTTCCCCCTTAATCGTGGAGGGGTTGGTTGTGGGGGTTGGGGGTGTGGGTGTGTTCGTGTTCTATGGGTGGGGTCATGCCGATGGCGGAGTGGAGCTGTTGGCGGTTGTACCAGGTGTGGACCCATAGGCTGATTTCTTGGCGGGCCCGGGTTTTGGTTTTCCAGGTTCTGTGGTCGATGAGCTCGTGCTGCAATGTGGAGAAGAACGATTCGGCGGGGGCGTTGTCCAAGGCGTTGCCTGTCTTCCCGGTGGATCGGGCGATGCCGAGGCGGTCGCAGGCTTTGGCGAACGCTGCGGCGGTGTATTGGCTTCCCTTGTCGGGGTGGAAGATCGCGCCTTTGATGTTGCCGCCTCTGGTGGCCACGGCGGTGTTGATC
>JAPOSH010000237.1 GCA_026709815.1 bacterium | reverse complement strand
GGACACCCCCGTGGGCCGCCTCGGGGTGTCCAGCACTGCGGGAGCGTCACCGGGGCGCATGTCTCGGGCCGGCAGGTAGTCGGGTGCCAGCGGTTCGATGAGCGAACGCAGCGGCACATACTCCCCGAACGGCACCAGCCTCACCTTGTCGTAGCGGTCCACCAGGGTTCCATCGGGAGCGAAAACAGCGGCGAAATTGGCTGCTTCGGTGTCCGACACGTCCTCGACCACTCCAGCCACCACGGTGGCGCCGAGCCCGATAGCGAGTTCGCTCAGCCGTCGCTGCTTCTCGCTGTCGAGGAACAAGCCGTTCACGTCCACTACGTCTTCAGGCCACACCACTAAGTCCACCGGCTGCTGCACGAGCCCGCTGGCTTCCAGATGGCGTTCGAACACCACGCCCGGGTCGGTGTCCACCGCCCGGGTCCGCTGCGGTCCGCCCCCCTGCACCACGGCCACGTCAATGGCGCCGGCGGTGGTGCCATGCGGCGCCAATGCGGCCCAGCCCCAGAACCCCAGCACCACTGCCGCCACGCCCAGCGCTGCTCGCCACCGGCGATCCAGCGCCGCGGCCAGCGCCATGGCGATGGCCGCGCTCACCCCCACCAGCAGCAGCGGCCCCAGCACCCGCACGGTGGTGGCCCACGGGGTGTCGATCTGGCTCATGGGCAGGGTGGCCAGCGGCACTCCGCCGAAGGGCCATCGCCACCGAATCGCGGCGGCCACCACGAACAGGCCGGGCAGCGCCGCCCACCGGCTGCGTCCCGGCGGACAAGCCGCCCCCACCACCCCATAGAGCACTGAGAACACCGCGACCACCGTCAGAAAGCCGGGCAGGGTGAAGTCCACCATCCAAAAGGTGGCGGGCAACAGCCAGCCTGCCCCGAACCCGAACCCTCGCCAAGCCCGAGCCCAGAGCGGCTGCTCGGCGATCAAGCGCTCCAAGGCCAGCAGCCCGACCAAAGCCAGGGGCCACCATCCCCACGGCGGCATCGACAGCGCCACCAGTCCGCCCGCCGCCACCGAGCCCGCTGCGGTCCACCCGCTGGTGCGAGCCCAAAGCGCCACTTTGGGGCTGCTCATCGGGCGGACGCACCCCCGGCCACACTGGCCCGAGCCGCTTGTCGGCCCTGGTGGATGCAGGCTGCAATCCCCAAACCCCGAGCCCAGGCGCCGGTTACCTGCAACCAGGGGGCATCGCTGGCCAACGACTGCTCGATTTCGTCCACCAGTTCCAGATGGCCGGGTCGGAACTGGGGCAGCGACCGCGGCCAGCGGCTGATGCGCGTGGCGCGGGGTTGGGCGTCAATCCCCATGGTAAACGCCAGATCTTCCCGCACGGCGTCGAGCAAGGCCCGGTCGCTCATCGTCAGGGGCCGCTCGTCGCCGTGGCGGCCAATCGAAACCCGCATCACCACCGTGTCCGACGATCCGGTGTCCGACGATCCCACATGGCCCCATTTGCTCGAGGCCCATGAGCAAGCGGTGATGGTCCGGCCTTCCACCGCGGGCACCAGATAACCCGACCCTGCCATCGGGTGATTGACGCTGGCGGCGTCGAACGCCAGGGAGATCAGCGCCACCGAGGCGTAGTCGATGGTGCCCAGCAGATCGGCCGCCCGGGCCGACAGCGGGGCCACCAATGTCTGGGCAGCATGGGCAGGGACGGTCACGATCACCTTGTCGGCGTCGAGCTGGCCCAAATCACCCACCGGGGACGACAGTCGCAGCCGGTGGCCCAACCGGTTGCTGAGCTCGTCGGTCAGCCGCTCCAGGCCGCCGGGCAGCGTGTAGAACACCGGCGCGTCTGGATCAGCGGGAGAAGACGCGGCCACCCGCCGCAGCTCCCGCACCAAGCTGGGGCCTCGGGAGGCTGCTTGTGCGAGCTGGGGAACCGCGGCCCGGATGCTCAATTCGTCTACGCGTGAGGCGTTGATGCCGCCGATCAGCGGGTCTACCAGCCGATCGGCCACTTCGTCTCCCAGTCGCCGCCGCACCAGTCGGCCGACGGAGTCGTCTCCGAGCAACGGCGACCCGGGCATCTCAGTCTCCCGGCGGGCCCGGTTCACTCCGCGGGGCGACACGATTTCCGAAGCGGCCAGAGCGTCGAAGTCCAGTGGCACCCCCAAGACGCTGGGTTGCGGCAATGCTCGCAGCGCTCCTCGGGAGTACACGAACGCCGTCCGTTGCGCGGGCGACACTAGATCGCGGTCTAGTCCCAGCTCCCGGCATAGCTCCACCGCCCACGGCACCCGGGCCAGGAAAGCATCTGGCCCCTCGTCTACTGGCTGCCCGCCCAGCTCGGAGGTGCGAATTCGTCCGCCGGCTCGATCCGCGGCCTCATACACCGCCACGTCGGCGCCGGCCTCGGCCGCCTCGTGTCCCGCAGCCAAACCGGTGATGCCGGCCCCGACGACGGCAATTTTCATCAGACGGCCCTTGGGGCTGGCGGGCGAGTTGTGAGAGGCTCCCAATCCACCGCGGCCTCAGAGGGTCGCCCGGTACCCGTGTGCCAACTCCACCACCTGCTTCAGCACCTCAGGATCAGTCTCGGGCAGCACGCCGTGGCCCAGGTTGAACACATGGCCCGGCTGTCCGGCATTGCGGTCCAGCACGTCGGTAACCTGCTGGGCCACCACCGGCCATGGGGCCAGCACTGCCGCCGGGTCCAAGTTGCCCTGCACGGCCACTTCGGGCCCCAGCCGCGCTCGAGCCTCGTCCAAGTGAATTCGCCAGTCCACCCCGACCACGTCGGCCCCCGCCTCGGCCAGCAGTTCCAGCAGTTCGCTGGTGCCCACTCCGAAGTGGACGCCCGGCGCTTCATCGCCCCGATTGCCCAGATCGGCGAAAATCCGCTGGCTGGCGGGCAGCACGAATTGCCGGTACTGGTCAGGGGCCAGCGCTCCGGCCCACGAGTCGAACAGCATGAAGGCGGAGGCCCCGGCGTCGAGCTGCGAACCGATGGAGGCGATGGCCAGATCGGCCAGGCGATCCAGCAGGGCGGCCCACAGGTCGGGCTCGCTGTGCATCAGACGCTTGGTGAGGGCGTGGGTGCGCGATGGCCCCCCCTCCACCAAGTAGGAGGCCATGGTGAACGGCGCCCCGGCGAAGGCGATCAGCGGCACATCTAGCTCTGCTGCCAGGTTGCCGACCGTCTCCAGCACATAGGGCGTGTCGGCCTCAGGGTCCAGGGGACGCAGCCGGTTGAGGTCGCGGGCCTCGCGAAACGGCTGTTCCACGACCGGTCCCACTCCCGGAACGATGTCAATGCCGAACCCGATGGCGTGGGTGGGCACCACGATGTCGGAGTACAAGATGGCCGCGTCCACTCCGTATCGGCGCACCGGCTGCAGGGTGATCTCGGTGGCCACCTCCGGGCGGGCGATGGCCTCCAGCATTGAGCCCTCCCCTCGGATGGCCCGGTACTCGGGCAGCGACCGCCCGGCCTGGCGCATGAACCACACCGGCACCCGGTCGACGGGCAGGCTGCGACAGGCCCGCAGGAATGAGTCGTTGGCGATGGCAGAACCGGTAGCCACGCCCAAACCGTACTGATATGTGAGGCGGTCGGTGGCATTGCCAGATGGGCGTCCGGTCCTTGATCGGCAATCCGAGTGGGCCTTCTCGGCCCGCGGCCCCGGTACCATCCACAGCGTGCGCCGCTCCATTGACGATTACCCCTTCGACCCCGCCGATCTCCCGCCTGGAGACGACGATGAATTCACCCCGGTCTCATGGGCGGTGGCCATCGCCGATGATTACGAGGACGCTATTCCTCGAGTGGTGCTCACCGTCGAGGAGGTTGGCCAGGCCGGTTACGGGCTCGTGGCGCACCTGCCCCCTCACCTCGCCCGCCGTCTGCGGGCCGCCATCGGCGATGCCCTCAAAGAGATCGGCGAGGCTGAGAGCGCTTAAGCGCGCCGGTTTCGCGGATTTTCGCGCTGTTTATATGCGATCTTCATATAAGCCCATATAAATGCCTTGAAACAGAGATAAACTGAGCCGATGGACCCAGTCCGCAATCCCTACAACCCGGGAGCAGGTGCTCGGCCCCCGGCTCTGGTGGGACGCGATGAAGAGCTTCAATCGCTCGATGTGGCAGTGCAGCGGCTCGGCATGGGCCGCCATGATCGGAGCATCCTGTTGTCTGGGCTTCGAGGAGTGGGCAAGACCGTGCTGTTGCAGGAGTTCGGCCGCATCGCCCAAGGGCATCAGTGGGTACACCGGCACGTCGAAGCGACAGAGGGCTTCGATTTGACCAAGGAGATGGCGCTTTTGGCTCGCGATGCCATCTTGCGCCTGTCGCCGGGGAAGCGCATAGCCGAGAACACCCGCCGCGCCCTGGCGGTGCTCCGAGCATTTCAGGTTCGCTGGGACCTTCCCGAGGCGGGGGGTGTCGTCGCCGAGATCGACCCCCTCCTGGGATGGGCTGATTCAGGCAGGCTGGACAACGATTTGGGCGATCTTTTTGCTGAACTCGGCCAGTTGGCCCGCGACCACCAAAGAGGTGTGCTGTTCACAATCGACGAGATGCAGTGTCTGGACAAAGACCGCCTCGGCGCATTGATCACCGCCCTGCATCGGGTGAGCCAGGTCCAACTCCCGCTCATTGTGGCCGGCGCCGGGTTGCCCTCATTGCTTGCCCTGGTAGGAGAGGCCAGGAGCTACGCCGAGCGGCTGTTTGCATTTCGGACCATCAACAGCCTCATTCAAGAAGAAGCGACCGCGGCTCTCGCCGTACCCTCGAGGCAGGAGGGAGTCGAATGGCAACCTGAGTATCCCCCCTTTGGCCGGTCACTTCGATTAGGAGGTAATCATGTCATTGAT
>JAPOSH010000104.1 GCA_026709815.1 bacterium | reverse complement strand
CGGTGTTCGGCTACACCCACGAAGAGGTGAAGGTGCTCTTGGCGCCCATGGTCCGAGACGGCAAGGAGGCGCTGGGGTCGATGGGCACCGATACCCCGTTGGCCGTCTTGTCCAACCGGTCCCGGCTGCTCTACGACTACTTCCAGCAGCTCTTCGCACAGGTCACCAACCCGCCGCTGGACGCCATTCGAGAGGAGATCATCACCGCCACTTGCGGCTGGCTGGGCCCCGAGGGCAACCTGCTCGACCCCCGGCCCGAGTCGTGCCGTCAGATCTTCACCCCTCACCCGGTGATCACCGATCAGCAGCTGGCCAACCTGGTGGGCATCGACGGGCCCGGCGGGCACCGCCACTGGTCCGCTGAGGTGGTGCCCTGCCTCTATGCAGTGGCCGACGGCGGCCCGGGGCTGCGCTCGGCTGTTGAGCGCATCCGCGAGCAAATCGGACGGGCCATCGCCGGGGGCAAGAACATCATCGTGCTGTCAGACCGGGGAGCGGACGCCGGCTCGGCCCCCATCCCCTCGCTCTTGGCCACCGCCGCGGTACACCACCACCTCATCCGGGAGAAGACCCGCACACGGGTGGGCCTGGTGGTGGAGACCGGCGACGCCCGCGAGGTGCATCACGTGTGCCTGCTGCTGGCCTATGGGGCCACTGCCGTCAACCCATACCTGGCGTTCGAGACCATCGACCAGATGATCGACGAGGGGCTGTGCGGCTTCTCGCCCGATCACGACAAGGCGCAGGCCCATCGCAACTACATCCAAGCCTGCGACAAGGGCGTGCTGAAGGTCATGTCGAAAATGGGCATATCCACGGTGAAGTCGTATGTGGGGGCGCAGATATTCGAGGCCATCGGCCTCGGGCAGCCCATCATCGGCGACTGCTTCACCGGCACGGTCAGCCGCCTGGGCGGCGTCGGCTTCTCGCAGCTGGCCGAGGAGGTCCGGCTTCGCCACCGCGTGGCCTTTCCCGAGAACCCCGACGAGCGGGCCCACCGCACCCTGGAGGGGGGAGGGGAGTACCAGTGGCGGCGCGAGGGCGAGTACCACCTGTTCAACCCCGAGACGGTCTTCAAGCTCCAGCACGCCACCCGCCAGGGCCGCTACGACGTCTTCAAACAGTACACCGAGAAGGTGGACGCCCAGTCGGAGCGGCTGGCCACCCTGCGCGGTCTGTTCCGGTTCCGCACCGAGGAGCGGGCGCCGATCCCCATCGATGAAGTGGAGCCGGTCGCCGGCATCGTCACCCGGTTCTCCACCGGGGCCATGTCGTACGGGTCGATTTCGGCCGAGGCCCACGAAACCCTGGCCATCGCCATGAACCGCATCGGCGGCAAGTCGAACACCGGCGAGGGCGGCGAGGACCCCGGCCGCTATGCGCCCGACCCCAACGGCGATCTCCGCCGCTCGGCCATAAAGCAGGCCGCCTCGGGGCGCTTCGGCGTGACCAGCGAGTATCTGGTGAACAGCGACGACATCCAGATCAAGATGGCCCAGGGGGCCAAACCGGGCGAGGGCGGCCAGCTTCCCGGCCACAAGGTGTGGCCTTGGATCGCCGAGGTCCGCCATTCCACCCCCGGCGTGGGCCTCATCTCCCCGCCTCCCCACCACGACATCTACTCCATCGAGGATCTGGCCCAGCTCATCCACGACCTCAAGAACGCCAACCCCGCCGCCCGCATCCACGTGAAGCTGGTGTCGGAGCTGGGAGTGGGCACCGTGGCCGCCGGGGTGTCCAAGGCCCACGCCGACGTCGTGCTCATCTCCGGCCACGACGGCGGCACCGGGGCTTCGCCGCTGACGTCCATCAAGCATGCCGGCACCCCCTGGGAGCTGGGCTTGGCCGAGACCCAGCAGACGCTGCTGTTGAACCGGCTGCGGGACCGGATCGTGGTGCAGACCGACGGCCAGCTCAAGACGGGCCGAGACGTGATGATCGCCGCCCTGTTGGGCGCCGAGGAGTTCGGGTTCGCCACCGCTCCGCTGGTGGTCATGGGGTGCGTGATGATGCGGGTGTGCCACCTGGACACCTGCCCGGTGGGGGTGGCCACCCAGGACCCGGAGCTGCGCAAGAAGTTCACCGGGCAGCCCGAGTTCGTCATCAACTTCATGGAGTACATCGCCGAGGAGGTGCGCGATCTGTTGGCCATGCTGGGGTTCCGGACCCTGGCCGAGGCCGTCGGTCAGGTGGAGTGCCTCGACGTGAGCGACGCAGTGGACCACTGGAAGGCGTCTGGGCTCGACCTTTCGCCCATCCTGTACGCGCCCAAGACAGATCCCGGCGCCAGCCGGCACTGCACCCAGCCTCAGGACCACGGCCTCGACCGGGCGCTCGACCAACAGCTCATCGCCATGGCCCAGCCCGCGCTGCAGGACGGCCTCCCGGTGGAGATCGACCTGCCCATCCGCAATGTGAACCGCACGACAGGCACCATGCTGGGCCATCAGGTGACATCCAAATGGGGCGCCGGCGGTCTGCCCGACGACACCATACGCATCAGCTTCTCGGGATCGGCCGGGAACAGCTTCGGGGCGTTTCTGCCTCGGGGCATCACCCTGAAGCTGACTGGCGACGCCAACGACTATGTGGGCAAGGGCCTGTCGGGCGGGCGAATCATCGTGACCACCTTTGACCGCATCCGATTCGCGCCGGAGCAGAATGTGATCGCGGGCAACGTGATCGGCTACGGCGCCACCGGGGGAGAGCTCTTCTTGCGGGGGTTGGTGGGGGAGCGGTTCTGCGTGCGCAACTCCGGTGCTGTCGCGGTGGTGGAGGGTGTGGGCGACCACGGCTGCGAGTACATGACCGGCGGCCGGGCCGTGGTGATCGGGCCCACCGGGCGGAACTTCGGGGCCGGCATGTCGGGCGGCATCGCCTATGTCTACGACCCCGAGGGGGTGTTTGCTCCCAGGGTGAACCGGGAGATGGTCGATTTGGAGGCGCCCGACGGCGGGGATCGGGAGTGGCTCCGGCGCATCATCGGCCGGCATATGGAGAACACCGGCTCGACGGTGGCCGAGCGGATCTTGGCCGACTGGCCTGCTGCGGCCCGCCGATTCGTCAAGGTGATGCCCAGGGATTACAAGCGGGTGCTGCAGGCGCAAGCTGAGGCTGAGCGCACCGGCACTGACGCCGAGGCAGCGATCATGGCGTCCGCCCATGGGTAGGACGGGGTCGAAAGCCCGCCGCGACCGGATGCCGGTCCCAGCCGGGGGAGAGGCCGTCCGTGGGTGACGTCCGGGGGTTCATCAAGCATGGTCGAGAGCTGCCGGCGCGCCGGGCGGTACCGGTTCGGATCAAAGACTGGAACGAGGTCTATCAGGATTTCAACGCCGAGTCGGTGCGCACCCAGGCGTCGCGCTGCATGGACTGCGGGATACCGTTCTGCAACAACGGCTGCCCTCTGGGCAACTTGATCCCCGACTGGAACGACCTGGTCTACCGGGACAACTGGCGGGACGCCATAGAGCGGCTGCACGCCACCAACAATTTCCCCGAGTTCACCGGGCGGCTGTGCCCTGCGCCGTGCGAGGCGGCCTGCGTGCTGGGCATCAACGAGGACCCGGTGACCATCAAGCAGGTGGAGGTGGAGATCGTGGACCGGGCCTGGGAGGAGGGGTGGATCACCCCGGTGGTCTGCGAAGACCGCACCGGCTGCTCGGTGGCGGTGGTGGGATCGGGTCCGGCGGGGCTGGCCGCGGCCCAGCAGCTCACCCGCGCCGGCCACGAGGTGGTGGTGTTCGAGCGGGCCGATCGCATTGGCGGGCTGTTGCGCTACGGCATCCCGGAGTTCAAGATGGAAAAGCGCCATCTCGACCGCCGGCTGGCCCAGATGGAGGCCGAGGGCACGGTGTTCCGAACCGGAGTGAATGTCGGGATCGACATCAGCGCGGCTGATCTGACCGGGCGATACGACGCAGTGGTGCTGGCCGGCGGGGCCACCCGGTGGCGCGACCTGCCCATTCCCGGTCGTGAGTTGGCGGGCATCTATCAGGCCATGGAGTACTTGCCGCCGGCCAACCGGGTGCAGGAGGGCGACTTGGACGGGCATCCGTTCTCCGCCGCGGGCCGACATGTGATCATCATCGGCGGGGGCGACACCGGCGCCGACTGCCTGGGCACCGCCCACCGCCACGGGGCGGCATCCATCCACCAGTTCGAGATCATGCCCCGGCCGCCCGACAAGCGGGCTGACTCCACCCCGTGGCCCACCTGGCCGCTTCTGCACCGGTCGTCTTCGGCTCACGAGGAGGGAGGCGAGCAGGTCTATGCCATCAACACGGTGGAGTTCACCGGATCGGGCGGCAAGGTGGAGGCGCTGCGCACCATCGACGTGGAGCAGTCTTTCGAGGGCGGGCGGATGAGCTTCAACCCCATTGCGGGCACCGAGCGCGAGTTCGCGGCCGACCTGGTGCTTTTGGCCTTGGGGTTCACCGGCCCCGAGACCGGCGGCCTGCTCGACGACCTGGGGGTGGAGATCACCGATCGGGGCAACGTGGCCCGAGGCGAGGATTGGATGACCAGCGTGCCCGGTGTGTTCGCGGCCGGCGACATGGGCCGCGGTCAGAGCCTCATCGT
Source organism: bacterium (assembly GCA_026709815.1). Classification (GTDB taxonomy): domain Bacteria; phylum Actinomycetota; class Acidimicrobiia; order Acidimicrobiales; family Bin134; genus Poriferisocius. Next base: position 260 of record JAPOSH010000104.1, on the reverse strand, counting down.
GTGGGCCATCGCCGAGGGCCGGGCCTGTGCCGCGGCCGTCGATCAGCATCTCACCGGCGAGACCCTTCTGCCCGCCCCCCTGACCCCCGCCGCCCAACAGCTCCGCTGATCACAACAAGCAGACTGATCAGAACGGGCGGGCGTCGAACGGCTCGGGGTCAGAACGGGCGGGCGTCCAAGAAGTCCAGGGCGGCGTCGATGAAGTCGAAGGACTTGGGGGTGGCGAAGTGGTCGACCCCTTTCAATACGACGAGGCGGGC
>JAPOSH010000014.1 GCA_026709815.1 bacterium | reverse complement strand
CGTCTGCGCCCGAGTCCTCCGGGCGCAGACGACCTCATCTTGGGCCTGCACTACTGCGATGACGTGGCCCGGTTCGAGGACGGCTGGCTCATCACCGCCCGAACCGCCAAGCCCCAGTGGGCCCGCGGCGCCTTCCCTGATCCGCCCGACGAACTGCGCAGCGACTGGCACGACGTGGACATCCGCCACATGTGACCAACTCACGCTGCCGCCGCCGGTGCCCCCGTCTGACGAGCGGCGCGATCTGGGCAGGTGGATCCGGCGCCGAGGGCCGACTGCATGCCCGTCTGACGAGCGGCGCGAGAGCCGCAGAGGGCAGAATGTCGGCATGGGGAATCGGCCAGTAGCGTTTGTGACCGGAGCCAGCCGGGGGATCGGCAAGTCCTGCTCGGTACATCTGGCCCGGGCCGGGTTCGATGTGGCCGTGTCGGCCCGCACCGTGCAGGAGGGCGAGCGGCGGGAGCACTCCTCAACGGTGCAGCGGTCGGACACGTCGCCGCTGCCCGGCAGCTTGTCGAAGACCGCCGCACTGGTGGCCGAGGCGGGAGGCGAGGCGCTGATCGTGGGCGCCGACCTGCTCGACTTCGACTCCTTGGATGCCGCGGCCACCACAGTGCTGGAACGCTGGGGTCGGGTGGACGTGCTGGTCAACAACGGCCGCTACATTGGCCCCGGCCACATGGACCGGTTGCTGGACACGCCCATCGAGCTCCTCGACCGCCATCTGAAGGCCAACTGCCTGGCCCCGCTGGTGCTCGCCAAGGCATTGATGCCCCAGATGATCGCTCGGGGCGCCGGCACCATCGTGAACATCACCTCGGCGTCGGGCTACGCCGACCCCACCAAAGCGGCGGGCGACGGGGGCTGGGGCATGGGCTACGGCATCAGCAAGGGCGCTTTTCACCGGGTAGCCGGGTTTTTGGCCGTGGAGCACGGCGACGACGGCATCAATGCCTTCAACGTGCAGCCCGGCTATATCTCCACCGAGCGCATCGCCCAGGACATGGCCCAGTTCGGCTTCGATGACACTGGTCAGCCCGCCGATGTGATCGGCGCGGTGGTGGCCTGGCTGGCCACCGATGACGGTGCCCGTGAGTTGAACGGTGCCAACATAGAAGCCCAGTTCTTCTGCCACGAGCGGGGTCTGCTGCCGGGCTGGGATGGTCCAGCGCCCAATACCGCCGCCCTCCGCTACGACCTGAGCGGCGCCGTCCTGGCGGAGAAGGAAGCAGAGCTTTTGGCTCAGAGCCCCCAAGAGTGACCGACCTCGCCGCAGCCGCCGGCACTTCGGCCAGCCGCATCGAGTTGTGCGCGGTCATGCCGGTGTACAACGAGGAGGAGATCGTCGGCGAGGTGGCCGCAGCCTGGCTTGAGGCGCTCGACGGGCTGGGGATCGACTACGAGCTGGTGGCCATCGTGGACGGGGCCACCGACGCCAGCGAGCAGGTGCTCCGGGCCGTGGCTTCCCGCCACCGGCGCCTCGTGGTGGACGTGACGCCCAACCGCGGCCACGGGCCGACCGTATTGCGGGGTTACCGGCGGGGGACAAAAGCCGCCGACTGGGTGTTCCAAACCGATTCCGACGGCGAGATGCCCGCCGCCGGCTTCGCCCGGCTGTGGGAGCTTCGACGCAACGCTGACGCGGTGATCGGCATTCGCACCGGCCGCCGCCAGTCTCGGGGCCGGCGGGCCATCACCCTCCTCACCCGGCTCACCGCCCGGGCGGCGTTCGGCTGCCGCTTGACCGACGTGAACTGCCCCTACCGGCTGATGCGCTCGAGTGCGCTGGCGCCGCTGCTGGCGTTGATTCCCGACGACACTTTTGCGCCCAATGTGGCGATTTCGGGAATGCTGGCCCGATCCGGCGCCCGCCTGGCCGAAGTGCCGGTAGCCCATGATGTGCGCACCACCGGCGTGGCGTCGATCCTGGGCATCAAGGCGCTGCGGGCCGCCGCCCTCTCCTTTGGCCAGACCATCCGCCTCAGCCGCGCCCGCACCCACAAGATCTGACGCCAGCGGTCTGACGCCCGGCAGGCGATTGCCGTCGAATTGTCGCATCTGACGGGTACCGTCTAACCGGGGATGATTTCCCCCCGCTCCAGAACCCGCCAAGACAATCATGCCCTGACAATCATGCCCTCACCATCACAGCTCACATTCGACAGCGCGCCGGACAATGGCGGCGCCAATGGTGACTTTGCCCGCGAAATCGTGCCTGTCCCAGTGGCCGAGGAGATGTCGGAGTCGTTTTTGGCCTACTCCTTGTCGGTGATCACCTCCCGGGCGATTCCCGACGCCCGTGACGGCCTGAAGCCGGTGCAGCGCCGCATCCTCTACTCCATGCTCAACATGGGAATCCGCCCTGACGGGCCCCACCGCAAGAGCGCCCGGGTGGTGGGCGACACCATGGGCAAGTACCACCCCCACGGCGATGCCGCCATCTACGACGCCCTCGTCCGGCTGGGCCAGGCGTTCTCCCGGCCCGTCACCTTGATCGATCCCCACGGCAACTTCGGCACTCTCGACGACCCCCCGGCCGCCCCCCGCTACACCGAGTGCCGCCTGGCTGAGGCCGCCATGGAGATGCTGGCCGAGATCGACGAGGACACCGTGGACCACCGGTCCACCTACGACGGCGAGAGCACCGAGCCCGAGTGCCTGCCGGCGAAGCTGCCCAACCTGCTGGTGAACGGCGCCACCGGCATCGCGGTGGGCATGGCCACCAACATGGCCCCCCACAACCTGCGGGAGGTCGCCGAGGCCATCAGGCTGGTGATGACCAGGAGGCGGCCCAGGCCCACCGCCGACGAGCTGCTGAAGGCGATGCCCGGCCCCGACTTCCCCACGGGGGGCATGGTCATCGACACCGAAGTGGGCGCACTGCGCCAGATCTGCGAGACGGGACGAGGCTCAATCCGCATCCAGGCCAAGATGACGCCGGTCAAGCTCACCCGCAGCCGCCAGGGCATCGAGGTCACCGAACTGCCCTACATGGTCGGGCCCGAAAAAGTGGTCAAGCGCATCAACGACCTGGTCGTCGAGGGCAAGCTGGCCGGTGTCCACGACGCCCGCAACCTCTCCGACCGCCACCACGGACTGCGCATTCTCATCGAGTGCGAGCCCCATGTCGCGCCCGAGAAGCTGTACCACGACCTGTTCCGGCTCACTCCTCTGGAGGAGACCTTCGCCGTCAACAACGTGGTGCTGGTGAACGGCATCCCCACCACCGCGGGCCTCTACGACTTGTGCCGCCACTACATCGACCACCGCCTCGATGTGGTGGTGCGCCGCACCGGTCACCGCCTGGGCCGGGCCCGAGATCGACGCCACATCCTCGAGGGTTTGATCACCGCGCTGGACAACATCGACGAGGTGGTGGCCATCATCCGAGGTTCCGACGACGCTGCCGAAGCCCGGCAGCGGCTGCAAGACGCCCTGGACCTGACCGAGATTCAAGCCGCCCACATCCTGGACATGCAGCTTCGGCGGCTTACCGCGCTGGAGAAGCAGAAGATCATCCACGAGCGAGACGGGCTGATCGCCCTGATAGCCGACCTGCAAAGGCTGCTGGGCTCAGAGCAGCGTCAGCGCACTACGGTGATGAGAGAGCTGGACGAGCTGGTGGAGAGATTCGGCCGGGACCGCCGAACCGAGATCGTATCCCACCTTGACGCCCCGGCCTATGAGGCCACTCCGGTGATTGAGCTGGCCCCCGAGACCGAGGGGCCACAGGTGGTGACCTTGTCCACCACCGGCATCGCGGGCCGGGCGCCAGCTGGAGGACGGCGGCGATCTCAGTTCGGACGCCACGACGTGCTGGCCGCATCGTTGGAGGCCGACCTCGCCGACACAGTGCTGGCCGTCACCTCGGCCGGCCGGACGCTCGCGGCGGCGGTTTCGTCTATTCCCGAGGTGTCCGGGCGCAGCCGGGGCGCCGGGGCGCCGGAAGTGTTCGGGGCCATCCGCAGCGAGACAGTACTCACCGTAGTGCTGCCCGGCAGCGATCCGCTGGTGCTGGTCACCGCCGGCGGAACGGTCAAGCGGGTCGACTTGTCCGAGGCCTGCAAGGGGCGGGCGGCCAAGCAGATCATCAAGCTGAAGCCCAACGACAAGGTGGTGGCCGCGTTCATCGCTCCGGCGGCCGCCGAAATGGTTCTGGTCAGCCTCTGGGGTCGGGCGCTGCGAACCTCAGTCCAGTCGGTCTCCGTGCAGGGGCGGGGGGCATCGGGGGTCAGAGGCATGAAGCTCAAAAGCGACGACCGCATCATCGCCGCCGGCGGCGTGGTCGGCGACGCCGCGGTGATCACAGTGGACGCCGGGGGCGCCGCGGGCATCATCCCGGTGACCGATATACCGGTCACCGGGCGAGACGGGATCGGCACGCTGCTGGGCGGTGCAGACCCGCTGGCCATGGCCGCGGTGGCGCCGGTTGCCGACCTTCTGGCCGAGGTGGAAGATGACGGGAAACCGGCCAAGGCCCCAGTGCCGTTCCCGCTGGCCGATGACGACCTCGGGCGCGCAGTGGTCAAGAGGGTAGGCGCCTCCCGATGGTGACCAAGACCGCCCCGCCCCCGAGCCGAAGCGCTGACTTGTTCGCCCCGCCCTCCGAGGGTGGGGGCAACGGCAGCTATGAAGCGGCCGACATCGTCACGTTGGAAGGGCTGGAGGCAGTCCGCAAACGCCCCGGCATGTACATCGGGGGCACCGGAAGCGACGGCCTCATGCATTTGGTATGGGAGCTGATCGACAACGGCGTGGACGAGGCCGGGGCCGGATTCGCCACCCGCATCGACGTCACCCTGCACGCCGACGGGTCAGTCGAGGTGGGTGACAACGGCCGGGGCATCCCCATCGACCCCCACCCCACCAAAAAGGTCTCGGCGCTGGAGGAGGTGCTGACCGA
>JAPOSH010000092.1:4626-4911 GCA_026709815.1 bacterium | reverse complement strand
CTGGGCCGAGCGCTGGCCGACGCCGGCGCCGGGGTGTTCGAGCTGGCCCCGGCCGGGGCCGCGGGCCTCGACTTGGTGTCCCCGCCCAAGGAGATGGACTGGATGCGGCGCCTGTCGGCCCGCTTCAACGTGCCGGTGTCGTTCGCTCTTTTGCAGGTGGAGGCCGCTCCCGACTTGTGGCGGGAGATGCTGGACGAGTCGCTGCGGGCCGTTGACGACGGGGCTCGGGTGTACCCCCAGGTCGCGGGCCGTCCGTTCGGAATGCTGATCGGCCTTCAGACCAAC
>JAPOSH010000092.1:0-4616 GCA_026709815.1 bacterium | reverse complement strand
CAGACCAACCTCGCCTTCGCCAAGCGGCCCACCTTCGCCTCGCTTGCCCATCTGCCCTTCGGCGAGCTGGTGGCCGAGCTGCGCAAACCCTCGGTTCGGGCCGCGATCTTGGGCGAGGACGACCTGCCTTCCGATCCAGCCGTCTTGTTCGACCAGATGCCGGCCATGGTGGCGTCGATGACCCACAAGCTCTACGTGATCGGCGACCCGCCCGACTACGAGCCCACCGGCGACCGCACGGTGGCGGCCATGGCCGAGGCCCGGGGGGCAGCGCCGCTGGAGATGCTGTACGACCTGTGCCTCGAAGACGACGGGCACGCGCTGATGATGCTGCCCATGTTCAACTACTGCGAGCAGAACCACGACGTGATCCGCGAGCAGCTGCTGCATCCCGCCGGGGTGTCGGGCCTGTCCGACGGCGGGGCCCACTGCGGGATGATCTGCGACGCCTCCATCCCCACCTTCATGCTCACCCACTGGACCAGGGACCGCAGCCGGGGCGAGCAGCTCCCCCTGGAGTGGGTGGTGAAGAAGCAGACCTGCGACACCGCCTCGCTGTACGGGCTCGGCGACCGGGGAACCCTGGAGGCGGGCAAGCGGGCCGACATCAACGTGATCGACCACGGGGCCCTGACCCTGCGCTCCCCTCGGGTGGTGTACGACCTGCCCGCCGGCGGCCGCCGCCTCGACCAGCAGGCCGACGGCTATGTGGCCACCGTGGTGGCCGGCGCGCTGACCCGCCGCCACGGCGCCGACACCGGCGCCCGCCCCGGCCGACTGGTGCGCGGCACCCGGTAGCCCCCCGCTCCGCCAAGGCACCGACTTGTTTTTTTGTAAAGTAAATAATGGATTCGATTAATCAACATGGGAGTGCAGCCCCTGTCGTCAGCCAACTCGAAACTTGCTAAGCATTTCGATTCGTTCAAATGTTATTTGCAGGTGTTCATTTTTGCTACAGTAGTTGGTTCGGCCGGTGTTCTTTTTAGCTGTTCGGGACCCGGTAATAGCCGCGATGCATCTCTAACGTTGATAAGCTTTTCCGCTAGCACTACTGAACCCAATAGCGATGTCAGAACATCGGCGATTTCTGGCTCAGAGCTATTGCCGGTTGCGGGCTGGTCAGAGATTGGTTTGCCAGATTTTGTTGGGGATGCGCGTGTGGTGATGGAGTGGACCGGCAGTGAGATATTGATGTGGGGCGACGACCAGAACGCATTGCAGGCAGGTGGGAGGAGTCGATTGGGGGCGGCCTATGACCCCGAAACCGGTGGTTGGCGGCGCCTTGCCGTTATGCCGGGGCCTGCTCAGTGGGGCGCAGCAAGTGTGTGGACGGGCAACGAGGTGATCGTGTGCTGTGGCCAACGCTCCTCGTCAACTTTTGCTTACACCCCGTTATCAGATACGTGGCTCCGGCTCGCTGACGCGCCGACTACTAGCGCGTTTGGCGCTGAAGCAGTCTGGACGGGCGCTGAGATGCTGGTGGCGAGCAGCGAGGGGGTCGCGATCTATAAACCGGGAATCGAGGAGTGGGAACTTGCGGCACCGCTTCCGGCGCGTCTAGGCAACTTCGGGCGCCGCCCAGAGGTCGCCTGGACCGGCACCGAGTTGATCGTGTGGCCGACATCCCTCTCACCAGCACTACGCCGGGGGCTTGCCTTTGACCCCGGCGGGAACACATGGCGGCAGCTGCCCGAGCCGCCGGCTTGGCCGGCGATGCCCGATGTCGCCTGGACCGGTGAAGAGCTGATCTTGTGGGGCGGCCTTCCTGCCTCCGGGTCAAACGACTATTCGCAGCGCGCCGTCGGCTCGGCCTACGACCCGTCTGCGAACACTTGGACCGCGATGCCCGACGCCCTCCCCGAACCGGAGAGCTTCGAGGGCAACTTGGGCAGCCAGACTCTTATCTGGACTGGAGCTGAACTCATCGTCTCCACCGGCCACCTGGGCACGGGCTTGGTTGCCTCAGACTCTTTGCTGTTGAGGTTCCATCCCCGCACCCGTGTCTGGGAGCTGCTCGGCCTGTCTCCGGTATCGGGCTACAACGTTGAAGCCATAATGGTGGGCAACCGAATCGCCCTGCTGGAACCCGACCGGAGCCTCCACCTGTCCGAACCCAACTGGAGGCCACAACCCCAACCAGCACCCACGCTCGGCATCTCACTCCAAGAAGGTGCTGAATGAGGTGTTTCTGACTCTTCGCGACAGTTGGGAGCTGAGTGATTCACACCGGTGGATCCAGGTTAAAGGGGCGCGCCCGAGACCGTTGCCGATCTCGTCTACGAAGATCGAGTGACCCGTGACCGCGTAGCCCAGCTCATCGGTGGCTTCCCCGACCACCTGGCACGACGTCCAACTCTTGTCTATGAGGTCAGCTGGCGTCAGCCCAACGATCGCAGAGAGCAGTTCGGCTTCGCTTGGCACCTCAGACCACGATGCCGTCGGCCAAAGCCTCGATCAGCGCGACGACCGACCGGTAGTCGCCGCTCGCGATGCGGTCCGCTGGGCTGTCGTGATCTAGGAGACGGTTCGGCGTGAAGATCCAAAGGTTTCGCTCTTCCGGCTTCAGTACCCCCGCCAGTGTTTCGGCGACATACGCGAGTTCGATCAGACGCTGGCGAGAACCCGGCTGTGGCGCGGCATGGCCGCGCTCCCACCGGCTCACCGTGCGAGCAGAAGCGCCCACGATCTGGCCGACCTGGTCTTGTGTCAAGTCAGCATGGTCTTGCAGAACCTGCAGGCGGCTAGCAATGGCAGCACTCACGGTTGACTCCTGCGCGACATGCACGAAGGATACTTAATGTCTAGTATAATGTCTATTGATATGTCGGATATTATGCCCGGCATGTAGGAGGCTGATTCACCCTGGGGGAATCAGGCAGAGTAGGAGGCTTTAGCGCGAGGGGGTCCTCATCGGCAATACTCGGAGGCTTATTGCTTGAGTCAGTGCAGTGGGGCATTTGGCCCCTGCTTGCGCTCCGACAACGAACTCGGGAGGCCTCCTGTGACCCAGATCATCAGGGCAGCAATCGTGCAAGTGGCGTGGACCGGCGACCAGGAGTCGATGATCGAGCGACACGAGAAGTACGTGGCCGAGGCTGCTGCCGCCGGAACCCGGGTGATGTGCTTCCAGGAGCTCTTCTACGGCCCCTACTTCTGCCAGGTGCAGGAGGCCGAGTACTACAGCTACGCCGAGGCCATCCCCGACGGCCCCACCACCAAGCGGTTCCAAGAGATCGCCGCCAAGCACGCCATGGTGCTGGTGCTGCCGATGTACGAGCAGGAGCAGCCCGGAGTCCTGTACAACACCGCCGCGGTCATCGACGCCGACGGCCGTTACCTCGGCAAGTACCGCAAGACCCACATACCCCAGGTGAAGGGCTTCTTGGAGAAGTTCTACTTCCGCCCCGGCAACCTCGGCTTCCCGGTGTTCGACACTGCGGTGGGCCGGGTCGGGGTCTACATCTGCTACGACCGCCACTTTCCCGAGGGGTGGCGGGCCCTGGGCCTCAACGGCGCCCAGCTGGTGTTCAACCCCTCGGCCACCAGCCGGGGCCTGTCGTCGTACCTGTGGAAGCTGGAGCAGACGGCGTCAGCGGCGGCCAACATGTACTTCGTCGGGGCCATCAACCGGGTGGGAGTGGAGCCGCTGGGCGACAACGACTTCTACGGCACCTCGTACTTCGCCAGTCCCCACGGCCAGTTCGTGGACGATCCGGCGTCAGACCAACAAGAGGAGCTGGTGATCCGCGACCTCGACATGGCGATGATTGACGAGGCGCGCGCCCAGTGGGCCTTCTACCGCGACCGGCGCCCCGACATGTACGGGCCTCTCACCGAGGCATGAGCAAAGAGCCGTGACCACCAACGCCGACTTCTCCACAAGCCCGCTGCTTTGACCACCAACGCCGACCTCCATCACCGCTACCAGGCGGTCCTGCCCTCCTACCTCAAGCCGCTGTACGCCGAGCCCATCAGCATCGAGAGCGGCCAGGGCAGCTATGTGTGGGACGTGGAGGGCAACCGCTACCTGGACTTCTTCGGCGGCGTGCTCACCACCATGGTGGGCCACAACAACCCCGCAGTCACCGCGGCCATCGGGGAGCAGGCGTCCAAGGTGCTGCACACCTCCACGCTGTACCTGTGCGAGCCGATGATCGAGCTGGCCGAGGAGATCGCAGCCGTCAGCGGCATCGTCGATGCCCGGGTGTTCTTCACCACCTCGGGAAGCGAGGCCAACGACACCGCCATGTTGTTGGCTACCAGCTACCGCAAGTCCAACGAGGTGCTGGCCATGCGCAACGGCTACCACGGGCGCTCGTTCACCACCCAGGCCATCACCTCGCACTCCTCGTGGTCGTCCACCGCGCTGTCGGGCTTGTCGGTTCACTTCGTCCACGGGGCCTACAAGCTGCGCAGCCCCTTTCGGCACCTCAACGATGACGAGTTCACCGCGGCATGCACCGACGACCTCCGTCAGGTGATCGACATGATGACCACCGGGGAGGCGGCCTGCCTCATCGCCGAGCCCATTCAAGGAGTGGGCGGGTTCGCCACCCCGCCCGACGGCTTCTTCAGCTCGATGCACAAGGTGCTGGCCAACCGGGGCATCCTGTTCG
>JAPOSH010000143.1 GCA_026709815.1 bacterium | reverse complement strand
CACAGCTCCTCCCTATAGAGCATGCCCCCACGAAAAGAGGGGAACCTCAAAACCCAGGGTGAATCACAACCGCCAACGCCTCCACCCCGCCATCGGCATGACCCCACCCACAGAACACGAACACACCCCCAACCCCCACAACCAACCCCTCCACGATCAAGGGGGAAGCTCACGAACACTGAACTGCCCGAGCGGGTCGCCTCCTGGCGGGTCGGCTTCAACGGGTGGAGCGGTCAAGCAATGGCGTCGACAGGGAGCACCTGGGTCTCGAGCTGGCCGGGTTGCTCGGTGGGGAGCAGGTAGCGCCAGAAAACCGTGCCGGCGGGAGCGCCGGCGGTGTCCAGCCAGTTGGGGACGCCGGGGTCGCGGTGGGCCAGGATGATGCGGAACGAGCCGTCGGGCTCCAGTGCCGTCTGGCGCCGGTTCAGCGACACTCGGCGCTGCCTGTAGGGCGGAGTCTGGAGAAAGCGGTTGTTGAGCACCACGTTGGCGAAGCGGCAGCGCGTGAACCGGCCGCGGATCTCCAGCGCCTCATCGGGCCCGAGCTGATAGCGGGTGGCGCGGTAAGCGTTGTCGGCTGCGGCATAGCCGATACCTCGATTGCCCTCGTCCAGCGGCGGGTTGGTGAAGCGGTTGGGCTCTGAGGAAATCCATGCGGGCCTTTGGTCGCCGGGGCCAACAGGCGAGTCAACGGTGACGCTGCGAAGGAAGGTGATCACCCGCCGGAGAATCTGCGCGCAAGCCTCGTCGTCGGGAATGGGCGGCGGTCCGGGGTCGACCGTCGGCTCGATGGACAGCGGAACGTGCATGTTCGGGTCGGTGGCCGCCGGCCGGTCCCACTCGAAGTAGTGCCGTGTGGTGATGCTGCCGGACTCAGGCGTGAGCGCCAGCCAGTTGCCGGGCTGAGGACTCTGACTGAGGCGCAGCTCGTAGCTCCCGTCCGAGTTGACCTGGATCTCGTCGTCGTTGAGCGTGGCTCCCAGCTCGGTTGACATCGCACCCCCGGCGGTTCCCTGCTCCACCGTGAAGGAGGTGTAAACCGCCCCGGCCAGGTTGCCCCGGACCACATAGTCGCGTTCGGGATCGATCACCGTCCCGTAGTAGATGGCATCGGGGTTGTCCCCCAACAGCTTCTTGGTGGGCGAGAACCACCGGTAGAACCACGGTCGGGCCGGATCGGCCTGCGACCAGAACTCCAGAGCGTGCTGCAAGGCGTTGAGGGCGAAGAGCCGGGCCTCGGCCCGGTCGGCAAGCTCCGGCATGGCCCGAGCTTCGCGTTGCCATTCGCGCTCGATGTCCCCCATCAGCCCGACGAGCTCCTCCCACGCCAAACCTGAACGATCGCTCATCTGCATCTCCTCGCGTCGACTGGCACCGCGGCCCGAGCCACCCTCAGGTCAGGTCGAACCGGTCGAGGTTCATGACTTTGGACCAAGCGGCGGCGAAGTCGTTGACGAACTTCTCCTCACCGTCGTCGCAGCCGTACACCTCGGCGATGGCCCGGAGCTGGGAGTTGGAGCCGAACACCAGATCGGCGGCGGTGGCGGTCCAGCGGAGCTCTCCGGTACCCCGGTCGCGCCCCTCGTAGACCCCGGCTTGGTCGACGGATGCCCGCCACTGCGTGTCCATGGTCAACAAGTTGGTGAAGAAGTCGTTGGTCAAGATGCCCGGCCGCTCGGTAAGCACGCCATGCTGGGCCTGCCCGACGTTGGCGTCCAACGCCCGCATCCCGCCAACCAGCACCGTCATCTCCGGGGCGGTCAGGCTGAGCAGGAACGCCTTGTCCACCAGCAGTTCTTCGGCTGGCCGCTTGTGGAAGTCGGCCAGGTAGTTGCGGAAACCGTCGGCGGTGGGCTCAAGCACCGCGAAGCTCTCCACGTCGGTCTGCGCTTGGGAGGCGTCGGTGCGGCCCGGCGAAAACGACACGGCAACATCGTGGCCGGCGTCGCCGGCCGCTTTCTCCACGGCTGCGCACCCGCCGAGCACGATCAAGTCCGCCAGCGAGACCTGCGGGCCTCCCCGGGCGTTGAAGTCGGACTGTATCTGTTCGAGCGCCGAGACCACGTCGGCCACACCGGCGGCGACGTTGACGTCCCAGCCGTTTTGCGGCACCAGCCGGATGCGGGCGCCGTTGGCCCCGCCTCGCATGTCGGTGCCTCTGAACGTGGAGGCTGAGGCCCACGCCGCGGCGGCCAGCTGCGACACCGACAGGCCCGAGCCCAGTATTGCGGCCTTCAGATCGGCGATGTGGGCGTCGCCGATCAGCTCGCCCGTCGCCGCGGGAACCGGGTCTTGCCAGATCAGCTCCTCATCGGGGACCTCGGGGCCCAGGTAGCGGGCCACCGGGCCCATGTCGCGGTGGGTGAGCTTGAACCAGGCCCGGGCGAAGGCGTCGGCCAACTCCTCGGGGTTCTCGTGGAACCGACGCGAGATCGGCTCGTAGATCGGGTCGAATCGCAGCGCCAGGTCCGTGGTCAGCATCATCGGCGCCACCCGCTTGGCGGGATCGTGGGCATCGGGAACGGTGTCGTCGGCGGCCCGGTTGGTCGGACGCCACTGCTGCGCGCCGGCGGGGCTGCGGGTCAGCTCCCACTCGTAGCCGAACAGGTTGTCAAAGAAGCCGTTGTCCCACTGGACGGGATCGTTGGTCCAGGCCCCTTCGAGCCCGCTGGTGATGGCGTCGCCGCCCACGCCGGTCCCGAAGGTGTTCCTCCACCCCAGTCCCTGCTCTTCGATGCCGGCCGCTTCGGGATCGTCCCCCACATAGGTGTCGGGAGCGGCCCCGTGGGCCTTGCCGAAGGTGTGGCCGCCGGCTATCAGAGCCACCGTCTCCTCATCGTCCATGGCCATGCGGCCGAAGGTCTCCCGGATGTCGATGCCCGCGGCAACGGGGTCGGGATTGGCGTTGGGGCCCTCGGGGTTGACGTAGATGAGGCCCATCTGCACCGCGCCCAGCGGAGTCTCCAGGTCTCGTTCTCCGCTATAGCGCTCGTCGCCCAGCCATTCGCCCTCCGAACCCCAGTAGACGTCCTCCTCAGGGGCCCAGATGTCGGGGCGCCCGCCGCCGAAGCCGAAGGTCTTGAGCCCCATCGACTCCAGGGCCACGTTGCCGGCCAGAATCAGCAGGTCGGCCCAGGAGAGCTTGCGCCCGTACTTCTGCTTCACCGGCCACAGCAGCCGGCGGGCCTTGTCCAAGCTGGCGTTGTCGGGCCAGCTGTTCAGCGGGGCGAACCGCTGCGCGCCGGTGCCTCCGCCGCCGCGCCCGTCGCCGATGCGGTAAGTGCCCGCCGCATGCCAGGTGAGCCGGATCATCAGCGGCCCGTAGTGGCCGTAGTCGGCGGGCCACCATTCCTTGGAGTCCATCAGCACGTCGGCGAGGTCTTGTTTGACGGCGGCCAAGTCGAGCGACTCGAACTCGGCGGCGTAGTCGAAACCCCCTCCCATCGGATCGGCCTCAGGGGAATGCTGATGCAGGATCTTCAGGTTGAGCTGCTCAGGCCACCACTGCTCGGTGGCCGACGTGCCCTTGGCGGTGTTAGCGCCCGGAAACGGGCACTGGCTGGCGCTCTCGGTCATGGGACTCTCCTTTGAGTTGTCACTTGTTCTTATGCCCGGGCCTATCCCAGCCGGGCCAGCTGGCGGCGGAGCCAGTCTTCTTGGTCGGCGGAGTAGCGCTGGGCCACTTCGAGGTGGGAGAACAGGCCGATGCCGTGGGGGGCGCCGGGGTAGACGTGGAGTTCGGTGGGGACGCCGGCGCCGTAGAGGCGCATGGCATAGGTGATGTCCTCGTCTCGGAAGCCGTCGGCGCCGCCGACGCACACGTAGGCCTCCGGCAGACCCGAGAGGTCTTCGGCCCGGGCCGGGGCCGCGGTAGGGGGCACATCGTCGGTGCCGTAAAGGTCGCCCAGATAGCTCTGCCATCCGAACGTGTTGGACTCCTTCTTCCAGATCAGCAGGTCGTCGAGCTGGCTCGACGACGTGATCTGGCGGTCGTCGAGCATCGGGCAGTCCAAGAGCTGGAACTGCACCGGGATCTCGCCCCGGTCACGGGCCAGCAACGCCAGCGCGGCGCATAATCCCCCGCCGGCGCTGGTCCCGGTGATTCCGATCTTGTCGGGGTCTATGCCGATCTCCGCCGCCTGGTCATGGGTCCACTTCAGCCCCGCGTAGCAGTCGTCGAGCGGCCCCGGGTAGGGAGTTTCCGGCGCTACCCGGTACTCCACCGACACCCCGACAATCCCATATTCCGGGCACCACCGGTCGAACTTCTGGTCGTCCATGTCGTAGCTGCCGCCGATGTAGCCCCCGCCGTGAATCGAATAGACGCACGGCAGCGCACCCTGCAGCCCCACCGGCCGGTGTACCCGCACCATCGCGCCGGTGGCCTCATCCACCACATGGTCAGTGCGCGACACCGCGTCGCTCAGCTCGGGAGGCTCGCCGAATCCCCCTTCCCCTCTCAGCAACGGCAGCGTCTCGGCGTTGATCACCCCGATGGGAATCATGTCCTTGAGGGGCTCGATCTCCTCGTGCAGCGGTACTGTCGCCATGCCGTCACCTTTTCTCACGCGGCCCTACCGAGTCGGATAGTAGCGGGCCGGCGCAGCCCTGGCCTGGCCGGGGCAAACCCGCCCTTCGCTAACCTCTCGGACAATGCCACCTGCCGACATCTCCGGCTGCCGATGATCCTGCAGCACCTCCGAGCCATCGAGGTGGGCGGGGGAATCGCCGCCTCCTATGCGGGAAAGCTGCTGGCCGACGCCGGGGCCGACGTGATCAAAGTCGAGCCCCACGGGGGCGAGCCCTTGCGCCGGTGGTCGGCGTCGGGCGCAGAGCTGAGAGACACCGACGGCCCGCTGTTCCAGTTCCTCAACACCTCCAAGCGCTCGGTGGTCGGCGATCCCGGCGACCCCTCCATGTCCGATTTGCTGGCCAGCGCCGACATCCTCATCGACGCCACGGTCCAAGGCCTAGCCTCGGCGTCGATGGTCGCCGAG
>JAPOSH010000234.1 GCA_026709815.1 bacterium | reverse complement strand
GAGAGCGGTACACATCGAACGGCTGGGCTTCCAAGTCGAAGTCGTACCTCTGGGCCAGCACCACCTGGAAGATGTCGCCGGCGAGGATATGCTCTTTGGCGGCCTCCACTGCGTCGCAAAAGCTCTGCGAGCCCATTGAAGACACCACCTCGGGCAGCTCCTCGTCGAGACCCGGAGGCTCCAGCAACGGCTCCACCAGCGGCCTGGCGCCGTCGTCAGCGAGCTCTTGGAGCGCGGCGATCGCCCTGTCATAGGCCTCATCCACATCCTCGGAGGACGCTCCGGCGGGGATTATCACGTTCTCGATCAGCGTGACCCGCTGGCGCCAGTGGTCGAAAACGGCCAGCTCCCCTATCACCGACATCACGGCATCGGGCAGGCCCTGGTCGTCGAGCGGCGCATTGGGGAGGTGCTCCACCTCTCGGACCACGTCGTAGCCCAGATAGCCCATCAAGCCGCCGTGCAGCGGAGGCAGCTCGCTCATCGCCGGAGACCGCCACTGCCCCAGAATATGGTCGATAGCGGCCAAGATCCCCTGATCCAGCGGGGTTTCGGCGGGAATCTGCCCGGTGGCGGATACCTGGCGGCCGCGGGCCACCAAAGTGGCTAGCGGCCGGCGGCCGATGAAGGAGAACCGACTCCACCGCTCGCCGTGCTCCACCGACTCCAGCAAGAAACCGGGCTCATCGCCCACGGTGCGGACGAAAGCCGCCACCGGTGTGGTGAGATCGGCCACCAGCTCCCGCCAAACCGGCACCACAGTCCATTCGGCGGCTAGCCGGTGGAACTCCCGGCGACCAGGGCTGACAACGGACACCTCGGCCCGATCAAGCCGACGGCGGCAACGGCTCGTCGAACGAGCGGAAGAAGCAGGAGTACTCCCCGGTGTGGCACGCCCCCCGGCCCTCCTGCTCCACGGCGAGAAGCAGGGTGTCGCCATCGCAGTCGTAGTACGCCTCCCGTAGGTATTGGCGGTCGCCGGAGGTCTCCCCTTTGCACCAGTACTCCTGCCGAGAGCGGCTCCAAAACCAGGTGCGCCCGGTTTGCAGGGTGCGCTCCAGCGACTCCCGGTTCATCCACGCCATCATCAACACCCGTCCCCCCTCGTGCTCCTGCACGATGGCGGGCACCAGCCCATCGGCGTTGAACGCCACCTGATCCAGCGCTCCCGGAGCGGCTTCTATCGGCGTGATCCGCGGCATCGGCCCATCGTAGGGGCAGGCCCTGGCCCGAGCAGAGTCTTTTCCCGAGATCAGAGGTACAGGCCGGTGCTCGTCTCGTCGAGGCGGGGAGCGGCCACTGCGTGGATATCCCGCTCCCGCAGTATGAGGTAGTCGGCGCCCTGGACCTCCACCTCGTAGCGGTCCTCGGGGTTGAACAACACCTGGTCGCCGGCTTCGACGGTGCGGACGTTGGGGCCCACCGCAATGGCCTCAGCCCATGCCAGGCGCTTGCCCACCTGGGCGGTGGCCGGAATGAGAATGCCCCCCGTGGAACGGCGCTCACCCTCGGGGGAGTCCATCTGCACCAGGATGCGGTCGTTGAGCATCTTGATGGGGAGCTTGGCCGCGGGCGAGAACTTGCGAGCGGCGCTTGCAGGCTTGGACATGGGGTGACAACGCTACCGTGAACGGCATATGAGCGACGACTTCGGGCCCGCCGAGGCCGCGTCGACGGCCAGCACCCCTTCGTCCTGTCCGCTCTGCAGCCGGGGGGCGAGTCAGGCGCTGGCGGGGCGGACGGGAATGCCGGCGGCGGCCATGTAGTCTTTGGCCTCGGCTACGGTGTGCTCGCCGAAGTGGAAGACGGAGGCGGCCAGCACGGCGTCGGCCCGGCCTTCGAGGACCCCTTCCACCAGGTGGTCGAGGGTGCCCACTCCCCCGCTGGCGATCACCGGGACGCTCACTGCCTCCACAATCGTCCGGGTCAGCTCGAGATCGAAGCCGTCGCGGGTGCCGTCGCGGTCCATGGAGGTGAGAAGTATCTCCCCGGCCCCCAGCTCGGTTATCCGGATGGCGTACTCGACGGCATCGATGCCGGTAGGGGCGCGGCCCCCGTGGGTGTACACCTCAAAGGGGAAGGCGCCCCCGCCGGTGCGCCGGACGTCCATGGAGGGCTTTCCGCCCGAGAGCGCGACGCCGGATCGCCGGACGTCGATAGAGGCCACCACGCACTGGCTGCCGAACTCGTCGGCGATCTCAGCCACCAGCTCGGGACGGTTCACCGCGGCGGTGTTGACCGATACCTTGTCGGCCCCGGCCCGCAACAGGCGGCGGGCGTCGTCCACCGTGCGTATGCCCCCGCCGATGGTGAAGGGGATGAACACCTCCTCCGCCGTGCGGTGTACCAGGTCCACGGTGGTCTCCCGCCGATCCGACGACGCGGTGATATCCAAGAACACCACTTCGTCGGCCCCCTGCTGGTCGTAGCGGGAGGCCAGCTCCACCGGATCGCCGGCGTCGGCCAGATCCACGAAGTTGATCCCTTTGACGACCCGGCCGGCGTCGACGTCCAGGCAGGGGATGATCCGGGCGTTGCCGGGCACCGCGGTCGACGCGCTCATGAGGCCAGCGCCTCCAAAGCCTGATCCACTGTGAAGCGCCCTTCGTAGAGCGCTCGTCCCACGATCACCCCGGCCAGCCCTCGGCGATCATCGCCGAGGGCAGCCAGCTCGGTCAGGTCCTCGACTGCGGCCACTCCGCCCGATGCGATCACCGCCAGGCCGGTGGCAGCGAGCACCGCCCGCAGGCCGTCGATATCCGGTCCGCTCATGGTGCCGTCCCGGCTGATCTCAGTGACCACCACCGCCTCGGCCCCCGACGACTCGAATCTGGCGGCCAGCTCCAGCAGGTCTCCCCCGCCCCCCCGCTGCCACCCGTGGGTGGCCACCGCCCGGCCCCGGGCATCCAGCCCCACGGCCACCGGCTGGCGAGCGGCCACCTGCGCCACCAACTCGGGGTTCTCCACCGCCGCGGTGCCGAGAACCACCCGGGCCGCGCCGGCGTCGGCCAGCGCGGCGGCCGCATCCAGGCTGCGGATCCCGCCGCCGGTTTGCACGGGGATCGGCACTGCATCGGCAATGGCGGAGATCACCGGCAGATTTGCCGGCTCGCCGGTGCGGGCCGCGTCCAGGTCCACGACATGCAGCCACGACGCCCCCGCGTCGGCGAACTGCCGGGCCTGGCCCACCGGGTCGTCGGAGTAGGCGGTCTCGGCGTCGTACGACCCCTGGTAGAGCCGCACGCAGCGCCCGCCTCTCAGGTCGATGGCCGGGTAGAGCTGCATCTCATGCGTCGGCCGCGGCTCGGGCGCAATTCACGAAGTTCTCCAGCAGCCGAAGGCCGGGACGGGCCGACTTCTCAGGGTGGAACTGCGTGGCCCACACGTTGTCGTCGGCTATCGCCGCCGCCACCGGACCGCCGTAGTCGCAGACGGCGGCCACGTTGCCGGCCATCGGTGCGGCAAAGGAGTGCACGAAGTACACCCAGGCGTCTTCGAGACCTTCGAGTAGAGGGCTCGGCGTCCGCACCTCCAAGCGGTTCCACTGCATCTGGGGACGCTTCACGTTTCCGGAGAGCAGCCGCACGGTGCCCGGCAATATACCCAGGCCGGCCACTCCCGGCGCCTCCTCGGAACCCTCATAGAGGAGCTGTAAGCCGATGCAGATGCCCAAGAACGGGCGGCCGTCGGCCGCGGCGATCCGGGCCTGCTCGTCGAGTCCGGCATGGCGCAGGGCGGCCATGCAAGGCCCGAACGCCCCCACACCCGGAAGCACCACTCCGGCAGCCTCCGCGATCAGCCCGGCGTCGGCGGTGAGACGGGCATCGGCACCCATGCGATCCAGGCTCTTCTGGGCCGAGCGGAGATTGCCGATCCCGTAATCCAGAACTGCGATAAGCGGTTTGCTCACGAGGCGCCCTGAGAGCCGCCAACCCTGCGGATCAAAGGACGCCCTTGGTCGAGGGAATGCCAGTGCCCTCGACCCGGACGGCATCGCGCAAGGCTCGGGCCACCGCCTTGAAGCTGGCCTCGAGGATGTGATGGGTGTTGCGCCCCCGAACCATGGTGATGTGCAAGGTGAGGGCGGCCGATGTGGCGAACGCCCGCCAGAACTCCTCGCAGAGCTGGGGATCGAACGGCGGGTCGCCCAGGATCTTCTGGCCGGGCGGGCTCACCTCATAGTGCAGGAACGGGCGACCCGACAGGTCGACCACGGCCTCGACCGCGGCCTCGTCCAACGGCACCGAGACGGACGCGAACCGGCGGACCCCGGCCTTGTCACCCAGGGACTCGGCGAAGCACGAGCCCAGCAGGATGCCGACGTCTTCCACGGTGTGGTGAGCGTCGATCTCGAGATCGCCGGAGGCCTCCACCTGAAGGTTGAAGCCGCCGTGGCGGCCCAGCTGGCCCAGCATGTGGTCGAAGAAGGGCAGTCCGGTGCTGGCCGAACCCCGGCCTTCGCCGTCGAGGTGAATGGCGATATCGATGCTGGTCTCGGCGGTGGACCGAGAGGCGGAGGCGGTTCGAGACGGTGTTGTCATGCCAGCACCTCGCTCAAGGCGGATAAGAAGGCGTCGTTCTCGGCCGGGGTTCCCACGGTGACCCGCAGACAACCCGGCAGCCGGGGCCAAGAGGAGCAGTTCCTCACCAGCACCGACCGATCTACCAGACTCTGCCACACTCTGTCTCCGTCGCCGGAATCAGGTCGAAGCAAGATGAAGTTGGCCCCCGAGGCCCAATGCCGGACCGGAAGCCGGTCGAGCGCAGCGGCGATACGCTCCCGCTCGGCCACCAGCATGGCCACCCGCTCCTTCATCTCGTCCTCATAGTCTAGGGCCAGGCGCCCGGCGATCTGCTTGCCAGCGTCGAGGTGGTAGGGCAGCGTTGATTTCTCCAGCTCGGCCACCACCCACGACGGAGCGACCAGATAACCCAGCCGGGCAGCGGCCATCGACCATGTCTTGGAGTAGGTGCGAGTCACCGCAAAAGGGCGGCTCTCATCCACGAGGTCCACCGAGGTATGGGGGTTGAACTGGCCGTAGGCCTCATCCATCAGCAACAGGCCGGGCACAGCCGAGACGTCGGCCAGCAGCCTGTCGAC
>JAPOSH010000185.1 GCA_026709815.1 bacterium | reverse complement strand
TGGTGCGGCTGTGCGCCAAGATGGCCACCGGCACCGGCAAGACGGCGGTGATGGGCATGGTGATCGCCTGGCAGACGCTGAACGCGGCCCGCTCCACCCGCACCCGCAACGTCTGGCACACCGACCGGTTCGTGGTGTTCGCCCCCGGCCATACCGTGCGAGAGCGCCTCGGGGTGCTTGTGCCGTCAAACCCCGACAACGTATACGACGACATGGGCATCGTGCCTCAGGACATGCGCTCGGCCCTGCACCGGGCCAAAGTGCGGGTGGTGAACTTCCAGGCTTTCACACAGCGCGATCTGATAGGCGACGGCCCGGCCCTCAAGCTTTTGGGCAAGACACGGGGCGACGACACCGAAACCTGGGAGGCAGCAGTGCGCCGGGTGCTGGGCAACTTGATCGCCGGAGCTGGCCGCAATGGCTTGTGCGTGATCAACGACGAGGCCCACCACTGCTATCTGCCCCCAGAACAAAAACGAGCGCAAGCCGACAAAGACGAAGACCAGCGGGCCGCGGTGTGGTTCAACGCCATCCGAGCGCTGCGCGACATGGGCGCGCTGGGCCGCACCGAGGCCGAGGGGGGCCAGGCCCATCCGGTGCTGGACTTCTCGGCCACCCCGCTGTGGATCGACACCGCCAGCAAGTCCGAGCCCGAGCAGTTTGAGTGGGTGGCCTCCGACTTCGGGCTGATGGATGCCATCGAGTCGGGGCTGGTTAAGGTGCCCCGGGTGCCCATCGACGACGACAGCTCCCGCGACGAAACCGTGTGGCGGCGGCTGCACCAAAACACACAGCCCAAGAAGCTGCCCGAGTGGTTCGCCACCCCCGACAACGCCGGGCGGCTTCCCGAGGCGCTCGGCGGCGCAGTGGACGCGGTGATCGAAGATTGGAAGCGCACGCTGGAAGCTTGGCAGGGGTCTACCGCAGGCACGAATGCCCCCCCCCGAGCGAGCCCAGCCCACACCTCCGGTGGTCATCTTCGTGGTGGACAACATCCGCAACGCCACTGCGCTATACGAGCATCTGGCGGGCAAGATCAACCACGACGGCACCCTGTGCCAGGGGGCGCACCCGGAGCTGTCCAACGTAGACGAGCACGGCCGGTGGCATAGCTCGCCCCGCACCCTGGTCGTCCACAGCAAGGTGGCCAAGGACGACGCCATCCCCGACCCGCTAAAGGCCCTTTTGGTACAGGCTGCAGGGCTCGACAGCAAGAAAGACGCCGAGGCCGCGGTGCGGGAGATGCTCAACACCGTGGGCAAGCCCGGCCAGCCCGGTGCCGAGGTGCGCTGCGTGGTATCGGTAGCCATGCTCACCGAGGGGTGGGATGCCCGCACCGTGACCCACATCGTTGGCTTTCGGGCTTTCAGCACCCAGCTTTTGTGCGAGCAGGTTACTGGACGGGCCCTGCGCCGCACCTCCTACGACGCACTGCGCCAGCCCGATGCCGACGGCCGACAGCGGCTCGAGCCTGAATACGCCGACGTGGTGGGCATCCCCTTTGAGTTCATGCCCGGCGCTGGCCAGCCTAACACCGCCCCGCAGCCCCCTAAACCCCGCACTCGGGTCTACACAGTAGAAGGCCGCCGACACCTGCGGGTGAGCTGGCCTCAGGTTACCGAGTATGTGCGGACCGCCCCCCAGGGCCAGTTCGCCCTCGAACTCAACCGGGTAGAGCGATGGACCCCCAAGCCGCAGAAAACGGCCACCACCACAGCGTTATCGGGCTCGGTGGGTGAGGAGGCCATCATCAGCTCACGGGCCGACAGCGAGCGCCAGCGCACGGCCCAAATGCTGTTGGCCGCGGAGATCGCCCGCCATCTGACCACCGGCGAGCCCAACCGCGACTCTGGCGAGCAGGGCGAGGTGCGCCAGCAAGGCAGGAACTCGCTGTTCCGCTCGGCGCTGGCTGCGGTGGGCCAGTGGGCCGCCCACCCCGATGTGGCTGGCAACACCACCGGGGAGCCCTACGACCTGCGCTCGATTGTGGCCGACCCCGCCAACCGGCTCGACGCGGCCGAGGCCATCCTCGGTGCCTGCGATTTCGGCACCAAGCAGGAATCGCCCCGCCGGGCCCGACTGGCCCAGCCCCCCGTGGCCGACACCGCCCGGGTGGACTTTGAGACCACCCTGGCCCACATCTACGAAGCCGCCCGCTCCGAGCTATCGCACGCCGCCTGCCACTCCCGCCTAGAGCTGCTGTGCGCTCAGGCGCTGGACGACCACCGCCGGGTGGCGGCCTGGGTCCGCAACTTCCAGTTGGGCTGGACCATCCCCTACTGGGACGAGACCGTGTGGCGGCGCTACGAGCCCGACTTCGTGGCCCGCCTCGACGGCGGCATAAACCTGATCGTGGAGTGCAAGGGCGCCTGGGACGACAAGGCCACCGCCGCCCAGCACTGGACCGAGCACCACTGGATCCCATGCGTGGCCAGCACCGACGCGCTAGCCGACGAACTGCAGCGCTGGCACTACGGGGTGATCGACGACCCCCACTCGGTACGCCACCAGCTCAACCTAGCCATCACCGCCGCTCTCGCGAAAGGAGCGATGTAATGGCCCGACGATCCTCTGGCCCGGCTCGACCGCCGGGTTCGTACCGCCACGAGCAGGCGTCGCGGGTGTATCAGCCCACCGCCGAGACGGCCCCGCTCATGGACGATCATCAACGCCAGCCCAAGGAGTTCACCGTGGAACGTATCGACACCGGCCTCAGCGTGGAACAGGCCACCACCGACCACGCCGCCAATCCCATGCCCCGGCTGGCCTGGTACCGCCAGGGCCACACCTCGGCCGACGACGGCCCCCACCGCTTCGCCGGCGCGCCGCTGTACACCAGAGAGAAGATCAACCCACTCACCATGATCGACCAGCTCCGCCGAGGTGATGCCGGGGTGCCGCTCAACCTGCTCGACGACTTCAACGGACTGCCCGCCGACGCCCAGAAATGGGAGTTCTACCAGCACTCCGGCCACTGGCAGAACCGCCTCATCCACGGCGACTCCGCCGAGGTGATGCAGTCGCTCATCGCCCGCGACGGCCTCGCCGGCCAAGTGCAGATGATCTACTTCGACCCGCCCTACGGCATCAAGTACAACTCCAACTTCATGGTGGCCACCGACCGCCTGGAGACCAAAAACGACGACACCGGCATCCCCGTAGGCGACACCCTGCCCATCAAAGCCTTCCGCGACACCTACAAGAACGGCATCCACTCCTACCTCGACCAAATCCACGAACGCCTGGTGCTCTTCCGCGAGCTACTCACCGACTCCGGCTCCCTGTTCCTGCAAATCGGCGACGACAACGTCCACCGCCTCGCCGTCCTCTGCGACGAAGTGTTCGGCGAAGAAAACCGAGTAGCAACGATCACCTGGCGGTCTACTGGGGTATCGTCATCAAACACCTTGCCAGAATCATCAAGTTATTTGCTTGTATACGCAAAGTATCTTAAAAACCTAAAATATAATCAGCTATTTGAACGTTTGACAAGGGAAGAAATCATTGCACATTTTGTATCATACGCAATGGTAGAACTAGCTGATGGAACAATTCGTAAATTAACTATTGAGGAAAAACTGATCCAAGACAACTACCGAAAGGAGCACGTATATTTGGCAGCCAACCACTAACCTCATCTGGTGCATCAAATACTGGTAGAACCGGTCCCTACGAGTATGATGGAGTCACTTACCACTCCGGCAGCACGCGCCATTGGAGTGTGTCTACCCCTTCGGAGCAGACACACGCCACTGGGACGGAGGCACGCGCCATTGGAGTGGATTCGCCGCCTGACGGCGGCGAACAGGCATTATGCGGCTTAGATCGGTTGGCTGAACTCAATCGGCTCTGCACCAGCGGAGAAGGTAGCGACCTCAGATGGAAATGGTATGAAGATGAGTTTCCTGGCAAAAAGGTAGACAACGTCTGGCACAAAACAGCACAGTTGGGTAAGAGCAAGCGCTACGTCGTTCAAACAGCTAACAGCCTCGTCGCGCGCTGCATTCTCATGGCTACTGACCCTGGCGATCTGGTGCTCGATCCCACTTGTGGGTCCGGGGTTACGCCGCACATGGCCGAGCATTGGGGGCGGCGGTGGATCGGGATCGATGTGGGTCGGGTGTCCATTGCGGTGGCCCGTCGCCATCTGCTCACCGCCACCCACCCCTGGTTCCGCACCAGCGACGGCAGCAGCGATCCCGCCGCCGGCCTCGAGGTAGAGACCATGCAGCGGGTGTCGGCGGCCACGCTGGCCTACGACACGGTGAACGATCCCGAGAACACCATCTATCTGGTGGACCGGCCCAAGGAGGACAAAAAGCGCTCCCGGCTCACCGGCCCGTTCACGGTGGAGTCGGCCTCGCCCTATGCGTTCCTGCCGTTCAGCGACGACCCCGCCGCCACTGGCAACACAGACATCGCCGCCGCCGAAGGCCGCAACGCCGAGCGGCTGCTTGAGGCGCTGATCGCCCACCCCATCTGCGACGCCGCGGGCCACGAGGTGCTGAGCGTGGTGGAGACCACCCCGTGGCCCCACGGGCAACTGGTGTCGCACGAGGCCGACTGCACCGCGCCGGGCCGTGAGACCCGACTGGCTGCGGCCATCGTGCTGGCCGCCTCCGACGTCACGGTCAGCGACGACATGATCGCCCGAGCCGCGGGCGAGGCCCGGCGGGCCCGGCACGACATCTCCGACCTCATCATCGTGGCCAGCGCCTTTGAAGACGCGGCCAGCGCCGATGCCGGGGCGGTGCGGGTACACAAGGTGGCCGCGTCGCGCGACCTGCAAATCCCCGGCCTCGGCACCGAGCCCGACGCCGGGGCGCTCACCCTTCTGGGCGAGCCCGACGTGTTCTGCGAGCGAAACGGCGAGGGCAACCTGGTGGTAGAGCTGGCCGGCTACGACACCTACGACCCCGCCACCGGACGAGTCAAGCAGTCGAGCGGGGCCGACGTGGACTGCTGGATGATCGACACCGACCACGACGGCACCGGCTTCTTCCCCCGCCTGGTGTACCTGCCCGGCTACAAGCGGAACGACGCCCAGATCAAGGGGCTGCTCAAATCACTGGGCAAAGACCTCGACGGTGCCGCCGAGCAGGCCCTGTGCGGCACCGTGTCGCAACCCTTCCCCCCGCCCCGACCCGGCAACAACGTGGCCGTCAAGATCATCACCCGCACCGGCGCCGAGATGACCGCCCTAGCTACAGTGCCGCCCCAG
>JAPOSH010000164.1:4224-5230 GCA_026709815.1 bacterium | reverse complement strand
GTCGATGGTCACCACCTGGCGCACCGAGAAGTTCCGCCCGTCGTAGTCCGGAGCCCGCTCCTGGCTCGGCTGGGTGCCGTTGGCCAGCCATTCGGCGACGGCGTCAACCTGGGCCCAGCTCTGCCACTCCAGCTTCTCATCTACCGCGGCGTCCACCCGGCCGTCGCGGATGTCGTTGACCGTGGTGGGATTGGCGTAGAACGTCACCAGCAGCGGCCGCTCGGGGTCATCGGCGTCGGGATAGAGCGCGCCGATGGCCGATGCCGCCCCGATGGACGCCACCGAGAAGTTGATCCACACCACATCGATGTCCTCGAACTGCTGGAGTTTCGTGGTCACATCGGCCTCGGTGCCCGCCACCATGTTGGTCGCGTCCACCTCCCACATGTCCACGATCTCGATGTTGTTGCCCTCGATGACCGAGTTCAGGCCTTCGATCCGCTTGTCGCTCCACGCTGCGGGGAACGTCTGCACGATCATGCGAGCGCCGTCGGGCAATTGGCCGACCACGTAGTTGGCGAGCTGCACGCCGAGGTCGGTGTCGTCAGAGGCGAAGCTGGCGACATAGAAATCGCGGGGGTCCACCTCGCCGCCCGCGGAGAGCACTGGGACTCCCTCCTCCTCTGCCCGCTCGAGCACGTCGGTGATGAGAGCCTCGGGAATGCCGTCGGTGAGCATCACGTCTATGTCGGAGTCAAGCAGCTGATTGCCGCAGATGGGCATCTGGACCGGGTCGCCGCCGGCATCGCAGGTCTCGTAGTCCCAACCGAGGAAATCGACCGCCTCTTTGGCCGCGTCTTCAATGCGCTTGCCGGCCTCATCGGCATATACCCACTGGAGATAGCCGATCTTGACGTCCGGCAGCTCAGGTGCCATCGCCGCTTCACCGGCGTCGTCCATGGGTGCCTCGGTGGCGGCTGTCGTCGGCGCAGGCGCCGCTGGCGCCTCGGCGTGTTTCAGGTCAATCTGAAAAAAAGTCGCATTGAAAAAGTTCTCTCCCTCGCAT
>JAPOSH010000164.1:0-4214 GCA_026709815.1 bacterium | reverse complement strand
CGCCTCGGCGTCATCGTCGTCGTTGGCGCAGGCCGCGGCCACCAGTGTGAACGCCAGCAGTGCAGCCAGCAGCTTCCATAAAGCGCTTCTCATGGTTGTCCCCTCTCCGGACGATTCACAGTCGGTCCAATGTTAGAAGCTCCAATAGTAGGAAACCCGCGTATCCGGAACCAATCCCTCGGCCAGCGCCCGCGGCCCACCGGCGCCCCGGAAACTCGCGGCCCGGTCAGCGGGTGCAGATCACCGAGGAGCCGTGGCCGAACATGCCGTGGTTGATGGACAGGCCCACTTTGGCCCCGTCCACTTGGCGGTGGCCGGCCTCGCCCCGGAGCTGCCAGACCATCTCGCACACCTGAGCGATGGCCTGCGCGGGCACGGCCTCGCCGAAGGCCCCCAGGCCGCCCGAGGGGTTCACCGGGATGCGGCCGCCCAGCGCGGTGTCGCCAGCCCGCAGCAGCTTGGCGGCATCGCCCCGCCGGCACAGTCCGATGTGCTCGTACCAGTCCAACTCGTAGGCCGACGACAGGTCGTACACCTCGGCGAAGTCCAGATCTTCGGGCGACACCGATGCCTCCTCGTAGGCCCGGGCCGCGATGTCGTCCTTGAAGGTCATGGCCCCGTCGCCCGCCGCGGCCCACGAGTCCGACGCCAGGTAGGGCAGCTCGATGACGCTGTTGGGGTAGGTCGGGCCCACCGTGGAGATGCCCGAGACCCGCACCGGGTTGTCCACGCCCCGACCGGCGGCCCACTCCAGGCTCGACACCACCAGCGCGGCGCCCCCGTCAGAGGTGGCGCAGATCTCCAGCAAGCGCAGCGGATCGGCCACCATCGGGGAGTTGGCGATGTCGTCGGCGCCGTACTCCTTGTTGTACCGGGCGTTGGGATTGAGCGCCCCGTGGCGGGAGTTCTTCGCCTTCACCGCGGCGAAGTCCTCCGAGGTGTCGCCGTACATCTCCATGCGCCGCCGGGCATAGAGGGCGAAGTACGTGGGGTTGGTCGCCCCCACCAGGTGGAATCGGAGCCAGTCCGGGTCCTCGTGGCGCTCCCCGGCGTTGGGGGCGAAGAACCCCTTGGGAGTGGACTCGGCCCCCACCACCAGAGCCACGTCGCACACTCCAGCCAGGATCTGAGCTCGGGCGACGCTCAGGGCGGTGGCCCCCGAGGCGCAGGCCGCATATGAGCTAGCCAGCTGGCAGCCGGTGAACCCCAGCGCGTTGGCGAAGGTGGACGCCGACACATAGCCGGGATAGCCGCAGCGCACGCTGTTGGCCCCGGACACGAACTGGATCTCGTCCCAGCCCACCTCGGCATCGGCCAAGGCGTCGCGGGCCGCCTTCACCCCGTACTCCACGAAGTTGCGGCCCCACTTGCCCCACGGGTGCATGCCCGCGCCCAGAACGGCGATGTCGTCCATCAATCCTCTCCATCTCGGGCCATGCCCGTGTCCTCCGTCCCCACCGGCGCCCATTTCCACACCAGGTAGTCATGCTCGTCGTCGGAATAGAGCACGCCTAGGGCCAGTTCCATCTCCATTCCCACCCGCAGCTCCTCGGCCGACACTCCGGCCACCACCTGGCCCAGCACCACCAGGCTCTCCTCGTCCAACTCCACCGCGGCCACCACATAGGGCTCGAACTCCTCGCCGGGAATCACATAGGGCGCAGGCGGGGCGTACTCGCCGGTGGTGAACGACCACAGCCGGCCGGTCCGGCTCAACAGCACCTCGTCGATCTCATCGTCTTGGCACGCCGGATCGGCGCCGGCCAGCGACTTGGGGAAAAAATACGAGCCTCGGCTGCGAGCCCGGCCGCCGATCAGCCGGGGCTGGTCGGGATCAAGCGTGAACAGCCCCTCCACCGCGGCGACTCTGGTCTTGGCCATGGGCGCAGCTTACGCACCGCCCGCGGCGCTCCGCTTTCCGTGACTGTCCACGCCACGGCATAAGGTAGGCCGCGAGCGCATCGAGACGCCGAAAGGACAGCAATGGCCATCTCCTCATGGGACGAGTTCCCGGTCCACCAGTCCCCCGATTGGATCCGCCACGCCGGCACCACCGACCGCAACTTCTATGACCGCAACTACTTCTGCATGCACGGATCCAGCGACGAGCTGTTCGCCATCTTCGGCATGGGGCAGTACCCGAACCTGGGCGTCCAGGACGCATTCTGCTGCGTGCGCCGCGGCGACCAGCACCACGTGGTGCGGGCCTCCCGTCCGCTCACCGACCGAATGGACATGTCGGTGGGCCCCCTGCGCATCGAGGTGGTCAAGCCGCTCCAGAAGGTGCGCTTCATCGTGGCCCCCAACGAGCACACCATCGCCATGGACGTGACCTGGGACGCGTCCATCCGAGCCATCGAGGAGCCTAACCAGTACATCCGCAGCGAGGGGCGGGTGGTGTTCAACACCCAGCGCTTCGCCCAACTCGGCCGGTGGGAGGGAACGCTGTCGGTGGGCGGGGAGGACTTCGCGGTCACCCCCGACCGGTGGGGCGGCGCCCGCGACCGCTCGTGGGGCATCCGCCCCGTCGGCGAACCCGAGGGCGACGGCATCCGCCAGGGCGTCAACGTGATGAGCGGCATGTGGAACTACTTCCCGATGATGTTCGACGACCACGCCGTGCTCTACATGAACAACGAGGCCGACGACGGCCACCGGCGCCTGGTGGAAGCCAAGCGGGTGTGGGCCGACGGCCGGCCCGACGAGGATCTGGGCCGCCCTGAGCACGACCACGCCTTTGAGTCCGGCACCCGGGTGCTCACCCACTCCACCATCTCCTTCCCCGAGGCCGGCTTCGAGATCGACTGCCAGCCGCTGCTGGTGAACTTCGTCTCGGTGGGCACCGGGTACGGCATGGACGCAGACTGGCGCCACGGCATGTACCAGGGGCCCGAGTTGGTGGTGCAGGGCAAGGTGCTGAGCGTGGAGAAAGAGGTCAAGCCCATCGGACAGTACGGCGTGGTGGACCACGTGGCCCGCTACAGCTACGACGGCAACGTGGGCTACGGGCTCTACGAGCACGGCTTCTTCGGGCCGTTCCACCGCTACGGCCTGACCGACGGGGCCGTTGGCGCCCCCTAGCCCGCGACACGCGATGCAGCCCTTCGACCACCGCCTGGCCGCTCTGGAGAACCCCGAGGAGTTCCAGGCCCGCCACATCGGGCCCAGCCCCCAAGACCAGGCGGAGATGCTGGGCGAGCTGGGCTACGGCAGCCTGTCGGCTTTGACCGACGCCGCCGTTCCGCCCGACATCCGCTCCAACAGCCTCTTGGAGCTGCCGCCGGGGCTGACGGAGGCAGCCACCACCGAAGCACTGAGGGCGCTGGCCGACCGCAACACGGTGGCCACCTCGCTGATCGGCATGGGCTACTACAACACCATCACCCCGCCGGTGATCCGCCGCAATGTGCTGGAGAACCCCGCCTGGTACACCGCCTACACCCCCTATCAGCCCGAGATCTCCCAGGGCCGGTTGGAGGCGCTGGTCAACTTCCAGACCATGGTGGCCGACCTGTGCGCCATGGGCATGGCCAACGCCTCGCTTCTCGACGAGGGCACCGCCGCGGCCGAGGCCATGACGCTGCTGCGACGGCTCAACCGCAAAGCGCCCGACGACCGGTTCGTCATAGACGCCGACACCCACCCCCAGACCATCGACGTGGTAGCCACCCGCGCTGCGCCGCTGGGCATCGAAGTGGCGGTCGCCGACTTCAGCCGGGTGAACGTCGAGGAGGTGGCCGACGGGGCGTTCGGAATCCTGGCGTCATACCCCGGAAGCTCGGGGCGCATCGGCGACTTGAGCGGCGTCATCGCCGCCGCCCACAACGTGAACGCCTTGGCCGCGGTGGCCACCGACCTTCTGGCGCTGTGCCTGCTGACTCCCCCCGGCGAGTTGGGCGCCGATGCGGTGGTGGGGTCGTCGCAGCGGTTCGGCGTGCCCTTGGGCTTCGGCGGCCCCCATGCCGGGTTCATCGCCGTGCCGGAATCGGCCATGCGCTCGCTGCCCGGCCGATTGGCGGGGGTGTCGGTGGACGACGCCGGCGCGGTGGCCTACCGGCTCACGCTCCAAACCCGAGAGCAGCACATCCGGCGGGAGCGAGCCACCAGCAACATCTGCACCGCTCAAGTGCTGTTGGCCGTGATGGCGGCCATGTACGCCGTCTACCACGGCCCCGAAGGGCTGGCCCGTATCGCCCGGCGGTGGACCCGCCGGG
>JAPOSH010000107.1 GCA_026709815.1 bacterium | reverse complement strand
GACCACATCAAATGAAAAACACCACACCCGATTACACAAAAAAACTGACAGACCCACCGGTGCTCAACCTCTTGGGTTCCCTTGTTGATGAAAGTGATGGACAACAAGGTCGAAGAGGGAAACGCCCGCCTCGATGATGCGGTAGGCGATGCAGTAGACGGGGAAGCGGGTCCTGCCCGTTTCCACCCCCGGCCAAGATCAGAATCAGGCCTCCGAGATGGACACCCACTTCGATCTCTGCCGGGATCAATCCCTCGAAACGCACGGTCAAAGACACTCAGCCGCACTACCGGCACACCGTTTCCTCTTGGAGCCCGGCCGAACCTTTGCCCTCAGTCCACACCGGCAAGAAGCCAGCCTTGTACACGGCCTCGCCATCATCGTCAAGTGTCAAAACATGACAACAATCTGTCATGTTTTGACACTTGATTTGATTGAAAGACCGGTGGCCCCGACGTACGGTCAGCTCAAGGCATATGAAGCGAACCAACAGACACATCCTCAAACCCAGAGTCAATTCAAGGGCTGAAGCCCAGAACCGGAGGTGCCAGATGAACCAGATGAAGTGGAAGAAGCGGCAGGCAATTCTGCTCTACACAATTGGACTGTTCGTCTTTGGAGCGACAATCGCAAGCACGGTGCATGCGACTGACGACAAGAATTCGACGCCGATAGAGCCAAGCGCAACTGCGGAGCCCGTGGACGTGGCTGTGGCATCGTACGCGCTGGAATACTCGGTTACGCAAACGGAAGCCCAACGTCGTCTGGAGCGTATCGAGGCGATCCAGGAAACCCTGGCATCGATCCGCGGGCTAGAGGCGGAACGGACAGCGGGCTGGGGTATCGACCACCGCGGCAGCTTCACAGGCTGGGTGCTGCTCACCGGCGACGAGCCCGCCGGGGCCGAGGCGGCAGCTTTGGCCGACGCCCACAGCGATGTGGAGTTCCGCACCGGCGCCCAGCATAGCTACGCCGAACTCCAAGCTGCGCAGCGCGACCTCGCCGCTCAGCTTTTTGCAGCCCGAAGCACTGTCGGCGGCGCGCTGGGCAACACCGGCGCACAAGGGCAGGCCGCTCCCGGTCCGCTGGGCGATCTCGAGGGCGCCGAGATAGGAGCAGGTGTGGCCGAGGTGGTCACGTTCTTGGAAACCGACATGGCGGGCAACGCCGTCCGCGTCGGCATAGACCCCGGCCTGGCATCCGAGGTCGGCCCGCTGGGATCAGTGTCCGAACTGGCCTTCGAGCAAAGCGCAAGTGTGGTCGCAGAAATGCTCCAAGACCACATCGAGGTGGCCTTCGCCGTCGCTGACGGCCGCGGCATTACCCCGGCGGAGAGCTTCCAGGGCGGCGAAGCGATAACCGGATGCACTTCGGGGTTCACAGCCCGGAAGAACCGCCCAGGCGGCTCCGACTATGGCATCGTCACCGCCGGCCACTGCGGCGATAACGGCCCAACAGACTCTGCGGCGGTGACCATGAACGGTGTGTCGCTGCCATATACATATGGCTGGCTGAGCCCCACTGCCGACGCCCAATTCCATAGAATTCTCGAACCCGGCAGCGGGTCCCACTACGTGGCCGACGACTACATCTGCCGCGATCCCGCCATCTACTCCAACCACTCCTGCGACGTCACCGGCACCATAGCTCGCGACAATATGCAAGGCAGTTACGTCTGCCACACTGGCAAGAACAGCGGGATATCTTGCGGCAGGGTCACCAAAATCGACCACCAGCTGATGTGGCCGGAAGATCCGTGCCTCGACTCCTCCGGCGCAGAGGCGGTCTGCGATTCCGTGTTCGTGAAGGTAGAGGGTCAGTGGCTGAAGGGCTGCGGAGGGGACAGCGGTGGACCGTTCTACAGAGGCGGAACTGCCTATGGGATCATGGCGGGCACCACCGACGTAGACGATTGCACATCGCGAGGCAAGACGGTGACGTTCTCGGCCATCAAGGAAGTCCAGGTCTTCCTGCGCATGCAGGTACTCACCGAGCCGGTCACGCTGACGGCCTCGTGAACAAGGGGGGGGCTCCAAATGACCGGACAGGATCGACACCGCAGCCATGGGCACGAGCCGCAGGCGGCCTGCGGCAACGAAGGGCGCTCTGCGCAGCGCCGTGTAGCGCAGCGCAGCTGGGCGGGGGTGCTTCGCGCTTTGGGGTTCGCATGTTTGGCGCTGGCAGCTGCGGGGTGCTCGTCGGGGCAGCAGGAACAGGCGACAGTGGAGCAGCCGCCTGCCACCTTGTCTGGGACGGTCGAACCTGAACCAAGCTATGGTTCGGCACTGCCACCGGAGGTTGCGGCGGGAGGTGTTGGCGGGGATTGGCCGAGGCCTTCGCTGGCGGGCATGTACGCGTACCATCCCGAGCGGATGTTCCCTGGGGAGGAGCATCGGGGGATTGTGTCCATAGAACCGCCTTGCGTGTTTTTCTACTCGGACCGGGACGACTTGTCGGCGGATGGGATGGGACGGCGCATCGCGTTGTCGCTGCCCTATCCAGCGGTGCGATTCGATGAGAGCACCCAGACGATTTGGAATGGCGAAATCCCTATCTCCCACGGCGACCGCGTCTTGGCGGGCGGGGCCGATGGCCGCTCAACGCAAGGGGGCAAGGAGCCCCAAGAGGTGCATCTGTTCTGGAATGCTTGCGCCGCCCAAGGATCCGGTTCAGCCTTCGGCTTGCGGTCGGTGGAGTGGTATTGCGGGCAAGAGCCGCCAGACTGGGGACCCGCAAAGCAAGAATGGCAGCGCATCTGCGTGGAGGACACGAGGCCATGGAACCAACGGGATCTGTTGGAGCGACAGGGCCTCGCTCCTGTCGTCGAGCCGCCCGCCGCCGACCGGGGGCCCGGCGAGCCCCCGCCTGAAGCAGAGCTGGTGCCGCCGCCGTTTTTCGGCATGCACCCGTACCATCCCGACATGGAGCTGGAACTGTCCAAGCTGGTGGGAGTCTTGTCGATAGAGCCGGCGGGATACAACGACTACGAGCGGGCATGCGCGTACCTGTACCCCACAGCGGCCACGGAACCGCAGTCGGTGCTGTGGGGGGGCTTGTGGAAGCACACCGGCCCCGACGGGCAGCCGCTCGCCGTCAGGCTGGATCTGCCCTACCCCCAAGTCCGCTTCGACGAGGAAACCTGGACGTTGTGGAACGGCGACATCGGCCCCATTGCCACCGGAGACCGGGTAATCGCAGACCCGATAGCCCCGCCCGACTTCAACGACAACGGCTACGGCAAACACAAACAGCCCCACGAACCGGTCATAAACGATCCCTGCGACAAAGCCAACGCCAGGGCCGCCGTGCTGGACATACAACCCGTGCAGCACTACTGCACCCACCACCCGCCCACCAGGCACCGCACCCAATGCGAACAAGCCATGAGCCCGGACACCCAGCTCCAAACCCACCTCACACCCCCCGGAGGCCAGCGCAACAACCGGTAGCGCCCGAGGCACCTGCGCAACCGGACACAAGACGACACCGAATGAACGCCAGCGCCGCACCCGGACCAATCTAGACCCGGGCAACACATCGGAATCCTAGACAAGTTGAAGTCGCTCTACGGGCTTGCAGCCAAAACCGCCTGCCTCAGTTCTGTTCAGCCAATTGCTGTGGTCCCCATTGAGCCCTCGTTCGAACCCGGCGCTGGTGGCAGGGGCGGCCGGCCGGCCGGTCTCTTTGACGATCCGAACAGCCCCATCGCGGAACTCCCGGTCGAAATTTCTTCGTGGTCTGGACATAGCTCCTCCTTATAGAGCATGTCTCCACGAAAAGGGGGGAAGCTCACACCCTCGTTCTCGACGGCGACAGCGCCGGCACCAAAGCAGCCCGAAGCATCGCCGACCGCGCCAACCAACACAGCCGCCACACCCGCACCGCGCAACTCCCCTTAGGCACAGACCCCGCCGACCTCGACCCCGAACAACTGCGCCGTACCGTCAGGCAAGCCCTGCCGCACCCCTGGTCCGCCGCCGCCGACATCATCGAGCTCGACCGCGACAAGTCGTACTCGCGGCTCGCCAAAGCCGCCCGCGCCGCCGTGCAAAACACCGCCGCTGACCCCATCGCAGCCGTGCTCGCCGCCCACGAGATCGCAATCGCCGCCGACTTCGACCTCCAACACCTAATCGACATCGCCATACCCGCGCCGACCGAGATCGCCGCTATTCCCCGAGCAGCCAGCATCGGCCTCTAAAGGGTCTGTCGGGCGCTCCCTTGTCAAGCGGACGGGGGCAGGTCCTCTTGGAAGGGGTACGGCAAGACTTGGATAGCGCGGCAGTTCGCACTCAGCGAGTTCCGTCTAGACGACGAGGCGGAACTCTGATTGGCTTCGGCTGATCCTGTGGAGGTGCTTCGTGGTGCCAGGCCACGGCTGCTGGACGAGTGGCAGAACACTCCGCACTTGTGGAACAAGGAGCGACGCCACCAACAACAGCCACACGCCGCCTGACTTCCACAAACCGGGACCAGCAAACAAGGGACAGATCTAGCTGGCGAGGAATCCTGGTGGGTAATGAGGTGTGTTTCAGAGCTTCGCCGGCTGCCTATTGAGCTGAAGAGCCAGTCCGGACTCGCTACTCTTCCACCAACCAGTGATTTAGGTCCTCGCTCTTGACGGCAGGAGGAACAGCAAACGGCGGTTTTGACTCGTCGTCTACAAGTGCGAATACAATTCCTCGTTCTGGGTGATCAAGGATCCATCCTTGCGGCGTAGTGAAATACCATTCGTTGCCGTCGCTCCGGGTATTGTACCAAACACCTTCGAGGGGGTCGTTGTTTTTCTGAAGATATATGACACTCTGAGAGCCTATAGGCAGTACAGTGCGCAGTTGCAAGACATCCGAGTCCATTGGCCTGGGTATCTGAACATAATATCTTGTCTTGTCTTGCGTCTCAAACACTAGATTGAGGGTTACACCTTCAGGGTCAGTCTCGGAAGCCCCAAAGAAACGGCCATTCTCGACATCCACTAGCGTGGCTTTGACGGCAACTGTTGAACGTCCCGACAAGTCTTCGACTGTGGTAGCCGGGTTATAGTCAAAGGCAAACGATCGGAAGTACGAGTCATAGGTATAGGCAAATGCCTCTTCGGATTCGGCACTGGAACCGCATGCAGCCGGAACCAGGAATGCGATAGCAAGTGCGAGACAGCGAATCCAGCGAAAGGAAATTGGGCGGTGAGGAAGCTTCGGAATTATTGGTTTTTGGGGGGGGGGAGTTGATCTCAGG
>JAPOSH010000183.1 GCA_026709815.1 bacterium | reverse complement strand
GCATGTCCTTGGTGCGGCCCAGATAGCTGATGCGCCCGTCGGGGTCGAGCGAGCAGATGTCGCAGGTGAAGAACCAGCCCTCGTCGTCGAAGCACTCGGCGTTTTTCACCGGGTCCTTGTAGTAGCCCTCGAACACGTTGTAGCCCCGCACCCAGATCTCTCCCGACTGGTTGGGCTCGGCCAGCGTCTCTTTGGTCTCGAGGTCTTTGATCTTGACCTCGATGCCCCGGAACGGGCGGCCCGACGACACCGCCCACGTCTCCGGCGGGTCGTCGGGGCCGGAGAAGGCC
Organism: bacterium; assembly: GCA_026709815.1. Classification (GTDB taxonomy): domain Bacteria; phylum Actinomycetota; class Acidimicrobiia; order Acidimicrobiales; family Bin134; genus Poriferisocius. The sequence goes on along the minus strand of JAPOSH010000183.1, from coordinate 4,972 downwards.
ACCACGCCGCCGCACTCGGTGAGGCCGTAGGCGTTGGTGTGGCGGGCCCAGGGCAGCAGAGCGTGGATGGCCCGCAGGGCATCAGGGGGCGCCACGTTGTTCATCAGCCGGATGCGCTGGAACTCCTCGGAGTCCCAGTCGGGGTGGTTGATCATGGCCTGGGTCACCGGCGGGAAGGTGGAGAAGCACACCGTGGCCCGCTCGTCGCGCATCTGGGCGATGGCTGCTGCCGGGTCGAAGTGGGTGATGGTCACATAGGACGACCCCGCCTCCAGACAGCCGATGAGCGGCAGGATCGAGCTCATGTGGAACAGGGGCAGCGGATCCCAGAAAACATCGGCGTCGGTCAGTTCGAAGCGGGTCCGACAGGCGGTGACCGCGGTGCGCACCAGGGACTCGTGGTTCAGCGGGCAGCCCTTGGGCTCGGCGGTGGTGCCCGAGGTGTAGATCATGAGGGCTTCGTCCCGGATGGCCACCCGGGAGCGGAGCAGCTCCACCTCGGCGTCATCGGCGTCGTCGGCGAAGGCCTCGAATGCGGCCCGGTCCACCATCCCCACCGGGGAGGTGGCGCCCAGCAGCACCACCGCCTTGAGCTCGGGAGCGACGTCGAGGCCGAGATCGGCCGGATCAGCCGCCTCGGCCAAACCGGGCAGGCAGTCGTGGAGGATCACCACATAGTCGGTGAACTGATCGATGATGTCGCTGGTGACCAGCACCTTGAGATCGGCGTTCTCGGTGACGTAGGCCAGCTCCCGCCCCTTGAAGCGGGCGTTGACGGGCACCGGCACAGCCCCGATGAGTGCCGCGCCGAACATGACCTCGACGAAGTCCATGCAGTTGGGCATGAGGATCCCCACCCGGTCATGGGGCCGGACTCCCAGGCCCAGCAGCGACCGGGCCGACCGCCGCGCCGCGGCTTCCAGCGAGTTGAAGCTGTGCCTGGTGTCGGGGAACACCACCGCGTCCTGGTCTCCGTACCGCGCCGCTCCTCGTACCACCAGATCGCCATAGGTGGTCACATCAACCCAAGTGCTCATCCCCGTAGCTTCGCGCACCCGCCGACCCCCTGCGTCCCCGTGATGAGCAGATCGAAAAACGTATAGCTATCTAACATTTTTCGGCTATTTTTGCATGAATGGTATACACAAGGCAGTTACCAGTGCCCGAGAGAAGCTTCTTTCTGTTCGGCGTGAGAGGGGTGGGTGCATGGATTGCTGAGGGCCCACAACGAGACCCAGGAGATCTTCGACGCTGTCGCCTATTGGTCGCCCACCGAGTCGGATATCGAGGTGGATTTCCTGCTCACCCGTGGAAATGAGCATCTTGCTCTCGAGGTCAAGGCCGCATCCCGCTACAACACCATCATGCTGAAGGGTCTGCGAGCCATCGACGGCCTGCCCGGCCTGGCCCGCCGCATCCTGGTCTATACCGGTACCCGCTGCTTCCAAACCACCGACGGCGTTCACGTCTGGCCCCTTGACCACTTCCACGACGCCCTTGCCGCCGACCAGCTCTGGCCGTGAGCCTTAAAATCTTCTACCGTTTTGGTAGAGTATCTGTGTGGATTTGAACATCAAAGACCTCGACGACAAGGTGGGTCGGAGGCTGCGGGAGCAGGCGGATGCCGCCGGGCTATCGGTCCAGCAGTTCTTGCGGAATGAGTTGACCAGGATCGCAGCGCGTCTCTCGCCTGCTGAGCTGATCAGCGGTCGCCGTCCGATGAGCCGGTCGGAGTTTGAGGCCATTCGAGAGGAACTCCGAAAGATCGATGCCCCATAGCGTCGTATGCGATGCCGGAGGGGTGCTGGTGCTGGCTGGAGCGCTCGATGGGGTGCCGCCGCGGCATGCTGAGTGCCTCGCCTTGGACTGGTCGTCGGTCACGATCGGGCGGTTCTTGGCGATGCGCTGCGAGGGCCAGCCTGAAGCCTTCCGAGTTGAGTTCGGGCTCGCCCTGTCCGCCGTTCACGAATGGTTCCCCGTTCGCTCCATGGTGGGGGAGTGCCTGGTTCGAGCTGGACGCGCCGCTGCCGACACCCTGGACTCCTGGTCGGCCCTCATCTTGGCTGAGCACCTGGAGCTACCGCTGTTTTCAGCTTCCAACGATGTCGCCAGCAACAAGATCGAGATTCTCCGCCCCTGGTAGGAAGACCTTGCCGGAGGTCTACACCCGGACCGTCAAGGCGTATGCTTTACGCCCACCCTGGTATTCGCGGTATCGCTCGCCGTGGTTTGAGATCAGGTCATCAAGGTCTGCGAGGTCCGATTCCGTCACAGAAGCAGAGTCACTCCTCAGGGCATGACGGGCTTCCAGCAGGCCAGCGAGGCCATAGCTGCTATCCGGCATGAACACAGCCGACCCTGCGAAACTGCCCATCTGTTCGATCGCCGGCAGAACCACGGCAGCGAGGTCAGCGCTGATCGGGGTGTGATTGTCATTTCTGGCCCACCGGACTCCTGCTGCCAGCAGAGCCAGACTCATCTTTTCCAGCAAGTCGGGATGAAGCCAGATACTTGCCACGCAGTTGGCACCTTTAGGAGTGGTCGCACCTGAAGTCGTTGATAGCCGAACACCAATGAATTCTCCTGACTTTGAGAAAAGCGCTAGGGATTCATTACCTGAGGGGTTCCAGCTGCCCGGTTCCACCGACTCAAGGCGGAGTGTGCTTGCTAGCAGGGCGAGTTCTTCGACGTTGTTGGGATCGGCGTAGCTCAAGGCCCTCTGGAACGTGTACTCGGAGAGGTTCTCGACCACGGTCATCCAAAAAAAGAAGTGCTCCGATTCGCACAAGCGCTCCCCCGAGACCCGCCCGACGGGCAACCGGGTGACCCCGTGCTCAATCACTGTCACCGCTGGAAGCCTGACTGCTACCTCCGGCATCACCAAGGCTTGGGTGTACCGAGACACCAGAGAAGACGCGGTAGGCGCTGGCTTGAGTACAAGAGCAGGCATTGGCCGATCTTATGGTCACCTACAGTCCCCACGCCGGCTGAGCAGGGAATTTGCCCTGTTCTTGGGGTCTGGTGCTCAGCATGGTTTGCCCTGGGTGAGTGGCCGGCTACCTTGGCAGGGTGCGATCGCTGAGCGACTACCTCGATCTCACCGTTGAGCAAGCTCGATCGCAGTGGGGTCAGATACTCCGCCGCCAGCCCAAGCCTCGCCAGGAGCCTTTCACACCAGTGGAGGCCATCCTGTGCTACGGGCTCTTCTTTGTCATGGACCCGCACCGCTATGGGGGCGGGTCCATACACCGGGCACCAAGAATCCTGCACGACCTGGCGGCACTGTTTGTCCGGCCTCCAGGGTCGGTCAACAGCAAGATGATGAACTTGGACGGCTCCCGCGCTAATGCAGGTGCCCATGAGTGGAGATTCTTCATCGAGATGGCTGCCGATCCCGATCAATTTCCCCACCTGTACAATCGGGTGCTCCGTGCCGCCCGTGACATGGGAGTGGATGAAGATCGCCTGCCGGATTTTCTCACGCTGGAAGGCATAGCCAGCTTCGACCTACTTGGGCAGGAGGAACTCGCCCGGCAGCACTCCTTGGATGCTGTGCTTGAAGTCAGGGCGGCAAAGAAAAGAGTCCGCTCGCTGGCGACCCATGAGGATACGACCCGTATGGCTGAGCATGAGATCCGCGTCGGCCAGCACCGTTTCGCGAAACAGGTTTTGGAGAATTTCGATCACAGCTGTGGCTTCTGCGGCTTTGCCCCTCGGTCGCTTCCGGGCAACAGGCTGTTGGTGGCATCACACATCAAGCCCTGGGCCGATTGCGATGACCATGAGCGGATGGATGTCCAAAACGGCGTAGCAGCGTGCCCGACCCACGACGCGGCATTTGATTCAGGGCTGATAACCGTGAACGGAGGCCTCAGAGTCCACCGTGCCTCTAAGCTGGAGGTCAGCAGCCGCGCTGACCCAGGAGTGGGGCAGTACTTCGGCCAAGCTCTCAAGCCCGAGCTGATTATTCCCGAACAAGGGCAGCGGCCCGGTGACTCCTACCTGGCATGGCACCGGGAGAATGTTTTCCAAGGCACCGTGAAAACCTGACGAGGGCCTGCATGAGTGGTATGCTGGCATACGTGAAGCGCACGACGGTGAAGCTGTCCGATGAGACAGATGCGCTGCTTCGCCACGAGGCGCAGCGGCGCGGCATGACGATTTCCGAGTTGACCCGGGAAGCTGTACAGGCCCATCTGGGGGTTGAGAGGGCTCTTGGTGCCGCCGCTGCCGGGCGGAGCGGGCAGAACGACATTTCTGAGCGGGTTGAGGACATCTTGGCCAGCGAGGTGGCGCCATAACCCTGATCGTTGATGCCGGGCCTCTCTACGCCTACATCGATGCCGATGATCGGCACCACAAACCCAGCCTTGAGCTGCTCCTCACCCATCCTGGCCTCCTCGTGGTGCCCGCTCTTGTAGTCACCGAGGTCAGCTATCTTGTCGCAACGCGTCTGGGTACCGATGCCGAAGTGAGATTCCTCGGCGATCTCGCCTCGGGCCAGTTCAGGGTCGAGCCGGTGGCGGCCGGTGACTGGCTTCGCATGGCGGAGCTTGTTCACACCTATCGCAATCTTCCGCTTGGCGCCGTGGACGCATCAGTGCTTGTCGCAGCCGAGCGCCTCGGAATCACCGCGATAGCGACGACAAATCAACGGGACTTCGCAGTAGTGCAGCCGCGCCACTGTGATGCTTTCACGCTTCTTCCATGAGTCAACATCTGGCGTATGCGAGTTTTTCTCTGTGAATCTGCAAACTGGGGTTTTGCGAGGGTTCGCCGGTTTTCTGATTGATGAGTTTGACGGTGGACAAGGTCGTGGCGGTCTGCGGGGAGGGGGGTGCTGGCTAATGTTGAGCTGTTGACAGTTTTTGTTATTATTTTCTGATTATTTCTAATATTTTTTCTGTTTTTCTCTAATATTCAGGGGGTTGTTGTCACTGGGTGCTGGTATGCTTACAGGCATGAGATTCGC
>JAPOSH010000232.1 GCA_026709815.1 bacterium | reverse complement strand
CGATCCCCGCATTGCCGGGGTGGAGTCGGCCGACTACGGCGATGCGGTGGCGGCCGACGCCATCGCCACCACCACCGGCATACGCAGCGCGGGGCGGGACACCTCCTGCTACCTCTCCGCCTACTCGCTGGCCTCCGACGGCGACGAGACCCAGACCGGCTTCGGGTTCTCGGTGGGCCGAGAGCCCAGCACGCTCAATGTGGCTGAGGCCGCGACCGATGCGGTGGAGCGAGCCATCCGGATGCTGGGGGCCGCCCAGCCGCCCACCGAGCGGGTTGCCGTGGTGCTCGACCCGTTCGTGTCCGCCCAGTTCCTGGGCATCATCGGGGGCACACTCTCGGGCGAGGCGGTGCTCAAGGGGCGGTCGCTGTTCGCCGACCGCCTGGGCGATCAGGTGGCCGCCGCGGGCGTCACCCTGATGGACGACCCCACCAACCCGGAGGCGTTCACCGCCTCCGACGCCGATGGCGAAGGCTTGGCCACCCGGCGCAACCAGCTGATCGGCGGTGGCCGGCTCGAGCGGTTCCTGCACAACAGCTATACCGGCCGGCGCTCGGGCTCGGCCTCCACCGGCTCAGCGGTGCGGGGTTATGCCAGCACCCCCGGCGTGGGCTGCCAGGCGCTGTCGCTGATGCCCGGCGACCGCACACCGGAAGAACTCATCGCCGGCATCGACAACGGCCTGTTGGTGCAGGGGGTGTCGGGGCTGCACTCGGGGGTGAACCCGGTGAGCGGCGACTTCTCCACCGGAGCCGAGGGGCTGCGCATCCGCAACGGCGAGCTGGCCGAGCCGGTGAGGGAGATCACCATCGCCTCCACTCTTCAGCGGATGCTGCTCGACGTGGTTGCGGTGGGGTCGGACCTCACCTGGCTGCCGATGAGCTCGGCCGGGGTGACGCTGGTGGTAGCCGAGATCACCATGTCCGGCGCCTGAGACCCAGCCGCACGCCCCGAGACGGTGTCGGTCTTGCACGCCATCTTGCTGGGCATCGCCCAGGGGCTGACCGAGTTCCTGCCGGTGTCGTCCAGCGGACACCTCCAGATCATCCCCTGGCTGGCCGGATGGGACGACTTCGAAGGCCGCGACGATCTCAAGAAGGCGTTCGATGTAGCGCTCCACCTGGGCACGCTGGCGGGGTTGGCGGCCTGCCTGCGCCGAGAAGTGTGGGCGCTGACACGAGACGGCATGGCCGCGTTGGCCCGCCCCCAGACCCCGATGAGTGCCGAGGGCCGGCTGGGGTGGCTGCTGGTATTGGCCACCGTGCCCGCCGCGGCGGTCGGGGTGGGGCTGCGGTCGGTGATCGACGAGGCCGACGACGAGGTCTGGCTCACCGCGGTAATGCTGGCGGTGTTCGGCGCCCTGCTGTGGTGGGCCGACCGGCGTCCGGGCCGGCGAGCAGTCGGCGAAGCCACCGGCCGCGACGCCCTGGTGCTGGGGCTGGCGCAGGCGTGCGCGCTGCAGCCGGGGGTGTCGCGCTCAGGAGCGATCATCACCGCCGGGCGGCTGGTCGGCTTCGACCGGGAGGCCGCCGCCCGGCTGGCCATGCTGATGAGCGTGCCGGTGATCGCCGGGGCCGGGGTGTATCAGTTCATCGACATCGGCGGGTTGGGAGGCGTCCCCGCCGATGCCCGGGCCGCATTCGCCTGGGGCACGGCCGCGGCGGCCGTCACCGGCTTCGCCGCCGTCAAAGGGCTGCTGGCCGTGGTCCGCACCCGCAGCTTCGGGCCGTTCGCGATGTACAGGATCATGGTGTCTGCGCTGGTGCTCAGCCTGATCGCCGCCTCGGTCCGTTAGCGGTGTGTCGCAGGAATAATCGCGCGTGTCCTGCTCGGCATCGTTAGCAGGGTAGGGTTCAGCCCTTATGTCCCAACCCAAGACGATTGGCGAGCTCAAGGAAGCCGGCTGGCAGTCGGTGCCGGTCAAGCACGAGATTCGCCGCAACGCGATCGCCCGCATCCGATCGGGCGAGGATCTGTTCCCGGGCATCTGGGGCTACGACGACACCGTCATCCCCCAGCTGGAGACCGCGCTTTTGGCCGGCCACGACGTGATCTTCCTGGGCGAGCGGGGCCAGGCCAAGACCCGGATGATCCGCCTAGTGCTCGACCTGCTCGACGAGTGGCTTCCCATCGTGGCCGGCTCCGAGGTGAACGACGACCCCTACAACCCCGTGTCCAAACAGGCCAAAGACCTGATCGCCTCAGAAGGCGACAACACCCCGCTGGCCTGGGTCCACCGCAGCGAGCGCTACGGGGAGAAACTGGCCACGCCCGACACCTCCATTGCCGACCTGATCGGCGAGGTGGACCCCATCAAGGTGGCCGAGGGCCGCTACCTCTCCGACGAGCTCACCATCCACTACGGCCTGGTGCCCCGCACCAACCGGGGGGTGTTCGCCATCAACGAGCTGCCCGATCTGGCCGAGCGCATACAGGTGGGGCTGCTCAACGTGCTGGAGGAGCGGGATGTGCAGATCCGGGGCCACAAGATCCGCCTGCCCCTCGACATCTTGTTGTTCGCCTCGGCCAACCCCGAGGACTACACCAACCGGGGTCGCATCATCACCCCGCTGAAAGACCGCTTCGGCGCCCAGATCCGCACCCACTATCCCACCGACGTGGACATCGAGCTGGACATCGCCGAGCAAGAGGCCACGATGCCCGAGGCCGACGTGGCGGTGGTCATGCCCGACTTCATGAGCGAGGTGCTGGTGTATCTCAGTCAGCTGGCCCGCCAGAGCCCCCACATCAACCAGCGCTCGGGGGTCTCGGTGCGGCTGACCGTGTCCAACTACGAGACGCTGGCCGCCGCCGCCGTCCGCCGGACGCTGCGCACCGGCGAGGCTGCCGCCGTGCCCCGGGTGAGCGATTTGGACGCGCTCGACCCCTCGACGCTGGGAAAGGTCGAGATTGAGACCCTCGACGACGGCCGCGACGGCGAGATCGTGGGCAATCTCCGCAAAGAGGCGGTCCGCCAGGCTTTCACCGATGCGGTGGATATCGAGGTGCAACAGGAGGTGGTGGAATCCTTCGAGGAGGGGCGGGTGGTCAATGCCGGCGACGACATCTCCTCGGTGGACTATGCCGCCCTGGTACAGGAGGTGCCCGCATTCGCCCGCGCCCTGGCCGAGCTGGGCTACGAGTCCGGCGACTTGGAGAACCCGGCGCTGGTGGCCAGCGGCATCGAGTTCGTGCTGGAGGGCCTTCACCTCTCCCGGCGGCTCAACAAGGAGTCGGCGGCCGGCGCCGCCGTGTACCGGGGCCGAGGTTGACCTGCTGAACCTGATCTGCCGGCTCTGGTCTTGTTGGCCCTGGTCTTGTCGGCTGGGCCTCTCAGCTTTTCGGCGCCTGATCCGGCTCGATTCCCCGGATGCGGTCCCGCAATGTGAAGGCGGCGTCTTTCGGGTTGCGGTCCCGGTCGAACAGGCCCCGGGCCGACCCCCTCCCCAGGTGCCACTGGTAGCCGTCCACCGCGGTATCGGCGAAGAACCCCGTCACGTTGACGCCGTCGGCCCGGGCCGCCCGCACCTGATCCAGCGTCTGCGCCAAAAGCTGGTCGCGCCAGGTCTCGTCGGTGGTGGACACGCCGGTTCCGGCCACTGCCAGCGGCCGGTCGCCCAGCAGGTCGGCCAGGCGGGCCAGCGCCCGACCCAGCTCCTCGGGCTCGGGGGCCAGCCCCGAGTCGTCGCAGCGCGCCGCGGGGGGATACGCCCCGAGGCGGCCGTCGGCGTCCACCGACACCGGAGCGTCGAAGCACACCCCCACCACATCGAGCGCCTCTCGGAACTCCTCGCGGGCCACCACCGGGCGATCGGGCACTGTGATCTCGCCGTCGGTCAGCGCCGAGATCCAGCTCTGCCACAGCAGTCGGTCCCACCAGCCCTGCCAGCCTGAGGTGTCAAAGCGCTGATCGGCGGCGAACACGGTGTGGAGGCCGAACACTCCCATGACCGGCTGGTTCCCGCTCCGCAGCAGGCGGCAGGCCTCGAACATGGCCTCCAGCCCGTGCTGGGCCGCCTCTGTGGCGCTGGCCGCGCGGCGGCGACCGGGAGGGCGCTGGGCGAAAAGGCGGCTCCGCACCGCCCAGCCCACCGGATCTTCCACCGGCACCCACCCGCACACCCGATGCGAGAACCACTCGCCGCATCGGTCCACCCAGCGGGCCCACCGCAGCGTCCTGCCCTGCCGGGTGCTCCAGCCGCCCTCGTCGTCGGCAAACCATCCGGGCAGCGTGGTGTTCTGGAGCACCAGCCAGACTTGCAGCCCGGCGTCGCCGGCCGCGCCCAGCATGTCCACATAGCGGTCGACGGCATCATGGTCCAGCTTGTCGGGCTCGGGCTCGACCCGGGCCCATTCCACCGGGAGGCGGCAGTGGGTGAAGCCCCACTCGGCCAAAAGCTCCAGATCGGCCCGGAAGTCGAAGCCGAAGCCGCATCCCTCGCCCGAGCGGGGCACACGCCCCTGGCGCTCCCACGCCGACCAGTCGGCCGCCGGGGCAACCCCCTCCAGCGCTACTGAGTCCGCCGTCCAGCCCCAAGCAAACTCGCTGCCGAACGCGCTCGTGCTGCCAGCCACCGCGCTCAGGATATTGGTTGCGGTCGGCGGCGGGCCGCTTCGGGTGCCAGCAGGGCGCTTGATGGGGTTGGCGCTGTGCGCTGGGCCCAGGCGGGGCAGCGACCGTGTAGGTTGGCGGGATGCTTCGGAGATGGCGAAGAAGCCGCCACCGCGCCGGCCACCGGGTGGCCTACTCCCGCTGGGACGGCACTCAAACGGGGTTCGATTTCTCCACCTCCGACCTGTTCGCCCAGATGAACGACGATCTCCTCTATCACGGAGACGTGAACGCCGCTCTGCGGCGGCTGCTCCAGCAGGGCTTCGACGCCGACGGTCAGCGGGTGCAGGGCCTGCGGGAGATGCTGGAGCAGCTCCGCCGCCGCCGACAGGAGCGCCTGGATCAGCACGATCTCGGCGGGGTGTACGACGACATCGCCCAAGAGCTGCGCGAGGTGGTGGACACCGAGCGCGGCGCCCTTGACGACTTGGCCGCCTCCGCGGCCGAATCAGGCGACGAGCGCCGGGCGGCCATCACCGCCGAATCAGTGGAGCAGCGCAGGTTCCAGCTCGACATGCTGCCCCCCGACCTGGCCGGGCAGATCAAGGCGCTGGAGAACTATGAGTTCAACTCGCCGCAAGCCCAGCAGCGGTTCGACGAGCTGGTGGAGCAGCTCCGCCAGCAGCTCATGGCCAACTACGTCAACCAGATGGCCGAGGACATGAACAACCTCT
>JAPOSH010000045.1 GCA_026709815.1 bacterium | reverse complement strand
TCGTTCGGCGAGCGTTGGCGGAGCGCTGGCCGAACGACTCGAAGTAGCGCAGCGAGGTCGGATCCTGAAGGGCACCGGCTGACGCCACCTGCGATGCGGGCGCGCCCGCCAAGATGCGCTTCACGGGGACCTCAAGCTTCTTGCCCGAGATGGTGCGCGGGATGCAGGGCGCAGCATGAATGTGGTCGGGCACGTGGCGCGGCGAGAGTTCAGCCCGCAGCCTCGCGCTCAACTCCTCACAGAGCTCCTCGGCGAGCTCCTCCCCGTCTCGCAGCACGACGAACGCCAGCAGATCGCCGAGCCCGCCGTCATCACCCTCGAGATGCACCACGAGCGAATCGGCGATCATGTCGTGTTCTTCGATGACCGCGTAGAAGTCCGCCGTTCCCAGACGCACTCCGCCGCGATTGAGCGTGGCGTCAGAGCGCCCGCTGATGGCACACGAGCCGTCGTCGAAGATCGTGATCCAATCGCCATGGCGCCAGACGCCCTCGAAAGAATTGAAGTAGGACGCCCGGTAGCGCCGACGATCCTCATCAGCCCAGAAACCCACCGGCATCGACGGCGCCGGTGCGGTGATGACGAGTTCCCCGTCGGCGCCCCGCAGCGGCTGCCCCTCAGGGTCAAACGACTCCACTCGCCAACCGAGTTGACGGCAAGCTATGGCGCCCGAGCGCACCGGCAGCACCGGCGCTCCGCCCACGAATGCGCTGCACACGTCGGTCCCACCGCTGATGTTGGAGACCGGCAGCGGGCCCACGGCTTCAGCAACCCAGCGGAAGCCCGCGTCGGGCAGCGGCGCCCCGGTGGCACCGATGGCGCGCAGGCGGCGAAGGCCGAACGAGGCGCCGGGGCGCAGGCCCGCGCCCCGGCACGCCATGATGAAGGGGGCCGAGAACCCGGCGAACGTCACGTCGGTCTGATCGACGACCGACCACAGGGTTTCCAAGCTCGGCGCCGCGGGGTCACCGTCGAACATGACGACCGACGCACCGGCAAGCAGCCCTGATATCAGGTAGTTCCACATCATCCAGCCCGTGGTCGAGAACCAGAAGAACCGGTCTCGGGGTCCGAGATCGTGATGCAGGGCAAGCTGCTTGCCGTGCTCGAGAAGAATCCCGCCATGACCGTGGACGATCTGCTTCGGCCCCCCAGTCGTGCCTGACGAGGAGAGGATATAGAGAGGATGGGAGAACGGGACCGGCTCGAATCGCAACGGCTGGGTCGTGTCGGCAGTCAGACTGGACCACGTCTGGGCGTCTTCCGAGATGGCGGCTGCCGGATCCAGATAGGGCAGCAGCACGGTGTGCCGCACGGATGGCAACCCGCGTCGAACCTGGTCCAAAACGCCCCTGATGTCCATTTCCCTGGCCCCATATCGGTAGCCGTCGATGGCGAGAAGAACCTTGGGTTCAACCTGGACCCAACGGTCGAGAATGCCGCGGGCCCCGAACTCCGGCGGACACGAGGCCCAAATCGCGCCGATCGACGCGGTGGCCAAAAAAGCAACCAGGGTCTCGGGAATGTTGGGCAGCAGCGCGACCACGCGGTCACCAGGGCCGACACCGAGGCATCGCAGGCCGGCCGCGGCCCTGCGGACCTCCTCGCGCAATTCGCCTAGGGCGAGTTCCCGCTCGGGGCGGGTCTGCGACCGGCCGACCACGGCAACATCGGTGTCGTCCAGCCCATTTCCCCGCAGGAGATGCTCCGCGTAGTTGAGGGTCGCTCCGTCGAACCACGTTGTGTCGGGCATCGGGTCGCCGCTGATGGCTGACTCGGGCGCCGGCGGTGCGCCAATTTGCAAATAGTCCCAAATCGAGGCCCAAAAGGCCGCAGGATCCTCCACTGACCAGCGCCACAAGGCCTCGTAATCGCCGAAAGCGGCCGGGCGGTAGCGCGCAGCGAACTGCCCGATGCGGGAGACCGACCACGCATCGGGTGGCGGCCGCCATACCACGTCGCCGGCCATCGCCGCCGTCTGAGTCATGGGCCGAGAGTAGGGTCGGCCAGGATCATGAGGTGGTCGACGGCCACAGCCCCCTGGCCGCGGTCGAGCACGACGACCGGGTTGAGGTCGAGTTCGGCGAGGCGGTCTCCCAGGGCGGTGGCCAGGGTCGCGGTGGCCATGACCACTTGGACCAGGGCATCCACATCGGCGGCCGGGCGGCCGCGGGCCCCGTCGAGCAGGGGGAAGCCCTTGAGCGACCGGATCATCTCGTAGGCGTCAGCCTCGTCTACGGGCAGCGGTCGCACGGCGGCGTCGGCCAGGATCTCGGCGAACAACCCCCCCGTGCCCACCATGACTGCGGGGCCGAGTGTGGGATCGCTGGTCACGCCCACGATCATCTCAGTGCCGCCGACGATCATCTGCTGGACCTCCACCCCATCGATGGCGGCGTCGGGGGCAACGGCGCGGGCTCTGCCCAACACAGCCTGAGCCTCCTGCTCCACCTGGTCGAGAGAGTCCACCCCCAGCACCACCAGACCGGCATCTGACTTGTGGAAAATATCGGGCGAGGCGATCTTTATCGCCACCGGCAAGCCGATCCCTGCCGCCATCCGTCGGGCGTCGCCGGCCGATGCGGCCACTTGGCCAGCCGCCAGCGGCAGCCCGAAAGATCGCAGGACTGCGCCGGCATCCGGAGGCGAGGCCCCCAAGGCTGCTATCGCAGCTTCTGGCACCGCATCAGACAGCGGCGGCCGCACCCGGAACCCGGCCCGGTGGCGCTGGTAGCGGTGGTAGGAGGCCAACGCCCCAAAGCAGCCTCGGAAGGAGCGGAACAGCGGAACCCCCGACGCCACCAGCCGGTCGAAGCCCGGCTCATCCACCTTCAGCGAATTCCAAGTGGCGATGATCGAGCTCTCTTCAGCCACTGCGGCGATGTCGTCGCCCAGCAAATCGGTCATCGGCGCCACTGCACCGGTCACCCCCACCACCGTGCAGCCCACCGCCGGGTCGTCGCAGATGTCTCGGATCACCTGGCGGCGGATCTCAGCCGGCTGAGCAGTGATGAACGCGCCCCCGTTGTCCACCGGGTTCGACACCGACAGATAGGCGGGGATGTGACGGTGGAGCTTCTCCTGGGTGGACTGGGCGAGCTGGGGCACGGCAACACCGGCCAGCTCGGCGGCCTCGGCCATCAGCGTGCTCGAACCCCCGGAAATGGAGTACAGCCCAGCCCCTTCGGCCACATCCGGCCCCAGCTTGGCGAAGAGGGCGGCCGTCTCCAGCAGCTCGTCGAGATCGCGCACCCGCACCACCCCGTACTGCTCGAACAGCCCATTGATCACCTCGTCCGACCCGGTGAGGTGGCCGGTGTGCGATGATGCCATGCGCGATCCCGCATCGGTGGCCCCCATCTTCAACAGCACTACCGGCTTGTGCTGCGCGTTGGCCGCCTCCAGCGCGGTGCGCAGCTTGTCGGCCGACCGGAACCCCTCGATGTAGCCGGCGATCACCGCGGTGTCGTCGTCGTAGGCGAAGTACTCGATGAAGTCGCTCACCTCCAGGTCGACCTCGTTGCCGCAGGGCACCTGGCGGCTGAACCCGATGCCGAAGTGCACTCCCTGCACGATGGGCCGGCCGTTGTGGCCCGACTGGGTGACCACCCCGATCTTGCCCCCTCGCAGCCCGGGCACCTCGGGCACGGGCTCGAAGGCGTTGGTGTTGGTGTTGGGGCCGAAGATGCGGATGCCGTTGCGGCGGCCCGCCTCCCCCAGCGCAGCCTCCAGCGCAGCCCCCTCGGGACCGACCTCGCTGAATCCCGACGAGAACACCAAGGCGTAGCGGACCCCGATGGCCCCGCATTCGTCCACCACCCCGGTGCAAGCCGCCGGCGGGGCGGAGATCACCGCCAGCGCAACCGGCTTGGGCACATGGGCTGCCTTCACATGGATGGGCACCGACCCGATCGACCCTCCCTTGGGATTGACCAGATGCCAGTTCTCGGTTCCCCAGCGGGCATCCATGGCCGCCCGCAGCTCGTCCTCGGTCTGGGCGCGGTCCACCCCGCCGATCACCGCCACCCCCCGGGGGTGGAAGAACTCCTCAAGGTCGACTCGCTGCTGGACCATGGGAATCCGATGGTAGCGACCACCCCGCCTCCGCCCTGCAACGAGCCTCGGCTGGCAAACCCCATACGCTACGCTGGTAAATCCGACATGCTACGCTGGTAAATCCCATACGCTACGCTGGCAAACCCCATACGCTACGCTGGCCGCCGTGGAGATCGGACACGTCTACGACATGCCGCCCATGCGGCCCGACGATGCCCACACCGCTTACTTCCCCGCAGGAGTCATCAAGATCGGGGTGGAATACCGCAACCTCACCTCTGAGGCGCTGGTGGAGTACTACGGGGGCGACGAGGCCTACGTGGAGGAGCTACGCCGCACCGCACCGCTGGGGATAGAGGACCGGGGTGTGTCATTGCACGTGTTCGACGTTGATGGCCAGTGGGAATATCTGCGCTTCGACCTCTTCGAGGACGCCCCCCACTACCACTACAACCATCGGGGCGGCGGGCGGAACCACATCGTCCCCTTCGACGAGACCGCTCACGGCCCCATCGCCGATTGGGCAGTGAGCAAGATCCGAACCGGCGAGATCGCCCCCATGCTGGCCCAAGCCGGGGCGCCCGAGTTGGCCGACGGACTCGACGCCGGCGTGCTGGGCGAGGTAGCCGATCAGGTGGCGGCCTACGCCGCCGAACTCCAGACCCGTTTGGCGATCACCGTTTAGCGGCGGCACCCCTGTCGGCTAACCGGCCATCTCTCCGAAGTCCACCTGGCCGGTGATCATCGATCCCTGGAAGGCGTTGTCGATGTTCACGTTCACCCCCGACACGAACGACGCCGCGTCCGACCCCAGATAGGCCAGCAGGTTGGCCACCTCTGCGGCGGTCACGTAGCGGCCGCCGGAATTGGCGGCGGTCCAATCGATCATCTCCTCGCCCATGGTCTGCTTGAAGTCGGGCAAAAGCGGGGTGTCGATGGGCGCCGGACAGGCACTGGCAATGCGAACGCCGTTGGACAGCATGCCTTTGGCGGCTTGCATGGTGAAGATCTGCACGCACTCCTTGGAGAACATGTAACCGTCGGCCACCACCTCGGGGTGCTCCTCCACCCAGGCCACCGCCTTGTCCCAGTCGTCGATGGACAACAGCTCGGTGATCTCAGCCTGGTGAGCCGGCCAGTTCATGCCCGCAATGGAGGCGGTGTTGACCACCGCGCCCCCGGCGGGGATCTTGGGCAGCAAGGCGTCGGTCAGCCGCATCAACCCCAGGGTGTTCACCTTCATCACGTCCTCAGGCGAGAAGGTGGCGGCGATGCCGGCGTTGTTGAACAGCACGTGCACCGGAGCGTCGATGGCCGCCGCGGCCTCGTCCACCGCCACCGGGTCGCCCATGTTGGTGGGGATGTACCGGCTGATCGGCCCCTCGGGCTCTTTGATGTCCAGCGCGGTGATCGACGCCGCCCCCAAATCAGCCAGCAGATCAACCAACGCAGCGCCTACGCCGGAGTAGGCGCCGGTGACCACGACGTTGCGGCCTTCGTAGCTCATTGGGTTGGACATCAGGGCCTCCTGAGACGGGGGAGAGATAGCTCGGCTTGCGAATACTACTGCGGCGGGTAACGTTGAGTTCGCACTGGCGCACGACAAAAACCGACGGAGGGCACCGTGAACATCAACGACATGATAATGGTGAGCGTGGACGATCATCTGTGTGAGCCGCCCGACATGTTCGACAACCATCTCCCCGCCAAATGGCGTGACGAGGCCCCCCGGGTGATCCGAACCGAATCGGGCGACGACGTCTGGTCGTTCAACGGCGCGATCATCCCCAACGTGGGCTTGAACGCGGTGGCCGGGCGGCCCAAGGAGGAGTACGGCATCGAGCCCACTGCCTTCGATGAGATGCGCCCCGGCTGTTACAACGTCCACGACCGCATCAAGGACATGGACGCCGCCGGGGTGCTGGGGTCGATGTGCTTCCCGTCGTTCCCCGGCTTCGCCGGCCGGCTGTTCGCCAACCATCCCGACAAGGAGTTCGCCGCCGACCTGATCCGGGCCTACAACGACTGGCACATCCACGAGTGGGCCGGGGCCTACCCCGACCGGTTCATCCCCATGGCCCTGCCCATGATCTGGAGCGCGCAGGAATGCGCCGCCGAGGTGCGCCGAGTAGCCGAGCTGGGCTGCCACTCCATGACCTTCACCGAGAACCCGGCCAAGCTGGGGGAGCCCAGCTTCCACAGCGAGTACTGGGATCCGCTGTGGCAGGCGCTCAGCGATACCGGCACGGTGTGCTCCATCCACCTGGGCTCCTCGGGCGAGATGGTCGTCACGGCGCCCGACGCCCCCATGGACGTGCTGATCCAACTCCAGCCCATGAACATCAGCCAGGCCGCCGCTGATCTTCTGTGGTCGCCCATCCCCCGCCGCTTCCCCGACCTGAAGATCGCTCTGTCGGAGGGCGGCACCGGATGGATCCCCTATTTCATGGACCGGGCCGACCACACCTACAACATGCACCACATGTGGACCGGACAGGACTTCGAGAACTTGCTCCCCAGCGAGGTGTTCCGGCGCAACTTCCTGACTTGTTTCATCAGCGACCCGGTGGGGGTGGCCCTGCGCCACGAGATCGGCATCGACAACATCTGTTGGGAGATGGACTATCCCCACAGCGACTCCACCTGGCCCAATGCCCCTGAGCGGCTAGACGAGTCGCTGACCGGGGTGCCCGACGAGGAGGTGGACAAGATCACCCACCTCAACGCCATGGCCTGGTACCAGTACGACCCGCTCGCCCGCCGGGACCGGGCCAAGTGCACGGTGGGGGCGTTACGGGCCTCGGCCGCCGGTCACGACATCTCGGTGCAATCGATGAACAAGGGCCGCCACCAGGGCAAAGATCTGGACCTGGCCGGTTTCGCCTCTCGAAACCAGACCGGCAACCGCTGAACCAGCACTCGAGCCGGCCTCTGGCGGATCGCCGTTGAAGGGCGGCAGGGTGCAGGCGGGCTCGCCCCGGTATCAGATGGCGGGGGGAATACACCGGATCCCAGTGGCCGGCGCAATCGGGCATCTCCACGCCACCGCCTTTGCGGTGACCGGGCCTGATCCGGCCGCGGCCCTCGACGACGTCGGGGATGAGGTGATGGTGTGCCTGCTCACCGACGCCGAGATGGCCATGCGCTTTCCCGACTACCCCGCGTGGCTGGCCGACCCTGCTCCCCACCGAGCCATCCATGTGCCGATAGTCGATCAAGGAGTCGCCGACGACCACGTCATGCGAACGCTCGTGGATGATATCAACCGGCGCCTGGACCAGGGTGCCGGGGTGATGGTCCACTGCGGGGCCGGCTACGGCCGGGCCGGCATCGTGTGCATTTCCGTGCTCACCGCTCGGGGAATGGCCCTCGAAGACGCGGTGACCGCGGTACGGGCCGCCCGGCCCGCAGCCGGACCCCAATCCCATTCACAAGAGGCTCAGATCGCCCGCTTAGCCGCTAGAGTCTGAAAAGCCGCCGCATCATGTGCGACAATGGCGCTGGCCTGTCGCAGCTGGCCACCTAGCCCGGCCCGCCGGCAGCGTTCGCCACCCGATTGAAAGAGGCGCCGCATGGTCTGGGATTTTGAGACCGAACCCGAGTTCCAAGAACAGCTGGATTGGACCCGGGCGTTCCTCGACGAGCACATCCTGCCGTTGGAGACCATCGAGCTGGAGGTGACCGACGAGCAGTGGAAGGCGCTGACCGCCCCACTCAAGCAACAGGTCAAGGACCGGGGGCTGTGGGCTTGCCACCTCGACCCCGAACTGGGAGGCCAGGGCTTCGGCCAGGTGAAGCTGGGGTTGATGCACGAGATCCTGGGCCGGTCGCAGATCGCGCCGGCCATCTTCGGCAACAACGCCCCCGACTCCGGCAACGCCGAGCTGTTGGCCATAGGCGGCAACGAGGAGCAGAAGAAGCGCTGGATGGCGCCGCTGTTGGCCGGCGAGCTGCGCTCAGGGTTCTCCATGACCGAGCCCGACACCGCCGGGTCCGACCCCACCTTGTTGGCGACCAATGCGGTGCGAGACGGCGACACCTGGGTGATCAACGGCCACAAGTGGTTCACCTCCGGCGGCTCGGGGGCCGACTTCCTGATCGCCATGGTGGTGACCAACCCCGACGTCCACCCCTACCAGGGTTCGTCCATGATCGTGGTGCCGACCGACACCCCCGGCCTCGAGATCGTGCGGGACGTGCCCAACATGCACCACCCCTATCCCGGCCGGTTCGCCCGCCACCCCGTGGGCCATTCCGAGGTGGTCTACCGCGACGTGCGGGTACCGGCTGAGAACCTGATCGGCAGGCCCGGCGACGGATTCCTGCTGGCCCAGAAGCGCCTCGGCCCCGGCCGCATCCACCACGCCATGCGCTGGATCGGCCAATCGCAGCGGGCGCTGGACATGATGTGCGAGCGGGCCCTGTCCCGGTTCGCCCACGGCAGCCTGCTGGCGGACAAGCAGATGGTGCAGGACTTCATCGCCGAGACCCGCATCGACATCGCCTCGGCCCGGCTGCTGTGCCTGCACGCCGCCTGGCACATGGACAAGCACGGCTCCTCGGCCTCGCGCACCGAGATCGCCATGATCAAGGTCTACGGCACCAAGATGCTGTTCAACGCCATCGACCGGTCCATCCAGGTCCACGGCGCCCTGGGCTACTCGGCCGACATGCCGCTGGAGGAGATGTACCGCAGCGCCCGGGCCTCACGCCTGGTGGACGGCGCCGACGAGGTGCACAAAGTGTCCATCGCCCGCCGGACCCTCAAGGAGTACGCCGCGGTGGACGGCGTTCCCAGCGAGCACATCCCCACCCGCCGGGCTGCCGCCCTCGAGCGCTTCGCTCAACAACTCGAAATCGAATCCCTGAACAGCTAGGGCCCGTTTGCACTCGGGCGAGCCCGGGTAGCCTTTGGGGATGTCCAAGCCGCTGGCGCTGCGATTTCTGCGGTCGGCCGGCGATGCCGCCGAGCTGCCCGAGTCCCGCTGCGAGGTGGCGCTGGTGGGGCGGTCGAACGTGGGCAAGTCCTCGCTGCTGAACGCGGTGGCCAACCGCAAAGGCCTGGCCCGCACGTCCAAGGCGCCGGGCGCCACCCGGCTGTTGAATGTGTTCGAGCTGCAGGGCGAGCCCGGTCGGTGGCTGGTGGATCTGCCCGGCTACGGCTTCGCCAAAGCCCCCAAGGCCGACCGCCGCCGCTGGCAGCAGATGATAGACGGCTATCTGCTCGACCGGCCCGCGCTGGTGCAGGTGCTGCTGCTGATTGACGGCCTGGTCGGCCCCACGCCGTTGGATCTTCAGACCGTGGAGTGGCTGACCCACCACGATGTGGCCCTGCGCCCGGTGGCCACCAAAGCCGACAAGGTCAAGCCCTCCCGGCGCGGCGCCCGCCGAAACGAGTTGGCCCAGAGCCTCGGCGTCGCCGCTTCAGACGTCTTGTGGACCAGCGCCGCCAAGGGCCAGGGCATCCCCGAACTGCGAGCCGAGCTGGCCGCCGCCCTACGCCGACCCTGATTCGCAACTGCGGCGGGCGTTGAGGAGCAGGGTCACGGCTTTGCCGTCGGCACGGCCCCCGGTGGCCTTCATGGCTCGGCCGACGAAGAAGCCGGCGAGCTTGGCCTCGCCTCCGCACCAGCGCGACCACTCGTCGGGATTCTCGGCGATGAGCCCGTCCACCAGAGCCTCCAGCTCACCGGCGTCCATGGCCTCGAACCCCAGTTCTCGGGCCGCTTGTCGAGGCGTACCCCCTTCATCCACCAGCACGGCCAGCACTTTCTTGGCCTGAGTGGCAGTCAACTCTCCCGCTTCCTCCATCTGGACCAGGTCGGCCAGCGCCTCCGCTGCCAGCTGCCCGGGCCCACCGGCCAGGTTGTGGACGACGTGGGTCAGCACCCGCTCGGGAACCGCCCCCCCGCTCATGGCCGCCAGCGCCAGCTCATCCAACGAGCACTCGACGGCCAACGCGATGTGGCCCGCGTCCACCGACGGCGCCGCCTCGGCCAGCCGAAGCCGGCGGTCTCGGGGAAGCGCCGGCAACCCCCGGCGGATCTGCTCCACCCACTTTGCGCTGGGGTCCAGCGGCAGCAGGTCGGGCTCGGGGAAATAGCGGTAGTCGTAGTCCTGCTCCTTGGAGCGCAGGGCGTGGGTCCGCCCGTCATCCTCGTTCCAATGCCGGGTTTGCTGCTCCACCGGCTGGCCGCTGCTCAGCAGGTCGATCTGACGGCGGGCCTCGTACTCAATGGCCCGGCCCAAAGAGCGCAGCGAGTTCACGTTCTTGATCTCGCACCGGGCGCCCAGCCGGTCGCTTCCCCGCGGCCGCACCGACACATTGCAGTCCACCCGCAGCGACCCCTCCTCCATCTTGCCGTCCGACGCCCCCACCGCCACCAAAATGGCCCGCAGCTCGGCCACGTACTGGCGGGCTTCGCTCGCCGATCGCAGCTCGGGCCGGCTCACGATCTCGATGAGCGGCACCCCGGCCCGGTTGTAGTCCACCAGCGAATACCCGGCCTCGTGAATGCGCCCTCCCCCGCCGATATGGACGGTCTTACCGGTGTCCTCCTCCAGATGGGCCCGCTCGATGCCGATGCGCTTGCCCGAGGGCAGCTCCAGCCAGCCATCGGTGTTGATCGGCTCGTCGTATTGGCTGATCTGGAAGTCCTTGGGCATGTCGGGGTAGAAGTAGTTCTTCCGGGCGAAAACTGAACGCTGAATCCGGCAGTCGAGGGCCAGGCCCACCCGCACGGCCAGCTCCACCGCCTTTTGGTTGAGAACGGGAAGCGAACCCGGCAAACCGAGCGACACCGGGTCGATGTGGGTGTTGGGCTCGCCGCCGAATCGGTTGGGGCTGGCGCTGAACAGCTTGGTCTCGGTGGCCAGCTCGGCATGGACCTCCAACCCCACCACCGTCTCCCACTCAGTGTCAGCCGGGGCGCCGAGACCGGGAACGCCGAGGATGCCGGTGCTCATCACAAGCTCGCTTCCAGCACCGCTGCGGCTCGGAACATGACCGGCTCCCCCAGCGCGGGCGCCAAGATCTGCACGCCCACCGGCAGTCCGTCCTCGCCCACCCCGTAGGGCACCGACACGGCCGCCTGCCCGGTGAGGTTCACCGGCACCGTGCACACGTCGCTCATGTACATGGCCATGGGATCAGCGGTGCGCTCTCCCAATGAGAATGCAGTGGTGGGCGAGGTGGGGCTCACCAACAGGTCGAACTCCTCCCACACCGAAGCGAAGTCGTCGATGATGAGGGTGCGGACCTTCTGGGCCTTGCCGTAGTAAGCGTCATAATACCCGGCCGACAGGGCATAGGTGCCGATCATGATGCGGCGCTTCACCTCCTCGCCGAAGCCGGCCGAGCGGGTGGCGGTGTTCATCTCGGGGGTGCTTTGGGCATCCACCCGCAGCCCGTAGCGGACGCCGTCGTAACGGGCCAGGTTGCTGGAGGCCTCGGCCGGGGCGATCAGGTAATAGGCCGACAGCCCGTACGCCGCGGCTGGAACGCTGGCCCGGGCTACTCGGGCCCCCGCGGATTCCAGCGCCCCCACCGCAGCCCGCAGACCAGACGCCACATCGGGGGCGATGCCGTCGCCGCTGAGCTCGGCCAGCACCCCTATCCGCAGCCCGTCCACCCCGTCATCGAGCGTGTCGGACACCGGGGGCTGAGGCGCGGCGATGCTGGTGGAGTCGCGGCCGTCGGGACCGCTGATCGCGTCCAGGACCGCCGCAGCGTCGGCCACCGTGGCCGCGAACGGGCCGATCTGGTCCAAAGACGATGCGAATGCCACCAGGCCATAGCGCGAGACCAGGCCGTAGGTGGGTTTGACGCCGACCACGCCGCACAGCGCGGCGGGTTGGCGAATCGATCCGCCGGTGTCGGTGCCCAGCGCCACGGGGGCGAACCCGGCCGCCACCGCGGCGGCACTGCCGCCCGACGAGCCCCCCGGCACCCGGCTGGGGTCGCACGGGTTGCGGGTGGGGCCGAAGGCCGAGTTCTCAGTGGAGCTGCCCATGGCGAACTCGTCCATGTTGGTCTTGCCCACGAACACCGCGCCAGCGTCGTGGAGCCGCTCCACGACGGTGGCGTCATAGGGCGGGATCCAGCCGTCCAGGATGCGAGAGGAGCAGGTGGTGGCCAGTCCCCGAGTACACAGGTTGTCTTTGAGGGCTACCGGGACGCCGGCCAGCGGGCCGGGATCTATGCCCGCAGCCACGGCGGCATCGATCTGGCCGGCTCGAGTCCGGGCCTGTTCAGCAGCCACCAGGTTGAAAGCGTGCACTTCGGCTTCGCCGGCCTCGATGGCGCTCAAGTGATCATCGACCACCGAGCGGGCTGAGCGCCGGCCCGACTTCACCGCGGCCGCGATCTCGACTGCGGTCATGGGCTCGACTGCGGTCATGGCGCCTCTCCCAGGACCGGTGGAACCCGGAACTGGCCATCTTCAGCCAACGGGGCCGCAGCCATCACCTCATCGCGGTCGAGCACCTCGCCGGGAACATCCGGGCGGAGCACGTTGGCTATGGGCAGGGCGTGCATCGTGGGGGCGAGCCCTTCCACGTCCAGCGCCTCCACCTCGGCCACATGGTCCAGCAGCTCGTCGAGTTGGGCGGCGAACCGTTCCAGCTCTTCGTCGGTCAGCTCCAGGCGGGCCAAAGCGGCCACATGGGCGCACTCAGCCCGGGTGATGCGTTGCTGGCCCATACCGAAGAAATATCGTAACGCCCCGATTCCCGGTTTATCGCGCCGGAGTCGCCAATTGGCCTACGTTGACCCTATGGGGTTGCATCCGTTTCTCAGCCCGGAGTGGATCGAGGCGGCGCTGGCGTTGCGAGAAGAACTGGCATCGACCGCGCCCGCTGCCGTCCACACCGCCAGAGTCAACCTGGTAGTCACCGACACCCCCTTCGGCGACGGCCGGTTCCGGGCCTTCATCGACACCGAAGCGGGAGGACCGCTTCCGGTTCCGGGGAGTCTCGAGGATCCCGACGCCACCGTGATCCTCGACTATCCCGCAGCCCTGGCCGCATTCGTCACCGACGACCCCGACATCGTGGCCCACGGCTTTTTGACCGGCGCCCTGCGGGTGGACGGCGACTTGGCCCTGGTGCTCATCATGTTCGGGGAGGGCATGACTGAAGACCAGACCGCATTCGCCCGCCACGCCCAGTCCCGGCTCCGGGCGCTCACCGCACTTGAGAAAGGCTGACGGCTACTGCTCTTCTTCGGGCCGAGTGATCACGTCCACGCAGGCGCCAAAGTCCACCAAGACGTCGGCGGGCGGGTTGGAGGCCAAGATCTCGGAATCTTGCGGGCCGTCCACCTCTCCCAAGCACAGGCCCGCTTGCTCGAGCAGGCTTGAAGCCTCCCCAGCCCCGAGGGTGGCGAGGAACGGCACTCGGATTTGCTCGGGCCCGTCTGAAACCACCACTGTGATCACCGAACCGGCAGCTACCGCGGTGCCCGGCAGGGGTTCCACCCTGACCACGCGGCCTGCTTCCACCGCATTGTCCGGCACCTGCCACTCGAGCACGCCCAGGCCGAGGGCCTCCAACTGCTCCCGAGCCACCGCGAGCGACGAGCCCGAGGCGATGTCGGGGACCACTCGGGGCTCAGGCCCGAGCGAGACCACCAAATCCACGCTGCTCCCCGGCTCGACCTCGAAGAACAGCTCATCCACCTCGACCACCGCCCCTTGGATCGCCGACTCGTCGTAGCGCTCGGTGACATCCCCCACCGACAGCCCCACCGCGGCCAGCGATGCTTCGGCGTCTTCCACGACAAGGCCGGCGAGGTCGCTGGGAATGACTGCCAGCTCGGGGCCCAAAGACACCCATACGGTGACGGTCTCCCCTCGCCCGAGATCAGTTCCCGCCTGCGGTGCCTGGCTGAGTATCTGCCCGGCCACGGTGCCGTCCTGACGTCGTTCCAGGCGCTCCAGCGCCCAGCCGGATTCGCTCAGGATGCGAAGCAGATCGCCTTCATCGGCTTGGGCCAAGTCGGGCACCGGCTGGGTGTCGGCGCCGAACGGGTTTCCCCAAAGGGCGTAGCCCGCAGCCCCGAGCAGCACCAGCGCAGCCACCGCCATCATCAGCCTCCGAAGCGCCGGGCGGTCTTGGTGAGAAGCCGAACGGCCCCCGGCTGTCGGCCCGGCTTCGCGCTGATGGCCGTCGGGCGCCAACGCGGCCGCCGACTCGCCGGTATCGGGGCTCGGCCTTGCCAGTGGAAGCGGCGCTGGACGGGGCAGTGTCTCGGCCGCGGCCAACAGCTCGAGGCCGAGGTCGCGAGCGGTGGGGCGGTCGTCCCGCTCCGGTCGTCCCGCCTGCTCCAATACTCGGCCCAGACGGCCGAACTGGCCGGCAAGGTCGAGCTGTCGGCTCATCTTGGCCATCTGGGTGTACTCGGGGTCGTCAGACTCGAATGGCACCCGGCCCGACAGCGCCTCGGTCAGCACCAGAACCAAGGAATACACGTCGCTCTTATGGTCTGGGGTCAGACCTTGGGCCTGCTCTGGGGAGGCGTAGCGCACTGCGTCGATGGCCGAGAAGACCGATCGGGCCATCAGCGCGCCCTCGGTCTCCGACGCAGTCAGGGCCCACGATGTCCCCAGATCAGCGAGTCGGGCACGGCCCCGGCCTGAGAACAAGATGTTGGAGGGCCGGACGTCCCCGTGGATGATTCCCCGGCCATGGACGTGATCCAATCCCCGAGCGGCGTCCAAGCCGATCATGAGAACCTGCGAAGGAGACAGCAGATGCCCGGCATCCAGCATCTCCTGCAGACTCCCGCCTGCCATATAGTCGCTCACCACGTAGAGGCCAAGATCAGAGTCCCCCCAGCTATGAGCCTCCGCCACGTGGGGATGACGCACGGCGGCGGCTTCCTCCGCCGCCTCCAGGAACCGGCTGGTGAAACCGGACCACCCGCCAGGCACGATGCCTTCGGAAAGCAGCTTTACCGCCACGCGGCGGGACTGAGAAAGGTCATAGGCCAGGTACACGCTGGCGAACCGGCCGGTGCCAATGAGGGTGACGAGCCGGTAGCGCCCGCCTATGACCCGGCCGAGCTCGCCGCCGTCTTTGGACACGCTTTGAGGGTACCTGCTGTTTCCGGTGGTTCTGCGCCACTCAGGGTGTCTCCGGGCTCGGCCAGCGGGCACACTGGGTGAGTGCTGGAGTCAGTCGTGCTGCGCCGGGTGCTGTTGGGCATCGCCGCCCTGACGGGGGCCGCGGCGCTGCTGCTGGCCCTGTTGTTGGCCGACACCGACGACAACGATGCGACCGTGACCGGAAATGCCGCAGTGGACGAGCTCATACCCCCTCGCAACGCTGAGGTTCTGTCCCAGGAGACCGTCGGGATCGACCTCGCGTCCGGCTATGACGCCCGCCTGAACATCAACGGCGTGGACATTCCCCCCGGCCAGACGCGGCATCTCCCCAACCTGAACCGGTTCACCTTCCGCCCCGACCAGGGCAAAGCCATTGAAAGCCTCCGAGCCGAGCAGAACTGCGCCCTGGTGACCTATTGGCGCCAAGAAGTCGGCCCCGCTGAAGCCGACACCATCTCCTGGTGCTTCACGGCATCGTAAAACTCTGACTCCCCCCGTCGGCTTTCTTTCAACAGTCCGATCACTGCACAAGTTGCCGCTGGCGGGCGAGGGCGACAGCCTCGCCGGGCCGGGATGGCGCAACCAGAATGGAACCGGCCTGGATTTCATCGGTTCGGCTCTTTCGCCGGGTTGGCGGGGTCAGGGGGATCGGCTGGCTCAGGGACAGTTCCAACAGCAGCCCGGCTGCGCCTTGGGTCAGGTCCACAGCATCAGAGCTCTTCGGGGCCGGTTCAAGGGCCGCTACTGCTCGACGACGCATCAAAACCGGATCTCGCACCGCCAAGTGGTCGTGGAGCACTAGGCCCGCCGGCACAAACACAACCCACCGGCGGGTGAGCGAATAGAGCGAGCGGCCGCCGAGCACCGCTACCGCCCCACCCGCGGTGGTGACGATCCCGCCCCATGCCCATTGCTCCGCGGCTAGCAGGAGCGGCCCGCTCACCACGCCACCGACCGTGACCACCGCGGCCGCCGGCAACGGTCCGGCCAACAGCACCGCCGGCGGCCGCAGAAGAAGCCGGACTTCGTCGCCATACGAAATGCCGTTCACAAACACCTGCCCCACCGGCGCGCTCAGGGCCACCGCGGCCAGTGCTCCGGTGACAGCCGCCATGAGCGCAACCTCATCCCAGTCGGCACCGCCCAGCCCCGCCCACACCAAGGCCGCCACCGCTGAGAGCCCCGCCAGCCGGACCAATACCAACGTGGCCGGATGAGCCAACAAGGCACCTGCCAGCACTATGCCCCACAGCACCCACAGCCCTACCGATGCGGTCGTCCGCCATGCCGCCGAGGTCTCCTGCAGTCCGTCGGCCAACACCGGCCCGGCAGTGAACGGCAACGCCGCCCACCACCCCCGCACCGCCCACACCCACACCCGATCCCCCCCGAGGACTCTCACCCAGCCCACTACAGCACACCTTCTTCCAAATGGCCGATCTGGCTGCGTTCTCCTGACCAGGGCTCGATAATTCGGGACAGCAGAGCCTCTACTCCCAGCGAGTCCGCAAAGCCAAACTGTCACTGGTGCCAGTAGACTATTGGTATGGATTTAGGTGGTTTAACCAGGAGAAACGCCTCGCAGGCCAGGGATAGGGAAACCAGCCGCAGAGGCGGTTGCGTGGAAGTCGAGCTGCCTCAATTCGACGGTCTGGCATCAGGTGCACTGGTCAAGCTGATCCTCCAGGCCGACAGCGCCCGCCGACAGTTGGACGGCTATCTGGCGGCGATGTTGGGTCGGTTGGGCGACTTGGAGGGTCAGGAAGCCGTTGAAGAGTTGTGCCGGCAGTTCGGCCTCGGTCGTCACGGTGCCCGTCGGCAGGCCAAGACGGCCAACGCCCTCAATGCTCTGCCCAACACCCTCGATGCCGCCAAGCAGGGATGGATATCCATCGACCATGCCCGGGTTATGGGCGAGTCACACCAACGGGCCCCGCTGTCAACTGAACAGGAATTGGAACTCATCACCGCGGCGATCACTGAAGACTTCGACGAGTTCAAGAAAACCCTGGCCCGCAGCGAAGGCCAGCGCCGGGCCGACGACGGATTGACCCGCCACGAGCGCCAGCGAGAGCGGCGCAGCGTCAAGATATTCGACGGCGACGATGAGATGGTCGTTTTGCATGCGGAGTTCGACCGCATGGCCGGTGAACGGGTCAAGACCGCCCTCTACGCGCTGAGCGACCGGCTGTTCCGTGCTGACGCCAGAGCCGGGGGCGACCGCACTCACGAGCAGCGCAACGCTGATGCCTTGGTCGCGCTCATCACTCAAAAGCCAGCACGGTCCCAGATGCCAGCCACCAGCGGCAACGACGACGAGACGGCAAGCAAACCCGGCGACGCTCCGAGCGTTTGCGCCGAATCCCATGACCCGGAAGACGAGATCGCCCCGCAGGCCACCACGCTGGTTGTCACCGTGGAATACGACACGCTGAGCGGCCAGCTCCGCAACGCCGGACTTATCGACGGCACCCCCATCGACATCGACGAGCTTCGACGCATCGCCTGCGACGCCGGCATCGTGCCCGCCATCTTCACTGCCGACGGCCAGCCCCTCTATATGGGAAGAAAACAGCGAGCAGCCACCGCCGCTCAGAAGCTGGCCCTGCGCCTTCGAGACAAGCGCTGCATCGGCTGTGGGATGCGGGCTGGCGCCTGCGACGCCCACCACATCATCTGGTGGGACGACGACGGCCCCACCGACATGCCCAACCTCGTGCTGCTCTGCCCCAAATGCCACAAGAAGGTCCACAAACACGGATACAAGATCATGCAAGACGTCCCGGGGCCGCACCGGCTCGTCTGGCCATCTCGACCACGAGTACGCAGCCCGAGTCAAGGCGCCGAGCCCTGAAGGGGTGCCAACGCTGAGCGGCTGGGCTTCGCTCCCGCTCGCTAGCAGTACTATCCGGCAGGTGCCGACGGGAGCAGGAGACAGCGCACCGGAGCGCATGGCAGAGCTGATCGAGCTGATCCGCCACCACGACCAGCGCTATCACCGCGACAGCGCGCCGGAAATCCCCGACGCCGACTACGACAGGCTCAAACGGGAGCTAGTCGAGCTTGAGACCGCCCGACCGGAGCTCGTCCGACCCGACTCCCCCACCCGAACGGTCGGGGCCGACCCCTCCACGCTGTTCGCCCCGGTAGAGCACCGGATTCCGATGATGTCCTTGGACAACGCCTTCGACCGGGGCGAGCTGAACGCCTGGGCCGACCGGGCTCGGCGCAGACTGGCCTCGGTGCGGGCGCAAAGGGCAGCCGAAGAATCAAGCGGGCAGGGGGTGCAGGGATTGGCCGAGCAGCACGAGGAGGGCGAGGGCGAGGGCGCTGCTGAGGCAGAGAGCGAACTCGGCGATCTCGTCTGCGAGCTCAAGTTCGACGGGTTGGCCGTTTCGCTGCGCTATGAGAACGGTGTGCTGGCCCAGGCCGCCACCCGGGGCAACGGCCGGGTGGGCGAGGACATCACCGCCAACATCCTCACGCTCAAGTCCATTCCCCATCGGCTTCCCGCAGGAGCGCCAAAGGTGCTCGAGGTGCGGGGCGAGGTCTACCTGCCCCTCGCGGCCTTTGCTGATCTCAACGCCCAGCAAGAGGCGGAGGGCAAACCCCGCTACGCCAACCCCCGCAACACCGCGGCCGGATCGCTGCGCCAGAAAGACCCTGCGATTACCGCGACCCGGGGCTTGTCGGTGTGGTGCTACTCGGTTGGCGAGGTCCGGGGCGGCCCGGATTTGGCCGCTCACCAAGCCACCCTGGCATACCTGGAGAGCCTGGGGCTGCCCGTGAATCCCAGGACCACCTTGGTGAAGTCTATGGATAAGGCGTGGGAGTTCATTGAGCAGTGCGAAGCCGAACGGCACGACTTGGACTATGAGATCGACGGCGCGGTCATCAAGGTCAACCGACTCGATCTCCAGCAAGAACTCGGCGCCACCAGCCGGGCGCCCCGCTGGGCCATCGCCTACAAGCTCCCCCCTGAAGAGCAGACCACCAAGCTCCTCGATATCTGCGTCTCCATCGGCAGCAAGGGCAAAGCCACCCCGTTCGCAGTGCTTGCGCCGGTGTTCGTCGGCGGATCCACCGTCGAGATGGCCACCCTCCACAACGAAGACCAAGTCCAGGCCAAAGATGTCCGCCCCGGCGACACTGTCGTAGTCCGCAAGGCCGGCGATGTGATCCCCGAGGTGCTGGGGCCGGTCATCTCAGAACGCCCCGCCGGTTTGGCCCAGTGGGTTTTCCCCTCGATCTGCCCCTGCGATCACCAGGCGGAACTGACCAGGGAAAAAGACGAGGCCGCGCACTATTGCCGCTTTCCGGGCTGCCCCGAGCAACTCCGGGGCTGGGTCGAGCACTTCGCGGCCCGCAACGCCATGGACATCGAACACCTGGGCGAGCAGCGGGTCCGCCTGTTCATCAAGCTCGGGCTGATCACCAACGTGGCCGACATCTACCGTCTGGACCCCAGAGGCTTCGAGCTGCTGCGGCAGCTCAAAAACGCCGCCTGGACTGCCCGCTCAGACGATGACGCAGAGATCGCTCTCAACACCAGCCTGGTAGCCGCCCTCTCCCAGCTCGACTCCGAGCGCCGCGGCGAGCTGGCCGCAGCCATCGACGCCTTGAAGCATCGGCCGCTGGCCGAACTGCTGGTTGGGCTCAAGATCGACGGCCTCGGACTCAAAACCGCAACGTCTGTGACCCAGGCCTTTCCCCACCTTGACAAGATCATCAGGGCTTCGGCTGAAGAGTTGGCCCGGACCGAAGGGGTCAGGGCGGCAGTCGCAGAGGCGATAGAGGCTTTTTTTGAATCAGAGGAGAACCGGTCGTCCATAGCCAAGCTGCGGGCCGCAGGGGTCAAGATGGGGGCGCGGCCCTCATCGGAGACAGGCGAGAATACGGCAGGCCACGACGATGACCCCCTGGAGGCCAAGACTCCGCAGTCGCTGCCGGGCAAGGAGCTATCTCCAGAGCAAGACCGGGCACTGCAGCGAATCATCAGATTCGTCGCACCCGCCCAGCAGCCCGCCGGAAAAGGCCAGGGCCCTCAGGAGGGGAAAAAGGGGGCTGCCAACGAAAAGGCCAGCGACAGGGATCAAGCGAGCAGAGGGGTCGGCGAGCAAAAAGCCAGGCTGCTTTTCCATCTCGGGCTGATCGCCGATTTCAGCGACTTGTTCTCCCTGGACTTGGGCCTGCTCGACCGATACCGAGACCTCACCTGGACGACCGAGATCAACGGCGGACACAAGCACGTCCTCGCCACTGATGAGGTGGCTCAACTGGCCGGTTTCGCCGACCTGTCCATATCGAATCTGAGGCAAGCCATCGAGGATTCCAAGAATCAACCGCTGGCCCGGCTGCTGGTGGGGCTCAACATCCGGCACTTGGGCGACACCGTCTGCGAGGTGCTGGCCGATGCTTACGAGAGCTCAGAACGAGCCGGAGAAGCAGCGGCCTTGGATCTCATCATGAAGGCTCCGGTTGAGGAATTGGGGCAAGTGGACGGGATCGGACCGATCATCGCTCAAAGCGTCCATGAGTTCTTCCAGCCGAAGGACAACCAGCAGATCATCGAGCACCTCAAAGCCGCCGGGCTGCAAGCCACCATGCCCACCTCACGCGCCAACGCCGACAGCGCCCCGGCCGAGGCGCTGCCCCAGACCCTGTCGGGCATGACCGTCGTCGTCACCGGCGGCCTCAAGGGCTACACCCGCGACGGCGTGGGCGCGGCCATCAAAGCCCGGGGCGGCAAGTCGCCGGGCAGCGTATCGGCCAAGACCACGGCACTGGTCGCAGGCGAGAGCCCCGGTGCCGCCAAACTGCGGAAGGCCGAGGAGCTGGAGATCCCGATTCTCGACCACGCGCAGTTCGAGCGGCTCATGGAGACCGGGGAGTTGCCGTAATCGACATGAGCCATGATTCAGTATCCACATGATCGAAGCAGTGTTCTGGGACTTCGGCGGGGTGTTCACCGGGTCGCCGTTTCACCTCGACGACTACGCCCGCTCTTTGGGAACCACCAACCAGCGGCTCTTGGAGCACGTGTTCGGGCGCTATGAAGCGACCGGTGACCACCCCTGGCACCGGCTGGAGCGGGGCGAGGGCACTCTGGCCGACGCTTTGGAGGCTGCGGCCGAGTCTTGCCGGTCTGACGGCATCGAGGGTTTCAGCGCCGAGGGCTTCTTCAACGCCATGGGCAGCACCGACAGCGAGCAGCGGCGCGAGATGGCGGTGGCCAAGGTGCGGGAGTTGAACGAGGCAGGCATCAAACAGGCCATCATCACCAACAACGCCAAAGAGTTCGGCGACATGTGGCGCCAGCTCATCCCGGTGGATGAGCTGTTTGAGACCGTCATCGACTCCAGCGCAGTGGGCATGCGCAAGCCCGATCCGATGATCTACCAGCTGGCTCTCGAGCGCCTCGACGTCACCAGTCCCGATTGCAGCGCTTTTCTCGACGACTTCGAGCCCAACGTGGCCGCAGCCCGAGCACTCGGCATGCACGGCGTGCAAGTCGGAGATGACATCGCGCTGGCCCTCGCAGAACTCGACCAGATATTGACCGCTTGACCTTTTGAAGGCTTGACCCACTGGCGGCCAGCGGTTAAGATAGTAAATTTGTCGGGCATCAGGAGGGGGGCCGCAGGCGCGCACATGAAGCTGCTTGAACGAATTGCCACCGCGCCCATCAGCTGGGGTGTCTGCGAGATGCCGGGATGGGGATACCAGCTTCCCGTGGACGCTGTGCTCCAAGAGATGTCGTCTGTTGGTTTCACCCATACCGAGCTGGGCGCCCTCGGCTACCTGCCCACGGCGCCCGCTGACCTGAGAGCCGCCCTTGGCAGGCATGGTCTTTCGCTGCTCGGCGGGTTCGTTCCCCTCGTTCTGCACGACCCCGCCCGCATGCCGGGCACCCGGCAAGCCGCTTCTGAGGCGGCCGCCTTGATATCCGGCGGCGGTGGACGCTTTTTCGTCTCCTGTGCGGTCAGCCACCCCCACAACTGGCGTCAGACGCCGCTCGTCGAGCGCCAATGGCCCGTGGTGGCCGACGCCCTCGCCGAGGTCGGGCAGATCGCCGCCGACCACGGCCTGCTCCAAGCCCTCCATCCCCATTTCGGATGTCTGGTGGAGACCGACGCGGAAACCGAGCAGCTGCTGCACGCCAGCGACACCGCGCTGGTGCTCGACACCGCCCACATCCACCTCGGCGGCGGGGATGTCGCGGAGACGGCCAAGCGCTGCCGGGACCGCATCGCACTCGTGCACATCAAAGACATCGACCTGGGCATCGCCGCTCAGGTCACGACGGGAGAGCTGTCGCTCATGCAGGGCGTGCAACGCGGCCTGTTCCCGCCACTAGGCCAGGGAGGGTTGCCGATCGCCGAGATCGTGGACCTACTGGAAAAATCAGGGCGCGACCTTTGGTACGTCCTGGAGCAGGATGCGGCGATAGCGGAGGGAGACCCCTCCGCCATAGCTCGGCTGAGGCTCGACGCCGGCCAGAGCATCGATTTCCTGCGAAGTCTGGAACCCGTTCTCGCGGGTACCGGAGCCTCACAACAACACCTACCGAGAGAGGGATAACCCAATATGAGAAAGCTATGGAAGCTGTTCGCACTGCTCCTGGCGTTGACGCTCGTGGCCGCGGCCTGCGGCAACGACGACGACACCAGCGAGCCCGCGCCCAGCGAGCCCACCGAAGCAGCGGCCCCGTCCGCTGAGGCGCCAGAGCCGACCGAGGTCGTGGAAGTAGACGCAACCCAGGGCTGCGACAAGACCTACCACGTGATCACCCACGGCGACTCCGGCGTGTTCTGGTCGGTGGTCGAGGTGGCCGTGCGCGACGCCGCTGCCGCCATCGGCTGTGAAGTGGTCTACTTCGGCTCCAACAACGACGCCCTGCGGCAATCCCAGGAGATCGAGGCGGCCATCGCCGCCGGCTCCGACGGCATCGCCATCTCGCTGGCCGACCCGGCTGGCGTCCAGTCGGCCGCTGAGGCCGTGGTGGCCTCGGGCATCCCGCTGTACACGCTGAACTCCGGCGTGAACAACTACAAGGATCTGGGCGCGACGACCCATATCGGGCAAACCGAGACGGTGGCCGGCAACGGCGCCGGCGAGCGGTTCAACGCGCTCGGCGCCACTCACGTGCTCTGCGCCCGCCAGGAGCAGACCAACGTGGCTCTGGAAGAGCGCTGCAACGGCTTGGCCGAGACCTTCAACGGCGAGGTGACCTCGGAGTTCGTCGGCCTCGACGCCAACCCCGATGAGCAGCAGAACACCATTGCCGCCATCCTCCAAGGCGACGACAGCATCGACGGCGTGCTCGGCGTGGGTCCGAACCTGCCCTTGCGGGCCCTTACCGCCGCAGAGCAGGCCGGCAGAGACCTGATCATCGGCGGCTTCGACCTGTCCAGCGACCTCATCGATCAGATCGAGGCTGGGAACGTGGCCTTCACGGTCGACCAGCAGCAGTACCTCCAGGGCTACCTGCCGGTCATTCTGATGCACCTGCAAGCCACCAATCTGAACACTGCGGGCGGCGGCCTGCCCATCCTCACCGGCCCGGGCTTCGTCGACACCGCCAACGCGTCAGAGGTCAAGGCGCTGGTGTCCCAGGGAACCCGCTAAACCCGATAACCGAACCGCGACGCGGCGCGCGTCGCCCAGCATGAAGAGGGCGCCGTCCGGACCATCCGGGCGGCGCCCCTTTTCTTCTGGCATATTTTCTTCTGACATATACTGGGCGAAATCCAAAAGCCGGGTTCATCGCCCAGGCAGAGAGAGGGGGGACTCTCGTGGCCGAAGCGACCACTGCAACTGACTCTGCGGTCCGCCCGTCGCCAGCACAAGACGAGCGGTTGGCCCACAGGGGGCCTGTGCAGCAGCTCTTGACCAGACCCGAGATCGGCGCGCTGATCGGCGCGGTCGGGGTGTGGCTGTTGTTCTGGCTGGTTTCAGCGCCGTTCGGCACCGCAGGAGGCACGGCCAACTATCTGGATGTGGCCGCCACCCTCGGCCTGATGGCAGTGCCGGTGGCCCTTTTGATGATCGGCGGAGAGTTCGACCTCTCCTCAGGCTCGATGACCGGCGCCACCGCGGTGATCGTGGTGCTGTTGAGCAGCGACACCGCCACGCTGGGGGGCGCCGGGCTCAGCCTGCACCTCGCAGTCCCCCTCTCGCTGGCTTTCGCCTTGGCCATCGGCTGGTTCAACGGGACGCTGGTGGAGAAGACCTCGCTGCCCAGCTTCATCGGCACCCTGCCCACGTTCTTCATCCGCATCGGGGCCAAGCTCGGATTCACCAAACTGTTCACCAACAAGGTGATCGCCGAAGGCCTCGACCGCTCCGGCGGCTACGAGTTCTGGGACAATATCTTCGGCGCCTCCTGGGTCCGAAACGGACACGTCTGGGACAACCGGGACTGGGCCTGGAGCGGCCTGCTCATCATCGGCGCTGTGGTGCTGATATTGGGCACCATGGAGTTGGCCTATGCCCGGCGCGAGCACCCCAACGCGGTCGGGTACCTGGTCTCGGCCGCAGGCGCAGCGCTCGGCGCCATCGGGTTCATCCTGCTGCTCAACCAAGACAGCACCGCCTCCAATTGGATCTTCGGCATCCTCATGGGAGCAGGCGTGCTGGTGGCGACAGGCGGCTGGTGCGCCGCCCGCTACCAACCGGCCGAGCGGGGCGCGGCCGCAGCCGAACGCGACCCGCGGGTGGTGCAGCTCCTCTTCGCCGGAATCGGCGCCATCGTCGGCGCCATCGTGATCGCCGCGGTCATGAACCCGGAGAACTCCGATCGCCTTGACTTCTTGACCGGCACGCCGGGCCGCGCCGTGCTGGCCATCGGCATCGGCACCACGGGAGTCCTGGCCGTTCTGGCCGCCTTGGGCCGGGTCAGCGTGGGGTATCCGGCCATCGGCGCCGTCGTCGCCCTCATCCCCGGAATCAGCTACATGGTCACCGTGCAGGGCGCTCGGGCCATCTTGTTCGGCATCCTGGGCATTGCGGGGGTGGTGCTGCTCAGCCTGGCCGCCCGCCGCCGGGGGCTGGCGGCGTTGTTCACCCTCCTCACCTCGGCGGGCATCGTGATTCTGGCCTTCTTCATCCAATCGGAAGCCGGGTCCCGCAAGCTTCGGGTGGAGTTGTTCACCGCGTTGCTTTTGATCGCGCTGGTTCTGGCCGCATCAGCGATCACCCGTTTGATCGCGGCCCGGCGCACTTCGGCGCCTCCCCCGCCTGCGCCCTCAGCGCTTCCCCGCCAGATCGGCTTGGGGCTGGGCTTGGTCGCCGGATTGCTGTCTCTCATCCTCGAGCTGGCCGACGGCGACGGGATCCTCTACAGCATCATCATGGCTGCGGTGAAGGGCGGCCTCGTCGTCTTCGCGGTCTGCGCCCTGGCCACGCTCTACCGCACGCTGTTTACTTCCGATGAGAGCGTGGGCCGCTCGCTGATCTTCATCGGCATCGGCTCAGTCATGCTGGGCATCGCGGCCAAGCTGATGTTCATCACCGGCGACGAGCTGGCCAACACCCGGGCCGAGACGCGCTTCGGCGTGGGCGTGATGCTGTTCCTGGCGTTCGCGGTGCTCGGCGCCTGGTTGCTGGCCCGCACCCAGTTCGGCAACTGGATCTTCGCGGTGGGCGGCAACAAGGACGCCTCCCGCTCGGTGGGCGTGCCCGCGGCGCGCACCAAGACCACGCTGTTCATGCTGGTATCGGCATCGGCGTGGATCACCGGCATGGTAATCGCCTTCCGGCTCAACTCCGTGCAGGCCAACGTGGGCGACGGAAACGAGTTCCGCTACATCATCGTGGCGGTGGTCGGCGGTTGCCTGCTCACCGGCGGCTACGGATCGGCCATCGGGGCGGCCATCGGCGCGGTGATCTGGGGCATGATCACATCCGGCATCGGCTTCGCCACCTGGAACAGCGACTGGCGCTTCTTGGTGCTGGGCGCCCTGCTCCTGGTGGCGGTGCTGGTCAACAACTACGTGCGCTCTCAGGCGGAGAAAGTCCGATGACTCCCACCCCCGCGACGCTTCGGTTCCACACAGCCCCAAGGAGGCCCGCTGAT
Source organism: bacterium (assembly GCA_026709815.1). Taxonomy (GTDB): domain Bacteria; phylum Actinomycetota; class Acidimicrobiia; order Acidimicrobiales; family Bin134; genus Poriferisocius. The sequence continues at coordinate 6,768 of JAPOSH010000045.1, read as the reverse complement.
GGCTGAACTCCTCGAACTCCACAACATCTCGAAGTTCTACGGGAACATCATCGCCCTCACCGGCGTGACCACCACCGTGAACCCCGGGGAGGTGACCTGCGTGCTCGGCGACAACGGCGCGGGCAAGTCCACCTTCATCAAGATCTTGGCCGGCGTTCACCAGCACGACGAGGGCAGGCTCGTGATGGAGGGCGAGGAGGTGCGCTTCAACTCGCCTCGCGAGGCTCTGAGCCGGGGCATCGCCACCGTGTACCAGGACTTGGCCATGGTGCCGCTCATGTCGGTTTGGCGGAACTTCTTCCTCGGTTCGGAGCCCAAGACCGGCATATGGCCCTTCCGCCAGATCGACATCGAGAGGGCCAAGCGCATCGCCAAGGAGGAGATGGCCAAGATGGGCATCGACATCCGCGACGTCGAGCAGCCGGTGGGCACCCTCTCGGGCGGCGAGCGGCAGTCGGTGGCCATCGCCCGGGCCAGCTACTTCGGCGCCCGGGTGCTCATTCTGGATGAGCCCACCTCCGCGCTGGGGGTGAAGCAGTCGGGCGTGGTGCTGCGGCGGATCGTGGAGGCTCGGGACCAGGGCCTAGCCGTTATCTTCATCACCCACAATCCCAACCACGCCTACCCGGTGGGCGACCGCTTCGTGATCCTCAATCGAGGCCAATCCATGGGCAACTGGGCCAAAGAAGAGCTCTCGCAGGCCGACTTGACCCAGCTCATGGCCGGCGGCGCCGAACTCGAGGCCCTCCAGCACGAGCTGGCTCAGGCCGGCGCGTAGAGGCTGATTCGGGCCGGCACTACCATCACGGCGAGTCTGACACCCGGGCGGCCGAGGCCGGCCGCGCTCCGCTCGCACTCGAAGTGCTGGCCATCGGACGGGTCAGCGTCGACCTCTACCCCCAGCAGAGCGGCGTGCCGCTGAGCAAGGTCCAGACGTTCGCCAAATCGATCGGCGGATCGCCCACCAACGTGGCCGTAGCCTGCGCCCGGTTGGGCCGGCGGGCCGCGGTGGTGACCAGGGTGGGCGACGACGGCTTCGGGGAGTACATCCGGGCCGAGCTGGCCGAGAAGTTCGGGGTGGACAACCGCTACGTGTCCACCGACCCCGTCCTGCGCACCGCGTTGGCCTTCTGCGCGCTCGACCCCCCGACCGATCCGCCGCTGCTGTTCTACCGCGAGCCCCGGGGCCCGGAGATGAACCTGGCCCCTGCCGACGTCCCCGACATCGCCGCCACCGTGCCGGTGCTGTGGACCGCGGGATCCCGCTTCGCCCAAGAGCCATCCCGGTCGACCGTGCTGGAGGTGCTGAAGCAGCGGAACCGGCGACCCCACACCGTGCTCGACTTGGACTACCGGCCCAGCTTCTGGGATTCCCCCCGACAGGCCGGCCAGCACATCGCACCGGCCATCGAACTGGCCACCGTGGCGGTGGGCAACCGCACCGAGTGCGAGATCGCCGTCGGCGCCGCCGACCCCCATACCGCCGCCGACCGGCTGCTTGAGCGGGGGGTGTCGCTGGCCATCGTCAAGCAGGGGTCCGACGGGGTGCTGGCGGCCACCCCGGAACACCGTGTCGAGGTCCCCCCCATGCCGGTGGCGACGGTGTGCGGATTGGGCGCCGGCGACGCCTTCGGGGGCTCGTTGGCCGACGGGCTGCTGGCCGGCCTCGCCCCGGTGGAAATCGTCACCCGGGCCAACGCTGCCGGGGCTATCGTGGCCGGTCGCCTGGCCTGTTCGGATGCCATGCCCACCCCCGAGGAGATCGACCAGATGCTGGCCGAGCAAGCATGACCGCTCCCCAGGACGTGCCCGCCGGGGCCGGAGCATGACCGGGGCCGGGTCCGAGATCCGAATCTGGATCGACCGCACTCCCCCGCCTGAGGTGGTGATCCCTGCTGACGTGGAGCTGGTCGACGGCCCGGAGCGCGCCGACGGGGTGGTGGTGGCCGCAGACCGGCCTTGGGGTGACGCCGCCTGCCGTCGATTCCCCAACCTCAAGGTGGTGGCCCGCTCGGGCGTCGGCTACGACAACGTGGACGTCGCGGCCTGCGCGGCCCACGGAGTAGCCGCCACCAACACCCCCGACGCCCCCACGGTTTCCACCGCGGAGCACGCCCTGGCGCTGATGCTGGCGGTGGCCAAGCAGCTCAAGCAGGCCGAAGCGCGCCTGGCCGCGGGGACCGCGGGCGGGCCCGGCCGACTCATCGGCCCCCGCGCCCTGGAGTTGGACGGCCGCACGCTGGGCCTGGTGGGCTGCGGCCGGATCGGCAGCCGCCTCGGGCGCTACGGCGAGGCTCTGGGCATGACCGTGCTGGTCTGCGACCCTTACCTGGACTCGGCCCCGGTCGGGGAGCTGGTCAGCCTCGACCGCCTCTGGGCCTCGGCCGACGTGGTTTCGCTGCATGCCCCGGCGACGCCGGAGACCCGCCATATCGTCAACGCCGACTCGCTGGCCACCATGCGCCCCGGCGTGGTGATCGTCAACTGCGCCCGGGGCTCGTTGGTGGACCAAAGCGCCCTGCTCGCCGCCCTCGAGGCCGGCCATGTGGCCGGCGCCGGCCTCGACGTCACCGAGCCGGAGCCGCTGCCCCCCGACGACCCGCTTGCGGGCCGCGACAACGTGGTCATCACCCCCCATGTGGCCTCGACCACCGCAGTGGGCATCGTCAGGCTGATCGAACAGGCCCTAGAGCAAGCCCTCGTCTGGCTGCGGGGCGGGATCCCCCGACACCTGCTCAACCCGGCGGCGGCCCACCCCGGCATCGACCGGCGGACGCGCCCGGCCCCATGACCTCCCGACCGCGCATCGGGCTCGCCGTGCTGGGATTCGGGTGGATGGGCCAGGCCCACGCCCGCTCCTGTTTGCGGCTGCCCACATTGTTCCAAGACCGGGCCTATAGAACAGATTTGGTGATCTGCGCCGACACGGCAGAAGCCCGACGGCATGCGGCCCAGAACGACTTCGGCTTTCGGGAGACCGCTGACGACTGGCGACGCGCCGTCGAGCACCCCGACGTCGACGCGGTGTTCGTCTGCGCGCCCAACATGCTGCACGAGCCGCTGGTGACCGCGGCAGCCGCCGCTGGAAAGCACGTGTTCTGCGAGAAGCCGGTGGGCGGCACCCCCGCCCAAACCGCCCGGATCGAAAAGGCCTGCCGCCGGGCCGGGATCATCACCGGGGTGGGCTACAACTACCGCTTCGCCCCACTGGTGCTGCACGCCCGAGAGCTCATCGCCGCCGGCGAACTGGGGCAGATCACCAACTATCGGGGGCGGTTCTTCTCCATGTACGGGTCCGACCCCCTCGGGCTGCTCTCCTGGCGCTTTCTGATCGACCAAGCCGGGCACGGCGCCACCACCGATATCTTGAGCCACGCCGTGGACCTGGCCTTGGCCCTCAACGGCCCGATTGCCCGGGTGGTGGGCACGGGCAAGACGTTCATCACCGAGCGTCCGCTGCCGTCGGCAGAAGCATCCCACTACGCCCGAGGCCGGCCCGGTGATCCAACCGGCGCGGTGACCAACGAGGACTACTTCGGGGCGCTGGCCGTGTTCGCCAACGGCAGCCACGGCGTCTTCGAGGCCAGCCGTGCCATCGTCGGCCCCCAAAGCCAGATGGCCTTCGACGTCTACGGCACCGAGGGCGCGCTGAGCTGGAACCATGAGACCCTCAACGAGCTCCGGGTGTTCCGGGCGTCCGACCCGCAGCAGGGCTACACCACGGTGCGAGCCGGCGACCGCCACCCCTTTCACGGCGTTTTCGTGCCCGGTGATGCCAACTCCATCGGCTTCGAGGACATGGTGGCTGTCCAAGACCACCAATTCCTCACCGCAGTGGCCGAGGGCAGACCCCACGGCGCGGGCATGGAGCAGGCGCTGGCCTGCGTCAGCGTGCAAGCGGCCATGCTGAAGAGCTGGGAGACCGGCGCCTGGGAAGACGTGGCATCGCTGAGAATCGAATGACGGAAATCGAATGATGGGAGGGCAGCCATGGACACCATCCGCTTGACGGCTTCTGGGGCCGCGGTGCGCTATCTGGCCGCGCAGCGCATCGAGGTCGAAGGCCGCGTCGTGCCGCTGTTCGCCGGGGTGTTCGCCATCTTCGGCCACGGCAACGTCACTTGCCTGGGCCACGAGCTCGAGCAGGCCGGCGAGGCTCTGCCCACTTGGCGGGGACAGAACGAGCAGGGCATGGCCTTGGCCGCGGTGGCCTTCGCCAAGGCCAACCGGCGGCGGCGCATCATGGCCGCCACCAGCTCCATCGGCCCGGGCGCCACCAATATGGTGACCGCGGCCGCAGTGGCCATGGCCAACCGGATGCCGCTGTTGCTGCTGGCCGGCGACACCTTCAACAGCCGCATTCCCGACCCTGTGCTCCAGCAGGTGGAGCACTTCGGCAACCCGACACTCACCGTCAACGACGCCTTCCGGCCCGTGGTCCGCTATTGGGACCGCATCACCGCCCCCGAGCAGGTTGTCCACTCTCTGCCCCACGCCTTGGCCACCATGCTCGACCCCGGCGACTGCGGCCCGGCCTTCATCAGCCTCCCCCAGGACGTCCAGGCCGACGCCTTCGACTTCCCCTCCCGCTTCTTCGAGGAAACCATCCACGAGATCCGCCGTCCCCGCCCCGACGCCGGTGAGCTGCGCCGGGCCGCAGCCGCCCTCGCCGCCGCAAAGCGGCCGGTGATCGTGGCCGGCGGCGGGGTTCACTGGTCGTTGGCCGAAGACCAGCTCCGGGCCTTCGCCGAGGCCCACGCCATCCCCGTGGTGGAGACGGTGGCCGGTCGCACCTCATTGACGGCCGACCACCCGCTCAACTGCGGCCCCATCGGCGTCACCGGCTGCACCTCGGCCAACGCCATGGCCGCCGAGGCTGACGCGGTGCTGGCGGTGGGCACCCGCCTCGGCGACTTCGTCACCGGATCGTGGACCGTGTTCGGCGGGGGCGAGGGCGTCCGGATCATCGGATTGAACGCCGCTCGATTCGACGCGTCCAAGCATCGCTCGCTGCCCCTGGTGGCCGACGCCCGCGAGGGCCTGGCCGAGCTGGGCGCGGCGCTGGGCGGCTACCGGGCCCCCGAGGAGTGGTCTGACCGGGCCGCATCGGAAACCTCGCAGTACCACGCCTACATCGACAAGATCGCCGCCCCCGAGGCAGTGGCAGCAGCCGGTCAACCCTCCGAGGGCGCCGCGGACCAACAGGGCGAGCCGCCCTCCTACGCCCAGGTGGTGGGAGCGGTGGACCGGCTCGCCGACGAGTCCACCTATGTGCTGGCCGCCGCAGGCGGATTTCCCGGCGAGCTGGTGAACGGATGGCGGGCGAAGACCGTCCACTCCTTCGACTGCGAGTACGGCTACTCCTGCATGGGCTATGAGATCTCCGGCGGATGGGGGGCCAAGATGGCCCTGCCCGACCGAGAGGTGGTGGTGCTGGTGGGCGACGGCTCCTACCTGATGATGAACAGCGACCTCTACAGCACCGTGCTCACCGGCCACAAGCTCATCGTCATCGTGTGCGACAACGGCGGCTACGCGGTGATCAACCGCTTGCAGACGGCCCAAGGCGGGGTGCCGTTCAACAACCTCATCGCCGACTCCCGGGTGCAGCAGGCGACTGCGGTGGACTTCGCCGCCCACGCCGCCTCCATGGGCTGCGGCGCCGAGACCGCGGCCTCCATCGCCGAGCTCGAGGCCGCCCTCGGCCGGGCCCGAGCCTCAGCGCGCACCTATGTGATCGCGCTGAACACCCACGCCCATCGCTGGACTGAGGGCGGGTCGTTCTGGGAGGTGGGCGTGCCCGAGGTGAGCGCCAGCCCCGAGGTGCGGGCCGCCCGCGCCGCCATGGAATCGGCCAAGGGCGCGCAGCGGGTGGGCTGGTGAGCGGGACAGGCCCGACGAGATGGTGAGCGCCGCCGCCCGCGACTACCGGGTCGGGGGCCCCGAGGCCGACCGGGCCGCCGCCGCCGGCCTCGTGGAGGCCGAGTGGTTCCGCCCGCCCATCGACCCCGCACGGCTGCGCGAGCTGCAAACCCGGGGCAACGCCCGGGCCGCCCTGGACACCGTGGCCTGGCTGGGGCTGTTGGCCGGGTTCGGCTACCTGGCCTTTCTCTCGCTGGGCACCTGGTGGGCCGTCCCCGCTTTCGCCGCCTACGGCGCCCTCTACGGCGGGGCCGGCGACTCCCGCTGGCACGAATGCGGCCACGGCACCGCCTTCAAGACTAAGCAACTCAACGACGCGGTGTACTACCTGGCCTCGTTCATGCTGCTGCGCCAGCCCACCCTGTGGCGCTGGTCGCACGTCCGCCACCACACCGACACCATCGTGGTGGGCCGCGACGCCGAGATCGTCTTGCCCCGCCCCTCCTCGGTTGCTTCGCTGGTCCTGGTCTTCGTGCCCCTGGCGAAGGTGCCCAAGATGATGGGGCGCACCGCCAGGCACGCCGTCGGACGCATCGACGACGAGGCCCGGTCGTTCATTCCCGCCGACGAGCTTCCCAAACTGAAGTGGGAATCCCGGGCCTACATCGCCATCCTGGCCGCAGTCGCGGCCTGGTCGTCGGCGGCGTGGACCATCGTGCCCTTGCTCTACATCGGCCTGCCCACCGTCTACGGAGCCTGGCTGATGGCGTTCTTCGCCGTCAGCCAGCACACCGGCCTGCGGGAGGATGTGCTGGACCACCGCCTCAACACCCGCACCATCTACATGAACCATATCTGGATTCCAGACGCGCTCCGCTCTGAGCAGAAAAATTTTGAAAAGATCTG
>JAPOSH010000038.1 GCA_026709815.1 bacterium | reverse complement strand
GATCATCACCCGCACCGGCGCCGAGATGACCGCCCTAGCTACAGTGCCGCCCCAGTGATGAGCAGATCATGACGGATGCCAGCTTGTCGCATCTGTCACGAAGCCCAATGCTGGACCTCCACTTCGGGCATGGGAAAGTCCTTGACGTTTGCCGTTGCCAGTGCTGCTCTGGCACCGACTGCTGCAGCGCTGCCGGCGAACCCACTCGGCTGGGCCGTCGTCCCATTCATGGCCAGTATCGGGTATAGACCCCAACGACGCTTCGATTTCATCCCACCGCCGTTCATCATCGAGGGTTCGCCGGATCAGCGCTGCGATGAAAGTGCTCCTGCGGCGCGGCCCCGCCCTGAGGTCCAGTTCTGCGACCAACTCGTCCTCAAGCTGAATGTGTACTCTCATGTGTAGAAGACTACATATAAAGTAGATTCCCTATGCCGGGCGAGCCCTCTTCGGCGCGATCTCGCAACCCCTCCTCCTCCTTCGCAGAAAGAAACTCCAGCGCTGCTCCGGTACACTGCGCCCGATGGAGATGGCGGCTGTCGCCGTGCTGGGACATCGCCTGTGTTCCGGCCTGGCCGACGTCACCGACGATTTGACCGCGTTGGAGTCCGAGGGCTTTTGGGCGGTGGCCATTGATTTCCGCGGCAAGGCGCTCTGCGCCCGCTTCAACTCGGTGCGCCCCGCCCGGCCATGGCGGGGCCGCCCCTGGAAGGGCCTACCCGCCGACACATGGAGCAGTTCGCTCGACCGCGACCGTTTCGCCTCGGGGGTTTCGGCCATACGGAGGATGATCGCCGACGGCGACGTCTACCAGGTCAACCTCACTCGCCGGCTCAGCGCGCCGCTGATCGACCCCGACACCGACATCGCCGCGCTGGGAGCGGCGCTGGCCGAGGGAAACCCCGCCCCCTACGCCGCCGTGATTCGCCTGCCCGGCCACGGGGTCCACATCGCCTCCGCCTCCCCCGAGCGGTTCTTGGAGCGCAACGGCCGGTGGGTGGAGTCGTCGCCCATCAAGGGCACCGCCGCTACCCCGTCGGGGCTTACGCCCAAGGACCAGGCCGAGAACCTGATGATCGTCGACTTGGTGCGCAATGATCTGGGTCGAGTGTGCGACTACGGCACCATCAGCGTGCCCGCCCTGTTCTCACTGGAGCATCATCCCGGTCTGGTGCATCTGGTGAGCACCGTCCGGGGTCGCCTGGCCGAGGGCTGCGGATGGCCGGAGCTGATCGAGGCCACCTTTCCCCCCGGATCGGTGACCGGCGCCCCCAAGCTGGCCGCGCTCGGTACCATCGGCGCCCTGGAACCAGAACCCCGAGGGGTGTACTGCGGCGCAGTGGGGTGGGTTGACGCCGATCGCCGACAGGGCGACTTGAACGTGGCCATCCGCACGCTGTGGATCGAAGAAGGGCACCTGCACCTCGGCACCGGAGGCGGCATAACCTATGACAGCGAACCCGAGGATGAATGGCAGGAAACCGAGTTGAAAGCCAAGCGGCTGCTAGCGGTGGCCTCTGGCGAGCGCATCGGGAGATAGCGCATCGGGAGACAAGCATCAGAATGAGAATCAAGCATCAGGACAGAAATAGGGATATAAACATGACCGCGAAAACCCCCCGCATCGTCTGGATCAACGGCGCGCTGATCCCCGAGGACGAGGCCCGGATCTCCCCGTTCGACCATGGCTGGCTGGTGGGCGATGCCGTGTTCGAGACCCTGCTCATCGTCCGGGGCGCTCCCTTCGCCGCTCGCCGCCACCTGGAGCGGCTGGCCTATTCGGCCGAGCACTTGGGCATCGCCGTTCCCGATGCCGAGGTGCTGCGGGAGGCCATGGCGGCGGTGGCGACCGCCAACAAGCTCGAGGAGGGCAGGCTGCGAGTCACCGTCAGCAGCGGCACCGGCCCGCTGGGCAGCAACCGCGGCCCCGGCCCTCTCACCGCAACGGTGGCCGCCACCCCCCAAACCCCCTGGCCCCGCACCACCGCAGTCGCCACCGTGGATTGGACCATCAACGAGCGCAGCCCCCTGACCGGGCTAAAAACCGTGTCCTATGGCGCCAACGTGCGGGCCCTGGCCGCGGCCGGGGCGGTGGGCGCCAGCGAGGCCATCTTCGCCAACACCCGGGGCAATCTGTGCGAGGGCACCGGGAGCAACGTCTTTTTGGCCCATCGGGACCGGCTCATCACCCCGCCGGTGGCCTCAGGGTGCCTGGCCGGGATCACCCGGCAGCTGGTGATCGAGCTGACCGGGGCGGTCGAGCAAGATGTGCCGCTCGATGCGCTGGCCGCCGCCGAGGAGGCGTTCCTCACCTCCTCCACCCGCGACGTTCACCCCATCCACGCCGTGGACGGCCACCCCCTGCCCAACGCCCCCGGCCCCCTCACCCGCGCCGCATCCGAAGCCTTCGCCCAGCTCAAAGCAACCCAGATTGATCCCTGAGATTGATCCCTAATCTTGCTCTCTCGTGGCGTCTCGCAGATGCACCACATCTCCCACCACAACCCTGATCCCGCCCTCAAGCAGCAGCGCCCCCCGCTCATCCAAATCCTGGGCCAGGCCCTCACACACGCTCCCGTCGCTCAGTGCCACCGATACTCGCCGTCCCAGAGTGGCCGACTCTCGACGGGCGGCCGCCAGCAGCGCGGCTTGGCCGTCGGCGGTCTCGATTCTGCCCATCCAGTGGGCGAGCCGACCCAGGATCTCCTCCAGCAGCCCCCGGCGGTCGACCACTGAGCCGCACACATCCTCCAGGGCGACCGCCGACCCAGCGGTTGCCGACCCAGAAACCACAGAGGGCGCCGCTCCAGCCTTCACATTGAGGCCCATACCCGCCACCACGGCCTCAAGCCCGTCCCCCGCCACCAGCGACTCAGCCAGCACCCCGGCCAGCTTTCGATCGGCCACCACCAGGTCGTTGGGCCACTTCAGTCCGGGCCGCACCCCGGCCCGCGAATCGCAGGCCTCCGCCGCGCTCAGAGCCAGCGCGGTGGTCACCAGATGGGCCGCTTCGACGGGAAGCTCGGGCCTGATCAACACCGAGAACAACAGACTCGACCCCGGCGCCGCCTCCCAAGTCCGGCCCCGTCGGCCACGCCCGGCGCGCTGAAAATCAGCCACCAGCACCCGATTCGCCCCGGCGCCTCGGCGAGCCGCCGCCAAGAGGTCGGCGTTGGTCGAGCCCGTCTCGGCAACCCACTCCACCTGGAACCCCGAAACCGCGAACTCTGGAACTGTGCTCATGTCCCGCTCATGCCCACTTCCTGTTGAGAACTCGCGTGTTCAAGAACCCGTCTGCCACCATATTCCCCGTGCCGTCCAAGATGCCCGTGTCGTCCCCAGTGTTATCCAAAGTGCTGGTGGCAAATCGGGGAGAGATCGCCGTTCGGGTAATTCGAGCCTGTCGGGAGATGGGCATCGCCACGGTGGCCGTGTACTCCGAGCTGGACCGCAACGCCCTGCATGTGCGCATGGCCGATGAAGCCCACGCGCTGGGCGGGCAGACCGCGTCCGAGAGCTATCTCAACACCGAGGCCATCCTCGACGTGATCGAGCGCACCGGCGCCGATGGAGTCCACCCCGGATACGGCTTCTTCTCCGAGAACGCCGACTTCGCCCGGGCCATCACCGCCCGGAGCGTGTTGTTCATCGGCCCTGATCCCGAGGCCATCGAGGTCATGGGCGACAAGATCTCGGCCCGTCAGGCCGCCGAGCGGGTCGGGGTGCGCGGCGTTCCCGGCACCACTGATCTGATCACCGACCCGGCACAGGTGCGGGCCTTCGGGGCGGAGCACGGCTACCCCGTGGCCATCAAGGCGGCCTACGGCGGCGGTGGCCGGGGCATGAAGGTGGTGGCCGACGAGAGCCTGGTGGAAGAAGCCATCGAATCGGCCCAGCGAGAAGCCCTCAGCTATTTCGGCCGCGACGAGATCTACATGGAGCGCTACCTGGCCAAGCCCCGCCATGTGGAGGTGCAAGTGCTGGCCGACCGTCACGGCAACTGCGTCTATCTGGGCACCCGCGACTGCTCGGCCCAGCGCCGGCATCAGAAGCTGATCGAGGAGGCCCCCGCCGCCGGTATCGACCCCGAAATCTTGGTCGCAATGGGCGAAGCCGCCGTGCGGGTGGCCCGGGGCTGCGACTACGTGAACGCCGGCACGGTCGAGTTTCTCTACGAGGACGGTGATTTCTACTACCTGGAGATGAACACCCGGCTGCAGGTGGAGCACCCGGCCACTGAGATGATCACCGGGATCGACCTGGTGGAGCAACAGCTCAGGGTGGCCGCCGGAGAGGCCCTGCCGTTCTCGCAGGACGACATCGAGATCTCCGGCCACGCCGTGGAGGTGCGGATCAACGCCGAAGACCCCGCCGAGGGGGCCTTTCTGCCGTCGCCGGGCCCGATCACCGGGCTGCGAGCGCCCAGCGGCTACGGCACCCGCTGGGATGGCGGCTACGAGGCCGGCGATGAGATCAGCCAGTTCTACGACAACCTGGTGGGCAAGCTGATCTGCTGGGGCAAAGACCGTCCCACCGCCATCGCCCGCACGCTGAGGGCGCTAGACGAGCTTCAGGTGGACGGCGTGGCCACCACCATCGATGCCGACGCCGTCATCCTCTCGCACCCTGATTTCGCCGCGCTGGCCCACTCCACCAAGTGGGTGGAGGAGACCCTGGACCTCACCGGCGTGAAAAGCTCTCCGGCGTCCGCCCCGCCGACGGCCGACGCCGAGCCGATGGTGCCGCGCAACATCGACGTCGAGGTCAACGGCCAGCGCTACGCGGTGCGAATGTGGGTGCCCGAGGCCGCCCCGGCCGCGGCCGTCGCCCCGTCGTCGGGCGGGGCCAAGCGGCCCCCGCGGGCGTCCTCCGCCAAGAGCGGGGGCGGTGGGAGCGGCGACGTGATCGTGCCCATGCAGGGAACCATCGTCAAGGTGCTGGTGGCCGTGGGCGACACGGTGGAGACCGGCGACCCCATCGTGGTGCTCGAGGCCATGAAGATGGAGAACAACGTGTGCGCCGAGACGGCTGGCACCGTAGCCGCGGTCAGGGTGGGCGAGGGCGACTCGGTGGGCGGCGGCGACGTGGTCGCGGTGATCCAATAGCCGACGCCGGGCCCGCACAATGGCCAGCACCTCGATCGTCATTCCCAGTGCTGGCCACGTCCTCGGTGGCGCTGAGACCTCGATGCTGGAGCGCTGCCTGCTCACGCTCGCCTTGCTGGACCCGGTGCCGGTCGAGGTCATCGTGGTGGTCGGCGACGAATACCGGGGCAGACACACCCAGGCCATAATG
>JAPOSH010000216.1 GCA_026709815.1 bacterium | reverse complement strand
AACCGGTCGTCGCCGAGCACGATATAGGCCCCGAGCTGAGCGATGGCCTCGGCCCTCAACACCCCGGGCCGGGTGGGACGACCAGGGAAGTGCCCTGCGAAGAACGGCTCGTCACCGGTGAGCCGCCAGTAACCCTCGGCCCGCTGCCCGGCCACCATGGCGGTGACCTCGTCGAGGAACAGGAACGGATACCGGTGGGGGAGGACCTCAGCCGGAGGCCTCATGGCGAAGACCCTGGCTCGGCTAGTGGTCGGGCAGCGCCGCGGCCAGCTTTTCCGCAGTCTGTTTGGGACTGACCTTGTACCAGGTGTGCTCGAGGCGTCCGTCGGCGCCCACCACGAACGTGGAGCGGACAACGCCGAGATAGGTCTTCCCGTACATCTTCTTGTGCCGCCACACGCCGAAGGCCTCGGCGGCCTCATGGTCGGGATCCGACAGCAGGGTGTAGCCGAGGCTGTTCTTCTCGTCGAATCGCTTCTGGCGATCAGGCTTGTCGCCGGAGATGCCCACTGCGGCCACACCGTGCTTTGCGGCAATGTCACGCACGCCGTTCGCCTGGACGGTTCAACCAGGGGTGAGTGCTTTGGGATAGAAGAAGACCACCAGCCTCTGCCCGGCGAAGTCGCTCAGCGACACCTGATCGCCGTTTTGATCCGACAGGGTGAAGTCCGGTGCGGGGTCGCCGGGAGAAAGCAGCCAATCAGCCATGAGCTGACAATAGCCGACCAGGTTCCCCTCATGGGGAATCCGGTCGGGTCAGATCCCCTTGACCGCCGCCTTCAGCCGGGCGCCGGCGCTGACCTTGCAACCCTTGGCCGCGGCGATCTCGATGTTCTCCCCGGTGCGCGGGTTCCGCCCGGTGCGGGCCCCCCGCTCTGTCTGCTCGAAGGACACGAAGCCGGTGATCGACACCTTCTCGCCCAAGACGACCTGCTCGGTGACCACCGTCTCCAGACTGTTGATCACAGCCTCCACGGCGCTCCTGGTCTCACCCGTCCGCTCGCTGATGGCGCTGACCAACTCTGACTTGTTCATGGAATCCTCCAGAATGATGAATCGCAGGAATGTTATTCACACGGCTGCAAATGCAAAGCCCCAAAAGTCAATCAGCCCGATTGGGAAAAATGCCAAGTTCGAGCAGACAAGCCCTGAACTCAGCCCCGCGAGCGGGATGCCCTGCCTTGTCGAGTCGGCGTGGAACGAGTCCCGAGCTCAGCTCAGGGCTCGGCGGAATCGGCCGACCAACTCTCCCACTGCGGCGGGACCGCCGCCTTCGAGTATTCGGCACACCACCGCAGAGCCCACCACGGCGCCGTCGGCCACCCGGCAGACCTGCTCGGCCTGCTCCGGGGTGCCCACTCCCACGCCGACCAGCACGGGCACGTCGGTCAGCTGCTTGAGCCGGTCGGCCATGACCACCGCGGAGGACGCCAGCTCGTCGCGCACCCCGGTCACCCCCAAGAGCCCCACTCCGTAGACGAAGCCCCGGGTTCGGGCGCAAATCCGGCCCAGCCGCTCATCTGAGGCAGTGGGGGCGGCCAAAAGCACCGTCTCCACCCCGGCGGCATCCGCCGCCTCTGTCCATGGGCCCGCTTCTTCCAGGGGCAGGTCGGGAAGGATGGCGGCAGCCACTCCCCGCTCGGCGAGCACGGAGGCAAACCGCTCCAGTCCGAACCGGAAAGCGATGTTGTAGTAGGTCATCACCGCCAGCGGGACGCCTGCGTCAAGCCGCCCGAGGTCATCCAGCACGCCGAGGGGGGTTATTCCCTCTGCCAGCGCCCGGTCGTTGGCCTGCTGGATGACCGGGCCGTCCATCACCGGATCGGAGAACGGGATTCCCACTTCCACCGCGTCGGCCCCGGCGTCGGCCGCAGCGGCCAGCGCGGCCGCCCAGTCGCCCAGTCCCCCGGTCAGGTAGGGAACCAGCGCCTTGCCGCCTTGAGAGCGGCGGGCCCGAAGCGCGGCCTCCAGCGGGCCGGGCTCAACGCTCACTCAAGCGACCCATCATCTGGGCCACGTCCTTGTCGCCCCGCCCGCTCAAGTTCACCAGCACCGCCTGGCCCGCGAGCTCCTCGCGAGCCCGCGACACCCAGGCCAGGGCGTGGGCCGGCTCCAGAGCGGGGATTATCCCCTCGGTGCGCGAGAGCAGCTCGAAGGCGGCCACCACCTCGTCATCGGCAACCGACTCGTAGCGGGCCCGGCCGATAGCGGCCAGGTGGGAGTGCTCCGGGCCGATGCCGGGATAGTCCAATCCCGCGGAGATCGACTCGGCTTCCAGCACCTGGCCGTGCTCGTCCTGCATCAAAAATGACTTGGAGCCGTGGACCACGCCGGGCACGCCCCGGCCGATGGCAGCACCCCCCGCAGGCTCGACGCCCACCAGCGCGGCTTCGCCGTCTGCGAACCCGCTGAAGATGCCGATGGCGTTGCTGCCGCCGCCCACGCAGGCCGCCACCACATCAGGATCCCGGCCCAGCAGCTCCCGGCACTGCTCGCGGGCCTCGGCGCCGATCACCCGGTGCAGCTCCCGCACCATCCACGGGTACGGGTGGGGGCCCATCACCGAACCGAGGCAGTAGTGGGAACTCTCCACGGTGGCCACCCAATCGCGCATGGCCTCGTTGATGGCGTCTTTCAGCGTGCGGCTGCCCGACGCCGCCGGCCGGACCTCAGCGCCCAGCAGTTGCATCCGAAAGACGTTGAGGGACTGGCGAGCCATGTCCACCTCACCCATGTACACCACGCACTCCAGGCCCAACAGCGCCGCCGCGGTGGCGGTGGCCACACCGTGCTGGCCGGCCCCGGTCTCGGCCACCAGCCGGGTCTTGCCCATCCGGACAGCCAACAGCGCCTGTCCCAGAACATTGTTGATCTTGTGGGAGCCGGTGTGGTTGAGGTCTTCCCGCTTGAGCAGCACACGCAGTCCCAACTCCTCGGACAAGCGGCGGCACTCGGTGAGCGGCGACGGGCGCCCGGCATAGTCGGCCAACAGCCGGTTCAGCTCATCTCGAAAGTCGCTGTCGGACCACGCAGAGCGGAACGCCGCCTCCAGATCCTCACAAGCCGGCACCAGCGTCTCGGGAACGAACCGCCCGCCGAAATCCCCGAACCGTCCGCCGACGGGCTCGGCCAAGATCACCACCGCCCCTCCTGCTGCCAGTCATAGGGGGTTGCGCCGCCCGCCGCGGGATCTGCCGGCCCAAGACCCACCGAGGCGACCTCCCCCGCGGCGCTGACAGAGGTCCGCGTCTTCATCGGGGCGGATGATCGCGCCGCGTTGATGAAGGCTCGCATCCGCGCCGGGTCCTTGCGGCCGGGCGAGAGCTCCACGCCGGTGGCCACGTCCACACCCCAGGGGCGCACTTTGGCGATGGCAGCACCCACATTTTCGGGGCTCAGACCGCCGGCCATGATGAGCTTGATGCCGCGGGGAGCACCCTCGGCCAGCGACCAGTCGAACACCTGTCCCGATCCGGGGGTGTCGGAGTCGACCATCACCATGTCGGCCCCGTAGCGATCGGCCACCGCCAAGGCCCCGCTGCCGCCGGGAAAGGCCTTGATCACCACCGACACCTCGTCGCGCACCAATCGGGTGTCGGCGATGCTCTCTCGTCCGCTCAGCTGGACCGCCTTGAAGCCGCAGCGGTTCACGACGTCGACCACCCGCTGGGGCGCCTCGTCGCGGAACACCCCCACGGTGAGCACGCCGGAGGGGAGCCGCCGGACGATCTCCTGCACCCGGGGCACCGCGATCTGCCGGGGCGACGGGGCCATGACGAAACCCACCGCGTCGGCGCCCAAGGCAGTGGCCAACAGGGCGTCGTCGACGGTGGTGATGCCGCAGATCTTGATGAACACTGCTGCCAAACTATCGGCTGATCCTCTCAAGATTGGGATCACCGGCGGGGAACAGCGACGGCCTGCGCCGAGAAGCCGGCCACAAGCACCTCGGCGGGCATCTCCACGGCGCGTTTGACGTAGCCCAGGGCCACCGTGGTCTCAGCGATCGGATCCCAGGCGGCGCTGGTGACGCGGCCTGCATCCACGCCGCCGGCGCTGGCGATCGGCGCTCCCGAGGCCAAGCCGACCTGACCTGACAGAGTCAAAAGCCGCAGATACCGGGGGGCGTTGCCGCCCCGGGAATCCATGCGGGCCACCAGCTCCTGGCCGGTGAAGCAACCTTTGGCAAAGCTCACCGTGAATGCGACTACCTCGGCTTCGGCGGGAATGGTGCGCTCATCGATGTCGACCCCCATCCGGGGCAGACCGCACCGGATCCGATGGGCTTCCAGCAGCTCGGGGGCCACTGCGGGCACGTCTTGCGACACAGCGGGCGCCGGCCCCAACACGTCGATTCCGCCACCGGGCACCGGGCCGACGACCACCCCCGAAACCGCTGCGGCCGCGGCGTTTGGCCCGCGCACCGCAATGCACCGCCAGCCCAGCGGCGCCAAGGCCACATCGGTGCGGAGCATGAACCGCTCGAGCCGGGCGATGACCTGCTCCAGCGGGCCGTCGGTGTCGATGACGAACCGGTCGGCGGCCTGCCGGGTGACGCGGACGAAGGCGTCGATGCGCCCCTGGGGGCCCAAGATGAGCGACCAAGCAGACTGGCCGGGGGTCAGCGCGGCGACGTCCTGGCTCAGCTGGCCCTGCAGGAAGCCCTCGGCGTCGGGACCGGTCACCGCTAGCGCCTCCCGCTGGATCGGGCAGGCCCCCAACGAGGTAGACAGATCCACCAGACCGCTCGATCCCGGCTGCCCGGCTCCCGCTGCCCGATCCCGGCTGCCCGATCCCGCCAGGCCGACCCCGTCAGGTGGCGCCATCTCGCTCATGATCGGCGGCGCTGGTTCATTCGCCGGGCGGCGGGCACCGCCGAAAGCAAGGCTCGGGCCTTGTTGGCGCACTCCTGGTCTTCCTGTTCGGGAATGCTGTCGGCCACGATGCCCGCCCCGGCCTGCACCGACGCCCTCCCTCCCCGGATGACCATGGTTCGAATGGTGATGGCGGTGTCGACGTTCCCCGAGAAGTCCAGGTAGCCGACCACTCCGGCGTAAGGGCCTCGCTTCACCGGCTCCAAGGCGTCGATGATCTCCATGGCCCTAACCTTGGGTGCTCCCGAAACGGTGCCCGCGGGCAGGGTGGCCCTGAGCACGTCCACCGGGCTCTGCCCCGGCGCCAGCTGGCCCGACACCTGCGAAGTCAGGTGCATGACGTGGCTGTAGCGCTCCAAGGTCATCATCTCGTCCACGGTCTCGGTGCCAAAGGCCACCACTCGGCCCACATCGTTGCGAGCCAGGTCCAA
>JAPOSH010000020.1 GCA_026709815.1 bacterium | reverse complement strand
CTCTCCCAAATCCTCTAGAATCCTCTAGCCGGCAAGTTCTCAATGCCGTGATTCCACCGGCTGGGTTTCTCTGTTCAATCTCCGACATAGCGGGCTTGGAAGCGGAAGCGAAGTGGGTCTTCGCCGTACTCCTCTAGAGCGTGGGCTATCCACCCGGCGGTGCGAGCAATGGCGAACACTGCTTCGCCGGCTTCGGGTTGCATTCCGGCCAAGAACGTAAGGGCGCCCAATGCGAAATCAACGGTTGCGGGCGCGCCTGTTCGATCAGAGGCCAGGTTTCG
This sequence comes from bacterium, assembly GCA_026709815.1. Lineage (GTDB taxonomy): Bacteria > Actinomycetota > Acidimicrobiia > Acidimicrobiales > Bin134 > Poriferisocius. The sequence continues at coordinate 5,030 of JAPOSH010000020.1, read as the reverse complement.
GACCGCCAACACCACAGGAAGATGCTCGTGGGATGCCCACGCTCCGACGACTGATTCCATCAGAGCGCTGCACCGGGGGTCATTCCTGCGATAGACCGAATGGCCGAATCCGGGGGTGCGGCCATCGCGGCGGTGGGCTTCTCCCAGCGCCCAGGCCGGGTCGCCGCTCGCAACAGCCTCTTGGAAGATCTGGTGAATGGGGGCACTGGCAGCACCGTGCAGCCGCCCCCCCAAAATCCCGAGACCGGCAGCCACTGCCGAATAGGGATCGGCTCGTACTGACGCCGCCACTCGAACCCCGAGCGTGGAACTGGCCAGCCCGTGATCGAGCAGCAGAACCAGGGCTCGGTTGAGAGCGGAGCGCTGGCGGGCATTTGATCGTCCCGAGGCCAAGCGACACCACAACCGCTCGGCTACGTCCTCGCCTCTTAGCGCGGCTATCGGCGGCAGGGAATCGACCATCAGATTGACCACCCGCCGTCCTGCACTCCTGATTGATGACGGCGAGAGGTCGTTGCGCAGAGGGTCGGTGGCCGATGCGACGCTCACCCCGACTCGAAGGCGATCAATCATCGGCGCATTGCTTGGCAGCAGGTCTTGAACGTCGCTGCCTGCCTTATCATCGTTGGACCATTCGCCATGGGCCTCTGCGCCCCAAACCCAGTCGGCTGCCTCTTCAAACCGGGTTTCGGACGACATACCGATCAGGTTGCGACCCCGCACCCGCAACTCTCCGTCAGCCATCTGAGTGATGCCAGTGGAGACCAAAACGCCGACTTCTCCTTTGCCCCGATTTCCGGAACGAGAGCGCAGGCGGTCCACGCCTTCGGGGTCGAACCTCGAGCTGCGACCGTCCATATCGACCGCTCGCTCCAGCAGTCCCCGGCTCACATAGGAATAGAGGGTGGAGCGCTTCACGCCGAGGCGGGCTGCGGCCTCAGAACTGCTCAGCCATCCGTCCATAGCTGCTCCCTGACTCTTTCATATATTGATTGATCAATATAGATATTGATCAATATTGTCAATATATCAACTAACCTTCATAATGACCGGCATGAATGCTGTTCAACCTTCGACCGACAACATCGCTCCCCCCGGTCTCAGGGGGGTGGTCGTGGCCGAGACAGAGGTGGGCTCGGTGCGTGGAGATGAGGGTTGGTACCACTATCGAGGCCACCGCGCCGCTGATCTGTCTCGACGATGCTCCTTCGAAGCGGTGGCCCACCTGCTCTTGAGCGGGGCTCTGCCGGACCAGGCCGCCGAGGAAGATTTTCGGGCCGAGTTGGCCGCAGCTCGACGCCTGACTCCAGAAGCAGCGGAGTTGGTCGCCGCCCTAGCACAAACCGACCTGAGCCCGATGTCAGTCTTGAGAAGCGCGCTGGGGGCGGTAGTCGATCCCCGCCCCAGCCTGGACCTCGCCCCAGACGAGCGGAGGGCCGCGGTCATACAAGCTATCGGTATGACACCCACCATACTGGCCGCGGCCAACCGACTTCGGTCAGGCGCGAAACCGCTGGAATCTGATGAGTCGCAGTCCCACAGCGCCGACTACCTGCGGATGACGCTGGGCGAGACACCGCTGCCCGAGCACGCCCGGGCGGTGGAAACCTACCTGTGCCTCACCGCCGACCACGGCTTCAACGCCTCCACGTTTACCGCCCGGGTTATCACCAGCACCGGCGCCGATGTCGGCGGGGCCATGGCCGGCGCTCTTTCTGCGCTGGCCGGGCCATTGCACGGCGGCGCTCCCGGCCGGGTGCTGGACATGCTGCATGCCATCGGCCATCCGGACAATGCCGTTCCCTGGATTACTGCTGAGCTGGAAGCCGGGCGCAGGATCATGGGCTTCGGCCATGCCGTGTACCGGGCGGCCGATCCCCGCTCAGAGGCCCTGAAGGCCGTTGCCATTGAGCTGGGAGGCGAGCTGGTGGATCGGGCCATCGACATCGAGACTCGGATCCTGGGCTGTCTGGCCGACTGGAAGCCTGACGCAGTGATCGTCACCAATGTGGAATACTACGCCGGTTTGGTGCTCTACCTCGCCGGTCTGCCCCAAGAGGCATTCACCCCCACCTTCACCACCAGCCGTGTCGTCGGCTGGGGTGCCCACCTGCTAGAGCAGGCCACCGACAACAAGATCATGCGCCCCAGCGCCCGCTACACCGGGCCTATGCATAATCCCAGCTAGTGGTGTGTTGAGGTTCTCTGTTTATTTCCTAGCGTTCAACACATCAAGCTGTCCTGAGTCGTTGGCCCAACCGAGTATGGCCCTGTCGGTGGTGACCAGCGGAATGCCCTGATGAATGGCTGTGGCGACGATTGTCTGATCAAAGGGATCGCCGTGGAATCCCTCATTGGCTAGTTGTGGCGCAGCAACGGCAATCTCCCAACCAACAGGAATAGCCACCACACCTGAAGTAACGCAGCGTCGGCACCAGTCAAGAATCGACATATCGAGGCTCACAATGCCGTCGCGGCACAGCCGGGACACCTCATGGAATGAAACGGCCGACACAGCCAACGCGCCTTGCTCCGCTCCTGAGCGGAGACGTTCTCTGGTCTGGTCACCTATGAGTGCGTCGCCGCTGCGCAAGCGTATGAGGACATTTGTGTCCAACAGCGTCAACACTTGGGAGGATTCCCTCAGCCCAATATCTGATGGGGGCGGGCGGCCATGTCGAAGTCGTTTTCAGACCAGAGTGGCTCGTCTATGTCCCCGACGATCTGGAGTACGTCTCTGTCGCAGCCGAACATGTCTCCGGGGATATCGACTTCGCGGACTATGCGCACATAAGGCTTGCCCCGTTTGGTAAGCACCATAGGAACGCCCGTCTCATGAATCTCCCTGAGCACGGCAAAGAAGTTGTCCCGACATTCGCGGGTGGTTGCAGTTCGAGCCTGTTCATCAGGCATGGGATCAAAGACATCAGACGAACGAGGCACTGGGAAGGACATTGGAATATCTTACCATCTGATATGGCCCTTTTAGAAGGCCGCATTATGCATGTGGGTGGGAAAGCCGGGATTGCCCTGCACAACTAGGCGTCGAACGCGGTGAGTATCTGATCGGCGGCGACTGCGGGGGTGGTTTGGCCGGACGCGACTTGATGTTCAAGCTCGGCGGCCAGGTCGGCCACTTCTGGGGAGCCTCGAAGCCGGTCTAGCAGGCGATTCTCCACCATGGCCCACATCCACCGCACTTGCTGGCCGGCCCGGAGGCGGGCAAGGTCGCCGGAGTCGGCGAGGGCCTGGTAGTAGGACTGGATCTGATCCCAGACCTGGTCGAGGCCGGTGCCCTCGATGGCGCTGATTGCCAGCACCGGCGGCACCCAGCGGGGATTGGCCGGGGCGGTCATGGCCAGCGCGGCCCGGTAGTCGCGCACCGCCCGCTGGGCGGCGATCTCATTGCCGCCGTCGGCCTTGTTCACCACCAGGGCGTCGGCCAGCTCCAATACCCCCTTTTTGATGCCCTGAAGCTCGTCGCCGGCGCCGGGCAGAAGCAATACCAGAAAGAAGTCCACCATGTCGGCCACCGCGGTCTCCGATTGGCCCACACCCACCGTCTCCACCAGCACCACGTCGAATCCGGCCGCCTCCACCACCGCCATGGTCTCGCGCGTGGCGCGGGCCACCCCGCCCAGCGAACCCGACGACGGCGACGGGCGGATGTAGGCGGCTTCGTCCACCGCCAGGTTGGGCATGCGGGTCTTGTCGCCGAGGATGCTGCCCCCCGACACCGACGAAGACGGGTCCACCGCCAACACCGCCACTCGGTGGCCCTTCGAGGTGAGCAAAGTGCCCAGGGCTTCGATGAAGGTGGACTTCCCCACTCCCGGCACGCCGGTGATCCCCACCCGCCGAGCGCCGCCGGTGTGGGGCAGCAGCCGCTGCAAGAGATCGGTGGCCGACACCCGGTCTTCTGGCCGAGTGCTCTCCACCACGGTGACGGCCCGCCCCAGCCAGGTGCGGTCGGCGCTCAGCACTCCCTCGACACAGGCGTCGAGGTCGAAGTCCGCCGACGTCATCGGGCCGGCGGGCGACGAAGTCGATCAGCGCTCATGGACGGCGGGATCGGTCAACCGCGGTCGTCCAGGGCGGCCAGCAAGTCGAGGGCTGCGTCGGCGATCACCGTGCCGGGCCCGAAGATGGCCTCGGCTCCCGCGGCCCGCAGCTCGTCGTAGTCGCCGGGGGGGATCACCCCGCCGACCACGATCATGATGTCGCCTCGACCCAGGCTCTTCAGCTCGGCCCGCAACTCGGGCACCAGCGTCAGGTGCCCGGCGGCCAGCGACGACGCTCCCACGATGTGCACATCGGCCTCCACCGCCTGGCGGGCCACTTCGGCCGGGGTCTGGAACAGCGGTCCGACGTCCACGTCGAAGCCGAGGTCGGCGAACGCGGTGGCAATCACCTTCTGGCCCCGGTCGTGGCCGTCTTGGCCCATCTTGGCCACCAGGATGCGAGGCCGGCGCCCGGTTCTGGACGCGAAGCCGGCCGCGGCCTCTCTCGCCGTGCCGGTGCCGGCGCCGTTTTTGCTGCTTTGGCTCATCTCTGCCTGGTAGACCCCGGAGATGACGCGGATCCGGGGCGCATGGCGACCATACACCTTCTCCAGCGCATCGCTGATCTCCCCCACGGTGGCCCGAGCCCGAGCCGCGTCCACCGCCAGGGCCAGCAGGTTGCCATCCCGGCTGCCCCCAGCACGGTCGGCCCCCGCCGTCAGCGCGTCCAGCGCTCGGCGGCAGGCTTCGTCGTCTCGGTCGGAGCGGAGCCGGGCCAGGCGGGCGATCTGCGATGACCGCACCTCGGCGTTGTCCACCTTCAACACCTCGCCGCCGTCCTCGCCCTCGGTCTGATAGCGGTTCACCCCCACCACGGTCTGCGCCCCGGAGTCGATGCGGGCCTGGGTTCGGGCGGCGGCCTCTTCGATGCGCATCTTGGGAATCCCGGCCTCGATGGCCTCGGCCATGCCGCCCGCTTCCTCCACCTCGGTGATGTGCTCCCACGCCCGCTGGGCCAGGTCGTGGGTG
>JAPOSH010000130.1:1000-5317 GCA_026709815.1 bacterium | reverse complement strand
ACCCGCCCGCCCAAGGTGCGCGACCGGGTGGACCACATGGACGCCCTCGGCGCCAGGCCTGGTGGAACTGTTTGCGCTGGAACCCGTCGATGCCCTCGTTGTTGTAGACGGCGGTGGCGATGAGGAAGAACCCGGCGACATAGGCGGTGTAGGGGCCGACATCGATGACCCACTCGTTAGTGGTCACGATGCCGATGCCCTCGGTGAACAGGGTGCCCGCGGTGACCGCCCCGCCCACGGTGGAGATGCCGCCCAGATAGGCGAATGCCAGAACGGAGATGGAGACGAAGATGCCGAACGAGTTGTGGCCGTAGATACCGAGCTTGTAAGCGGTAAGCGCTCCGCCCAGTCCGGCAAAAAAAGCTGAGATGGAGAAGGCGGTGAGTTTGACGGCGGCCACATTGACCCCTGCAGCCGCCGCCGCCCGTTCGTTGGCCCGCACCGCGAGCATCTGCTCGCCCAAGCGCGATCGGCGCAGTCGCATCACCGCAAAGCAGCACATGACGGTCAGCCCCAGCAGGAAGAGGCCGAATCCGCCGGTGGGAATCTTGTCGTCCCCCAAGAAGAAGCCGCTTGACGGGCCGAACTCGATGCCGAAGATCTCGGGGGGATCAGAGGTCTTCGTGGTGCGATCCAGCCCGAACCATCCGCTGCGCTGAAAAAAGATCTCTTCTATGGCCAGGCCGCTGGCCAGTGTGATGATGGCCAGGCTGGCCCCCCGGGTGCGAAGCGACGGCAGGGCGGCGATCAGCCCGAAGCCGACGCCGGCAGCGACCGCGAGGGCCAGCGCGATCGGCATGGGCATGCCGGCAGAGGTGCCGAACGACCCGACGGCGAAGGCCGAGACCCCGGCCAGGGCCATCTGCATGAGCGAGATCTGGCCGACATAACCGGTCACCACCACCAATGACAGGGCGAGAATCACCCCGATCAGCGTGTTCTGCATGCCGGCCCGATACTGGAAAGGAGCGAACAGCGTGATGACCAGCGCGCCTGCGATCAGCAGCGCATAGGCCCCTTGGCGCCATCGGGTCACTTTGGGGGCGTAGGCATGGGGAAGCCGCTCGGCGATCAGCGCCCCCCGTGAGGGCAGGGTCTCGCCCCGCACCACCATGGCCAACGCGATGACCACGAACGGAAGCACTCGGCGGATGCCGATGTCGGGGATCCAGTCGAACTCGAATTCAAGGCGGAACAGCTCCTGATCCACCACGCCGAGCATGAGCCCTGCCGCGGCCGCCACGACGAACGAGGTCATGCGACCCAGCAGCGCTGCGCCTAAAGACGAGATCAGCAAAACGGTGAACAGGTTGGGGGTCACCCCGGTGACCGGCGCCACCAGAATGCCGACGAGGCCGGCCAGCACTGAGGCCAGCACCCAGCTGACGCCGGCTTGGAAGTCGGCGTTGAAACCCAAAAGCGTGGAGAAGCGCTCGTTCTCGGCCGAAGCCCGGGTGGCGATCCCGAACCGGGTGTAGCGGAAGAGCCCCCATAAAGCAGCCGTCCCCACGACCATCGTCCCCAACAGCCAGAACCGGTCCTGGCCCACCCGAACGCCCAGGAAGTCGACCGGATCATTGGGGAAGATGGGGTCGGCGCTCTTGGCCCGAGACCCGAACCTCAAGACCACCGTGGCCTGAAGGAACAGCATGATGCCCACCGAGGCCACGACCTTGGCCAACACCGGGGCGTACCGCAAGGGGCGGAAGATCGCATAGTGGGCCACCAGCCCCAACGCTGCCGCCGACGCCAAGGCGATGGACATGGCCGGTGCTTTGCCCATCGGACCACCCAGGCTCACCAGGGTGGGGAAATCGAAGATCTCGATGTCCAACAACCCCTCGATGGGCGCGGCCGGATTGGGAAGCGGCGGCACCGGATAGTGGCCCGCATCGGTGAGGGACACATAGATGTAGGTGACGTAGGTGGCGATGGCGCCGTGGCCGAAGTTGATGACGCCCGATGCCCGGTACGCCACCACCAGGCCGAGGGCGAGGGCAGCGATGATCGCCCCGGTTCCGAGGCCGAACAACACCGGCTCGAAGAACACCTCGGTATCGACGGCTGCGGCCGAAATCCAGGCCACGGCCAGCGAAGCGAGGGCCACGAAGCCGATCTGCTCTGGCAGTGGCCGAGTCTTGAACGCCGCGCTCATTCCGACTTCCCGGTGCTCCCCCTGCCTTTCTCCGGCCTCCGATCCTACCGACGGTTCTTCGAGCCGCCGGCGAGATCAGCCTTCGAGCAGGAAGTCGAGTTCGCTGAAGTCGAGCTGTATGAAGCCGTCAGGACTGGTGAGCAGGCCATTAGCCACCGTGACCACCAGCGGGGCCATGTTGCAGGCGCCGGTCCAGGCTGAGGGGCCGGGGCAGGAGACACCGGACAAGCCGGGGATATCCGAGCTGGCGTAGGTGCTGAGCGCCTCCAGCACTGACTCGCGGGTGGCATCGGCCAGTCCGGCCTCGATCAGCACATCGCGGGCGACGTACATGTTGGCCAGCGCCCATCCGGCGAGGCCGGCGTTTTGAGCGTCGTCAGAGCCGTATTGGTCGAGCACCCGATTGATCAGCGCCACGTCTTCGCCTCCATCCGCGGTGGGCGCCGATGACACGATGGCGCCGATCCAGCCGTCGAGCGCTCCGGTGCTCACCACATCCTCGGACATGCACAGATCGTTGGCGTACAGATTGCCCTCGAAGCCCACGGTCTCGACTGCCGCGGCCGATGCCGTGCACTGGGCGCCGTCGGCCAAAAGGAAGAACCACATGTCGTTGTCTGGGTTCGCCGCGCTCACCGGGCCGGTCAGGTCGGGCTCGAAGCCCAGGGGCACCACCTCGTTCAGCGCGATCCCGTTGGCCTCGGCGATTGCTTGAAGCGCCGGAATGAAGGGCTCGAACGCAGGGTCGTCGGCGATGAACAGCGTGCCAGATGTGTCGCCTCGGACCCCGCTGGCATACACGAAGAACACTTGGGCCAGCCCGGGGAGGCCGGGATCAAAGTTGAACACCCCCGGGGTGAGGTAGTCGACGAAGTCGTTGCCCAACGTGATGGTGGGCACCCCGCCCTGTGCCAGCGTGTCGCTGGCCGACGCGGAGTTGGGGCCGAACCCGGCGCTGATTGCGATCTTCATGTCGTCATCGTTGACAAACTGCTGCGCGCAGGCCACATGTGATTCGGGGGTATCGCCAGCACCGCACACCACCAGATCAATCGGCGCTCCGTCGGCGCCGTCGAGCTCGGCGTTGAAGTAGTCGACGAACGCCTGGCTGGCCGCCCGGACCTCGGGGAAGGCCAGAAGCTCCTCTTCCTGGGCGATCAGGCCGATTTTCACCGGATCGGGCGCCGGTGCCTCTTCGGCGGGTGCTTCAGCCGGTGGCTCTTCGGGTTCTTCAGCCGGTGCTTCCTGGGGTTCTTCGGCGGGCGCCGCCGTCGGTGCTTCAGCCGGCGCCTCGGCGGTGTCCTGCGAATCGTCGTCGTTGCCGCAGGCAGCAACCGCCAACGCGAGGGCTAGCAGGATCGCCAGCAAACGGGTGGTCGATGATCTCATGGTTGATATCCCCTCTTGGTTATCCGGCAACGTTCGGCACACTACCCGGCAATATCAGAATGTAACAAGTGTTTCATTGGTATTTTGCTTCGATAACTTGTGATTTCTTGGAAATTGGAGGCAGTGGCCGTGGTCATAGGCGTTGAGGAGGGCCAAACTCTTCTTTGGCGATTCGCAGATAGGGGATGGTGTCGATGGTGCCCGTATCAGGGAGGGCCCGAAGGCGGTCGAGCAGCTCGGCGAGATGGTCGTAGTCGTCGAACCACACCTCAGCAGTGATGTCGAATCGGCCGAGCGTGCGGGCCACCAGCGTCGTCTCGGCCGCGCCGACCATGGTCTCGATGATCGGCGCCACCGGGCCCGATGCCTTGATGGCGACCCCGGCGAAACCCCCGATGCCCATGGCCTCAGCATCGGGATGGGCCTCAATGGTGATCACGTCGGACTCGATGAGGTCGATGACCCGATCCCGGACTGCGGCCTGCGACAATCCTGCGGTGCTCGCCAGCGACGCGTAGGAAGCCCGCCCGTCGGCGATGAGCGCCCACAGCAGGCGCCGATCGATGTCGTCGATATCGGTGCGATCAGCAGCGGCCGGACGACGCTGAGGCCGGGCCTCTCGGTCCCCGATGCCCGACCAGTCCTGCTTGTCGTAGTGCAGCACGGTGGCCGACTGCACTCGGCGGACGCCCTGAGTTCCCCGAAGGCGGTCGAGAGCGGCCAAAAGCCCATCGTTTTCGGGGCAGCGGAGCTCGACGAGCAGGTCGAACCGT
>JAPOSH010000130.1:0-990 GCA_026709815.1 bacterium | reverse complement strand
GTTCGGTTCCCGGCGTGCTGTCGCCACGGATGCAGGAGTTGGGTCACGGGGTCAATCAATGGATTGGTTACCGAACCGGATAAGAGTGTGGCGAGTTTTCGGGGCAGCGGAGCTCGACGAGCAGGTCGAACCGTCCCGACCCGACCGCCAGGAAGACCACATCGGCGATTTCGGCGATGCGGGCCGCGACCTGATCGACGTCGTCGCCGACCTCCAAGAACGCGAACGCGAACACCCCCAGCCCGTGCAGGGCCGGATCGACTCGGCCGGTGACGACGATCAGCCGCTGGTCCAAGAGCCGCTGCACCCGGGTCCGCACTGCGGCCGGCGACAGCCCGGCCGCCGGGGCCAGCTTGGCATAGGTGGCCCGCCCGTCGGCGATGAGCTCGCGGATCAGCGTTCGGTCGATCTCGTCGAGCGAGGCTGCCCTGGGTTGATCGGCGGTGCTCACCGGGCACCCTCCCCCTGAGTTTCCCGCCTACTCCGCGGCCTCGGCGCCGGCAGCCAGATATCCCATGGCCTCGGCGCTGTAGCCCGCGGGGATGCCGTCGTGGGCGCCGACCAGCGAACCGGTCAGCGGGGTGCTGGCCGCGCTGGCCAAGAACTGGAAAACCGGGCCCATGTCGCCGGCCTGTCGGATCATGCCGTTCGCCGTCACCCGGCGGATGACCTCCAGCTCTCCGGTTGAGCCGGCAGCCATCTCGGTCTCGATGATGCCGGGCAGCACTGCGTTGACCCGAATCTGTCGCGGGCCCAGCTCCAATGCCCATGTGCGCACCAGCATGTCCAGCGCGGCTTTTGAAGCCGAGTACGCCGCCATGCCCGGTGCGGTGATCGATCCCGCGGGTGAGCTGGTGATCACGATGGAGCCTCCCGACGGCACCAGTGAGACTCCACAGGCCAAGGCGCGCACGATGCCCAGCGTGTTGACATTGTAATCACTATCTGGCCCCGTAAACTACGTGGGTCTTGAAAATATCTCTCAAAATA
>JAPOSH010000032.1 GCA_026709815.1 bacterium | reverse complement strand
TCACCGTCCCCCCAGAGGGGATGCTCGATCCCGAGCACTTCAACCGCATCGCCGACCTGATCGGGGCCGAGGCGCCCCAGCCCGAGATCAAGTCTGCTGCCCGTGAGATCCAGTTGAGCCTCAACCCGCATCCCGCCGGGCAGGTGGAGATGAACGCCGGATACCTGGAGGAAGAGGTGGTGCAGGGCGTGCAGCACAAGTACCGGGAGACGGTGCTGTTCTTCCCCACCCAGGGCCAGACCTGCCACGCCTACTGCACATACTGCTTCCGGTGGCCGCAGTTCGTGCAGCTCGACGACCTCAAGTTCGCCAGCAAGGAGATCGACCGGCTGGTGTCCTATCTCAAGCTGAACCCGACGATTTCCGATGTGCTGTTCACCGGCGGCGACCCGATGATCATGCGCACTGAGCTGATCCGCCGCTATGTCGAGCCCCTGATGGACGACAGCCTGGAGATCAGCACCATCCGGTTCGGCACCAAGGCGCCGGCCTACTGGCCCTACAAGTTCACCGAGGGCGAGGAGGCCGACGACCTGCTGCGGCTGTTCGAGGAGGTCGTGGCCTCGGGCCGACACCTGGCCATCATGGCCCACTACTCGCATCCGGTGGAGTTGTCCACCGATGTGGCCCGCCAGGCGATGCGGCGCATCATCGAGACCGGGGCGGTGGTGCGGTGCCAGGCCCCGCTGATCCGCCACGTGAACGACAGCGCCCGGGTCTGGGCCGACATGATCACCACCGAGGTGCAGCTCGGCGCGGTGCCCTACTACATGTTCGTGGAGCGCGACACGGGGGCCAAGCGGTATTTCGAGGTGCCGCTGGTGGAGGCCTACCAGATTTACTCCGACGCCTACCGGCAGGTGTCGGGGCTGGCCCGCACATGGCGGGGGCCGTCGATGTCGGCCACCCCGGGCAAGGTGTTGGTGGACGGCATCGCCGAGATCGGCGGCGAGAAGGTGATCGGCCTCAAGTTCGTGCAGGGGCGCGACCCCGACTGGGTGAATCGGCTGTTCTTCGCCGCCTACGACGAAAAGGCGTCGTGGCTGGACGAATTGCGCCCGGCGTTCGGCGAGGAGAAGTTTTTCTATGCCGAGGAGTTGGACAACATGAAGACCGACACCCCCCAGCGGGTGCAGTTGATCACCTCCAAGGCGGCCTAGCGGCGGGCTCCGGTCACTCCCACTCGATGGTGCCGGGGGGTTTTGAGGTGATGTCGTAGGCCACGCGGTTGATGCCGGCCACCTCGTTGATGATGCGGCTCGACATTTTCTCCAGCAATTGGTCGGGCAGCCGGGCCCAGTCGGCGGTCATGGCGTCCTCGCTGGTCACCGCCCGGATCACCGCCAGCTGGCCGTAGGTGCGCTCGTCGCCCATCACCCCCACCGTGCGGATATCGGCCAGCACGGCGAAGGCCTGCCACACTTCCCGGTCGAGGCCCGCGGCGGCGATCTCCGCCCGTACGATGGCGTCGGCTTGAGCCAACAGGGCCACCTTGTCGGGGGTAACCTCGCCGATCACCCGCACGCCGAGGCCGGGGCCGGGGAAGGGCTGGCGCCACACGATCTCGTCAGGCAGACCCAGCTCGCAGCCCACCGAGCGAACCTCGTCTTTGAACAGGTTTCGCAGCGGCTCCACCAGCTCCAAGTCCATGTGCTCGGGGATGCCGCCCACGTTGTGGTGGCTCTTGATCTTGGCCGCGGAGTCGGAGCCCGACTCGATCACGTCGGGGTACAGCGTGCCCTGCACCAGGTAGGCGGCACCGTCCACCCGGTTGGCGGTTTCCTCGAAGATGCGGATGAACAGCTCGCCGATGATCTTGCGCTTCTCCTCGGGGTCGGTCACCCCAACCAGCGCGTCGAAGAACCGGTCGGCGGCGTCCACTGCGATCAGCTCGATGCCCTGGGAGCGGCGGAATGCGTCGATCACCTGTTGGCCTTCGTCTTGGCGCATCAGCCCGGTGTCCACGAACACGCAGGTGAGCTGGTGCCCCACCGCCCGGTGGACCAAGGCCGCAGCCACGGCGGAGTCCACTCCGCCGCTCAGGCCACACACCGCTCGCCCGTCGCCGATCTGGGCGCAGACGGTGGCGGTTGCCTCGTCGATGAACGACTCGGTGGTCCACGACGGGGCCAAACCGGCACCGTGGTACAAGAACCGCTCCAACACCGCCTGTCCGCCTGGCGTGTGGGCCACTTCGGGGTGGAACTGGACGCCGAAAATGCGCCGCTCAGGATGCTCGAGGGCCGCCACGGGCGCTTGCGCGGTGGAGGCCGTGGCCGCGAAGCCCTCGGGAACAGAGCAGATGGAGTCGAAGTGGCTCATCCACACCGGGCGCTCGGCTGGTTCGCTGGTGCCCGCAGCCTTGTCGCCCTCGTCTGAGCCGAAGAGGAGGCTGGGGCGCCTGACGTTCATGACGGTGCGGCCGTATTCGCCGACGCCGGTTCGGGACACCTCCCCGCCTAGCTCGGCGGCGATGAGCTGGGCGCCGTAGCAGATGCCCAGAATGGGAATGCCCAGGCCATAGACGCGGGGGTCGATGCGGGGCGACCCCTCCACATGAACCGACTTGGGCCCCCCGGAGAAGATCACCGCGCCCGCGCTGCGCTCGGCGATCTCCTCCGCGCTGATGGAGTGGGGGACGATCTCGCTGTAGATGCGGGCCTCTCGCACCCGGCGGGCGATGAGCTGGGCGTACTGGGCGCCGAAGTCCACCACCAGTACCGGCCGGTCTCGCCCGGCGCCATGGGCGGGGATCGTCAACGGCCCATCCCCACGCCCTGGGACCGCTGAAGAGATTTGCCCTCGGTTTGCAGCGAGGGGGCCACCATCACCTCGGCTTTCTGGAACTCCTTGAGAGATTCGTAGCCGCACGTGGCCATGGAGGTTCGCAGCCCGCCGAACAGGTTGAGGCCACCGTCGTTCTCTCGGGCCGGGCCGACCAAGATCTCCTCCAGCGTACCCCGGGGGGCGGTCTGCACCCGGGCGCCGCGGGGCAGGGTGGGATGGAAGGCGGCCATGCCCCAGTGGTAGCCCCGACCGGGGGCCTCGTGGGCGGCAGCCAGCGGAGAGCCGATCATCACCGCGTCGGCCCCGCACACGATGGCCTTGGCGATGTCGCCTCCGGTGGCCATGCCGCCGTCGGCGATGATGTGGACGTACACCCCGGTCTCGTCCAGATGGCGCATCCGGGCGGCCCGGGCGTCGGCGATGGCCGTGGCCTGAGGCACCCCGATGCCCAGCACGCCCCGGGTGGTGCAGGCCTGGCCGGGGCCGACGCCCACTAAGATGCCGGCGGCGCCGGTGCGCATGAGGTGCAGGGCGGCGTCGTAGCTGGCGCAGCCGCCGACGATCACCGGAATCTCCAGACCGCGCACGAACTGCTTGAGGTTCAGCGGCTCGTGTTTCTCGGACTTGTGCTCGGCGGTGATCACCGTTCCCTGGATGACCATGAGGTCGAGTTCGGCGGCCAGCATGTGGGGAGCGAGCTGCTCGGTGCGCTGGGGGGTGACCGACGCGCACGAGACCACTCCGGCGTCTTTGATCTGGCGGATGCGTTCGCCGATCAGCTCGGGTTTGATGGGTTCGGCGTACAGCTCCTGCATCCGCAGGGTGGCCTTCTCCGGCGGCTGAGCGGCGATCTCGTCTAGGACGGGCTCGGGATCGGCGTAACGGGTCCAGAGCCCTTCGAGGTTGAGCACTCCTGCGCCTCCGAGTCGGCCGATGGCGATGGCGGTTTGGGGGCTGACCACGCCGTCCATGGCCGAGGCCATGAGGGGCAGGTCGAAGCGGTAGGCATCGACTTCCCACGCGATGCTCACATCCTCGGGGTCGCGGGTCCGACGGGTGGGGACGATGGCGATGTCGTCGAATCCGTACGCCCGACGACCGGCCTTGCCCCGCCCGATCTCAACCTCGGCCATCACAATGCCCCTTCAGCTTGGAAACCGACCATGATATAACCCCTGAGCCTGTCATCAGGGCATGGGCGTTATCTCCGGTGATCAACAGCCACTAAGGCGGATCGTTCACGGTGACAGTGGCACTGTTGCGGGAAGTGTCGACGGTGTATGGCGGATCTGGCTCAAGCGTCGCTACGACTACGCAACCCCCGTTCGTTTCTTCGTCATCAGCAGAATACAGCCATGTCTTCGCCGAGCCGGACTGACCGACAACGACGCCGTCACCAAATTTGTAGGGGTCATCAGAGCTTGTGAACCCAAACCTGTCCGCACAGTTTGTAACCGCCCATTCAAAGTACACAGTTATGTCTGAGTTTGGTGCAGGATGCAACGACACGGTGAAGCTCACATTTTGACCCTCAGTCACCATGGCAGAATCCGCAACCACCGACGCAACCGGCAGACTCTTGGACTGCGTATCCTGTTGGCTCGGAGTAGCCGTCGGAGTGGGAGTGGGAGTCGGGGTCGGCGTGGGAGTCGGCGGCGGCGTCGCAGCATCGTTGTCGGCCACCGTAACGGTGGCCGTGTGATCGGTTGCAGATCTTGTGTAGCCGTTCCCGGCGTTCACCGTCGCAGTGACTGAACCGTTGGGCTCGTCCGCCGCGTCGTCGGTGGTGGCCAGCGCCAAAGTGGCGGTGCCCGCAACAGGGATCGTCACCGTCTGAGTGCCAGTGCTCACACCGAAATCACCCGATGCGGCAACAACCACACTGACGTTCAAAGCTGCCGAAGGCGGCGGGCTGGCGGTCAAAGTGAACACCGCACGACCGCCCTCGACTACCTGGGCCCCAGCCGCAACGCTCACCACCGGCGGGAGAGGCATCGGCTGCTCTTCACGGGGCTGGGCTTCACGAGAAATTTGCTCACCCGGAAGTTCTTCACGCACAGGGTCCTGATGTGGCCGGTCAAGGCTTCCGTCTGAAAACGGAGTTGCAGTTCGCGGTTGAGGTGATACAGCGGGCAGCGCCGGGAGCGCAATCGATCCCAGTGAAGCCAGCCATGCGGGAGGGTCGGGGCACAAGTTGGAGGTAACCGTTGCGACTTCACTGTCTGCTTGCGCGCCGCGGGCATGCACGGTGGCTTTGTAGCGTCTGGCGTGTTCTGCTTCGAACGCGTACTCAGTGCTGGGATAGGCGATGCTCTCGCTGTGATACTCAGCGGTGCCCAACTCTTCAACGTTCACCGCATAGGAGGCCGGCGTCCCCGATTCCGGCGCATCCCAAAGAAGCACCGCCGTGGGAATAATGGCCGCACGCTCAGTGGTGCTGCACTCGAACGACAGGTTGCGCGGCGGTGACAGCTTCAAAGGCTGCGGGGTCGGGGTGGGCGCAGGCGCGGGCGCAGGCACCGCGTTCGGGTTGGCCGGGGTGCCGTCCTTGCAGCCTCCGGGCACGATCTCGGTGTCCACGTCGAACAGGCAGCGGTAGTCGTTCAGAAGCGCTTCTTGGTCGGCCACGAGTTGGTCGCGAGTCGTCAGGCCTTGTTGTGTCGGGGTGCCGGTGAATGGGTCTGGCACCGCTCTCGGCCCGGCTGGGGATCGGCCGTTGCAGCCTCCGGGGACGATCTCGGTGTCCTCGTCGAACAGGCAGCGATAAGCATTCAACAGGTTCGCCTGGTCGGCGATCAGGTTGTCACGCAACTCAATGTCGGCAACGGTCTGCGCCGATCCGGTGGCCGTGGTTGATGCAAAAACCACCAGCGCCACGAGCAGCGCGACCGGCCAAGGGCGTTTGCAAGAAAGCGTGGCTTTACGGGTAGGGCGAACGAACATGGCTTACCATTCTCCATGCTCCGCCCAGCACATGCTGGCACACATCACTTGGGGTCGCAAGTTCGCCGCCCCCGGACCGCCGGCGATGGCCTCGGGCCGGAAATGCACTGGGGGCCGCCCCGCTTGGCTGCGAGGGCGGCCCCCAGAAGTGTGGTTTGGTTTTTGATGCGGCCCCGCGGCTACATCATGCCGCCCATACCACCCATGCCGCCCATACCACCCATGGGGTCGCCGCCGGGGGGCATCGGGGGAGCGGGAGGCTCGGGCTTGTCGGCCACCAAGGCCTCGGTGGTGAGCAGCATGGCGGCGATAGAGGCCGCGTTCTGCAAACCGGCTCGGGTCACCTTGGCCGGGTCGATGACGCCGGCGGCCACCAAGTCCTCGGTGGTGCCGGTGGCCGCGTTGAAGCCGACGGTGCCGGAGGTGGCCTCGACGTCGCGCACCACGATGGAGCCTTCGAAACCGGCATTGGAGGAAATGAGAGAGCACGGCACGCTCAGCGCGTCAAGCACGATCTTGGCCCCGGTGGCCTCGTCGCCGCTCAGGCTTTCGACCGCTTCGGCCACCGCAGGGCGAGCCCGCAGCAGCGCGGTGCCGCCGCCGGCGACCACGCCCTCCTCGATGGCGGCCCGAGTGGCTGACAGCGCATCCTCGATTCGATGCTTCTTCTCCTTGAGCTCCACCTCGGTGGCGGCACCCACCTGGACGACGGCCACGCCGCCGGCCAGCTTGGCCAAGCGCTCTTGGAGCTTCTCGCGGTCCCAGTCGGAGTCGGTGTTCTCGATCTCCTGGCGGATCTGGGCCACCCGGCCGTCGACGTCGGCTTTGGCGCCGGCGCCTTCCACGATGGTGGTGTCGTCTTTGGTGACGATCACTTTGCGGGCGGTGCCCAAAAGGTCAAGCGTGACGCCCTCGAGGTTGAGGCCGACCTCCTCGGCCACCACTTGGCCGCCGGTGAGGATGGCCATGTCCTGGAGCATGGCCTTGCGCCGCTCGCCGAAACCGGGGGCCTTGACGCTCGCCGAGTTGAACGTGCCGCGGATCTTGTTCACCACCAGGGTGGCCAGGGCTTCGCCCTCCACATCCTCGGCAATGACCAAAAGCGGCTTGCCGGTCTGCATGACCTTCTCCAGTACCGGCAGCAGATCTTGCACCG
Source organism: bacterium (assembly GCA_026709815.1). GTDB lineage: Bacteria > Actinomycetota > Acidimicrobiia > Acidimicrobiales > Bin134 > Poriferisocius. Next base: position 26,292 of record JAPOSH010000032.1, on the reverse strand, counting down.
AGCTGATCTTCCCCTGGTTGAACAAGATATAGGGCTCGTCGAGCACGGCCTCTTGGCGCTCGGGGTCGGTCACGAAGTAGGGCGACAAGAAGCCCTTGTCGAACTGCATGCCCTCTACGAAGTCGAGCTCCATCCCGAAGGTGTTGGACTCCTCCACAGTGACCACGCCGTCTTTGCCCACCTTGTCGATGGCCTCGGCGATCACGTCGCCGATGGCGGTGTCGGCGGCCGAGATCGAGGCCACCTGGGATATCTCTGCTTTTTGGGAGATGTCCTGAGACTGGCCGGCCAGCGATTCCACCGCCGCGGCCACGGCCTTCTCGATGCCCCGCTTGAGGCTCATCGGGTTGGCCCCCGCGGCCACGTTGCGCAGCCCGTTGCGGACCATGGCCTGGGCCAGCACGGTGGCTGTGGTGGTGCCGTCGCCGGCGATGTCGTTGGTCTTGGTGGCCACCTCTTTGATGAGCTGGGCCCCCATGTTCTCGAACTTGTCGTCCAACTCCACCTCGCGGGCGATGGACACGCCGTCGTTGGTGATGGTGGGGGCGCCGAACTTCTTGTCGAGGACCACGTTGCGACCCTTGGGGCCCAACGTCACCTTCACGGCGTCGGCCAGCTGATTGACACCGGCTTCGAGGCCGCGGCGGGCCTCTTCGCGGAACTTGAGGATCTTGGTCATTGGACGGTTGCCAGCACGTCGCGGGCCGACAGGATCAGAAGATCCTCGCCTTCCAGCGTGATCTCGGTGCCGCCGAATTTGCTGTAGACGACGGTGTCGCCCACCGAGACGTCCATCGGGATCAGCTCGCCGGTGTTCTCGGACCGCTTGCCCGGTCCCACGGCGATGACCTCGCCCTGCTGGGGCTTCTCTTTGGCGGTGTCGGGGATGACCAGGCCGCTGGCGGTCATCTCTTCAGATTCGCCGGGGCGGACAACGATTCGGTCATCAAGGGGCTTCAGAGCCATCTTGGCCTCCAAAAGGTTGGTTCAAATAGTTGGTTGATGTGAGTTTTAGCACTCTCAATAGGAGAGTGCTAAGCGTAGGGCGCGGTTCGGCCCGAGGCCAATTCAGACTGCCGGTTCGGCGCCGGCGAGGAAAGGCAGAGCAAGGTTGGGGTCGGCGCCGGCGTCGAGGGGCGAGGGGCCGTCGAGTTGGAGCCGCTGCCATCCGGCGGCGGCCACCATGGCGGCATTGTCGGTACACATGGCCCGGCTGGGCAGAAACCCGCTGATTCCGGCGGCGGTGCAGACATCGAGCATGCGTTCCCGCAGCGAGGAGTTGGCCGCCACGCCGCCGGCCAAGCACAGGCCCTTGGCGCGGTGCGTCTCGGCCGCTTTGCGGGCCTTGTGGATCAGCACGTCCACCACTGCCTCCTGGAAAGAGGCCGCCACGTCGGCGGCGTCGAGGCCGGGGTTGTTCCGCACGTGGTTGACCACGGCGGTCTTGAGGCCGCTGAAGGAGAAGTCGTAGCCCTGGTCGCGCATGGGTCGGGGAAAGGCAACGGCTTGGGGGTCGCCGTCCATGGCCAGGCGGTCGATGATCGGCCCGCCGGGATAGCCCAAGTCCATGAAGCGGGCCACCTTGTCGAACGCCTCGCCGGCGGCATCGTCCAGCGTCTGGCCGATGAGGCGGTACCGGCCGAACTCCTCCATCAGCACCAACAGGGTATGACCGCCGGACACCAGCAGCACCACCACCGGCAGATCCAAATCGGGTTCCTCCAAGAACGAGGAGTACAGATGGGCCTCGAGGTGGTTCACCGCCACGAAGGGAACATCCCAGACCAGCGCCAGGGACTTGGCCGCGCTGACCCCCACCAAAAGGGCGCCGATCAGGCCGGGGCCGGCGGTGGCGGCCACCGCTTCCACGTCGTGGTTGCTGAGCCCGGCTTCGACCACGGCCTGGGCCACCACCGGGGTGAGCAGCTCCACGTGGGCCCGGCTGGCGATCTCCGGCACCACGCCGCCGTAGCGGGCGTGAAGATCCACCTGGCTGCTGACCACCGAAGAGAGATCGTCGGTCGGGCCGGAGTTCACCGCGGCGGCGGTCTCGTCGAAGGAGGTCTCGATGCCCAGCACAATGGCGGGGGCTGGCGCGGCGGCATCGGCGGCGGGGTCGGGGGCGGTCATGTGCAGTCCAGTTCTCCTGCGATCTTGACGAGGCGGTGGGCGAAGTCGGGCTGATGGATGTTGTCGGCTCGCATGATCAGGGCGTCGGCCATGTTGGCGTAGTACCCGCGTTGAATGCCCACTGGGGCCAGTCCGAAGCGCCGGTACAGGGATTGGGCGGAGGGGTTGTCGGCGGCCACTTCCAAATACAAGCTCGTATTCCGTCGGCGAGCGGCCAGCGCCAGGGCCAGGAACAGCCGAGCGCCGACACCCTGGCCCCGCCAGCCGGGGGCCACCGTGACGGTCGTGATGTGGGCTTCCTCGGTCTCGAAGGCCACCCCGGCGTAGCCAACGATTCGACGGGGGTGAGCAAGCACATAGAGCAGATAGAGGCGGTCCTCGGCGCGGGACAGTTCCGACTCGTAGGATTTTCTGGGCCAGGGGATCGGATGGCACTGGGAGTCGATGCGCATGTACTCGTGCAGGTGCTCAGGGTTCATGGCAACGATCATCGGGTGTTCCAGTTGATGTCAGCGTCGGGCACTCGAAGGTACAAGGGCTTCAGCTCCCACGGCGGCACGAACTCTTCGCGCAGCGCCCGGGCATGGGCGAGCTGGACCAGCGAGGCGGCCGAGGGGTAGGCCAGATCCTGCTCGGCGATCTCGGTCTTTTGCCGCCGCTCGAACACCTCGCTGTAGCGTCGGGCGCCGTCGCCCACCAGCAGCACCTCTTCGCTGGTGGCCCACAGCTCGGAGGCGAGGTCGTCGGGAGTGCCTACTTGTGCGTCCGACACCCGCTGAACCCCGCCGGGCACTTGGCGGTAGAAGGCGTAGAACAGCTCGTTTCGCCGGGCGTCGACTGCGGCCACGATCACCCGGCGGGCGTGGCGCACGGCGAAGGCCAGCAGGTCGAGGCTGGGCACGCCGATCATGGGCACCCCCAAGGCGTAGGCCATGGCCATGGCGCTGGATATGCCCACCCGCAGGCCGGTATAGAGGCCCGGTCCGAGATCCACGGCCACGCACCCCACGTCTCGCAGCTCCACCCGAGCCTGGCGGGTGATGAACTGGATTTGGGGAGCGATGGTCTCGGCGTGGCGGCGGCCCCGGGCGCTGTGGGCCGAGGCCAGCACCCCTTCGTGCCCGCCGAGGGCGCATCCCACTTGCTGAGTGGCCGATTCGATGCCCAAGATCAACACGGCGAGTTCTTTCGCCATTGCCGAGTCGCTGGGGTGCGGCTGCTCATTGCGGTGGAACCTCCTGCCATGGCTCGGCTGCGGTGACCAAATCACCGGCTCGGGCCTGCCATCGGGATCCCATCGGGGTCAGTGCCACGAGCCGCTCATCCGGGGGGCTGGGCCGACCGTCGATGAAGGTCAGCGCCACCTCGAGGTGGTCGTTGGGCAAGGTCTGGCGGATGGCGTCGCCCCACTCGATGAGGATGACCCCGCTGCTGTCGAGCAGTTCGGGCAGGCCCAAGTCGAGCACTTCAGACAGCTGGTCGAGACGGAAGACGTCGAGGTGGTGCAAGAGCAGTCGGCCCCGGTATTCCCGGGCCAGGGTGAAGGTGGGGCTGGTGACCGGCCCGCTTATGCCCAAGCCGGCGGCGAATCCCTGGGTGAAGGTTGTTTTGCCCGCACCCAAGTCGCCCACCAGCAGCAGCAGGTCGCCAGGCTGAGCGAGGTTGGCCAGGCTGGCGGCCAACGCTCGGGTGTCATCGGCAGAGCGGGTTCGGGCCTGGATCATCGGGAGACAGCCATTCGGGCTCGGCCCTGGATCATCGGGAGACAGCCATTCGGGCTCGGCCCTGGATCATCGGGAGACAGCCATTCGGGCTCGGCCCTGGATCACCGGGCTATGGCCATTCGGGCTCGGACCAGGTCGGAGCGCATCTGGGCCTCTTGAAGGGCGCCGCCGCGCAGCACCGCCGCCGGGTGGTAGGTGGGGATGATCACCGCGTCGGTGCCGGCCATCGGGTAGCTCTGGCCCCGCAGTTTGGTGATCCCGGTCTTGGTGTCCAGCAGCAGTTTGGAGGAGAAATTGCCCAGGGTGACGATGACGCGGGGGGCGATCAAGGCGAGTTGCCGCTCGAGCCATGGGCGGCAGGCGGCCACCTCGTCGGGCGTGGGGTCCCGATTGTCGGGGGGACGGCACTTGACCACGTTGGCGATGTAGCACTGGTCGCGGGTCAGTCCTATCTCCTGGGCCATGAGCCGGTCGAGGAGCTTCCCGGAGCGGCCCACGAACGGAAGGCCCTGCCTGTCTTCCTCGGCGCCGGGGCCCTCGCCGACAAACATGAGATGGGCATCGGGATCTCCCATGCCGAACACCACCTGAGTTCGGCCCCGGGCCAGCCCGCACTGGGTGCAGTGAGCGGCATCGGCAGCCACCTCGTCCAGCGTCAAGCTCACAAGTAAAGAATACGCCACCGACCGGATGGGTCTAAGGTGAGATTGCCCGCTATTGGCGGAGGCATGCGGTACTGTCGGCGGTGATGCTCGGCGCTGGCAGGGGCGTGCTCGTGGGGCACTGGACCGATGAGAAGGCCTGCACCGGTTGCACGGTGGTGGTGTTTCCCGAGGGAACCACGGCCTCGGGGGAAATCCGGGGCGGTGCGCCGGCTACCCGGGATTTCGCCCTGCTGGCCCCGGAGCGCACGGTGACCCGCCTGGACGCGGTGGTGATGTCGGGAGGCTCGGCCTTCGGTTTGGCCGCCGCCGACGGGGTGATGCGGTGGTGCGAGGAACAGGACCGCGGGTTCGAGACCAGGGGCGGCCGGGTGCCCATCGTGGTGGGCATCTCGCTCTACGACCTCACCGAGGGCGACGGCTCAGTGCGTCCCGGCCCCGACGCCGGCTACGCCGCGGCCCGGTCGGCCGCCGACGCGCTCGGCGCTTTGGGGCGAGTGGGCGCCGGCGCCGGGGCCACCATGGACAAGTGGCGGGGGGCGGAGCGCCGCAAGGCGGGGGGTTTGGGCAATGCCCTGCTCCAAGTGGGCGATGTGCTGGTGGGGGCGCTGGTGGCGGTGAACGCCGCGGGAGAGGTCAACAACGGCGCCGTGCAGCAGGCGTTGGCCGATGGCGCCTACGAGCACCAGCCTGCCTATGCGTTCGCCGGCCCCGAAGGCGGCGAAGCGCACACCAGCACCACCATCGGGGTGGTGGCCACCAATGCCGCGCTTGACAAGCCGGACTGCTTCCGGGTGGCTCGCAGCGGCCACAGCGGGATGGCCCGGGCGCTGCTGCCGGTTCACACCGACAGCGACGGGGACGCGCTGGTGGCGGCCGCCACCGGCGCAGTCAAGGCCGATATCGGGCTTGTTCGGCTAATGGCCGCGGCCGCGGTAGAAGCTGCCATCCGATCAGTGGCGACGCCAGCTGCGACAAACCACTAGGTGAAGCGCAATGGCATGCGGCGTCCGAACTTGCAGACGATTTCGTAGGCGATGGTGTCGATACGCTGGGCGATTTCGACGGCGGTGATCTCCTCGGTGCCCTGCCGGCCGAGCAGGATCACCTCGTCGCCGGGGGCCACGGGGTGATCGGGGCCGCAGTCCACCATGGTCTGGTCCATCGTCACCACTCCGGCGATGGGCCGCCGGCGACCGCCGATCAGCACTTCGCCGCCGCAGATTCCCAGCCGCCGGGCCCAGCCGTCGGCGTAGCCGATGGGAATGGTGGCCAGCACAGTGTCACAAGGCGCGTGGAAGTGGTGGCCGTAGGACACCGGCGTGCCCGCGGCGATGGTCTTGACCATGGCCACCTCGGTGCGAACCGTCATGGCCGGCTGGAGCGCCAGGCGGCCGGCCAGCGCCGGTGACGGAGCGATGCCGTAGAGCGCGATCCCGCAGCGCACCATGTCGAACCGGCCCCTCGGATGGGCCATCGCCACCGCCGAGTTGGCCAGGTGGCGGCAGAAGCCGTGGTGGCCCGCAACTCGGAGCCGGGCCAGTAACTGGTTGAACTGCTGGATCTGGTGGTCGGTGAACGGGTTGTCGGGCTCGTCGGCCACCGCGCAGTGCGTCCACACGCCGGCCAAGTCCAGCGTGTCGCGCTCGGCGACGGCATCAGCCAGGAGCAGCATCGCCGCCGCCGGGGCGCCGACCCGGCCCATGCCGGTGTCGACTTTGAGGTGGACCGGCAGCCGCACGCCGGCGGCCGCGGCCGCGGCCGCGGCGGCGGCCAAGCCCGCACCCTGGTAAACGGTCGGGGTGAGCCGGTGCTCGACCACCTCGGCGAACTCGTAGGGGCGGGGTTCGGAGAGCAAGAGGATGGGGGCCTCTATGCCGCCTTCGCGCAGCTGTCGGCCTTCGTCCACCAAGGCCACCCCACAGGCCGCAGCACCGGCCTCCACCGCGGTTCGGGCCACTGGGATCATGCCGTGCCCGTAGGCGTCGGCTTTGACCACGGCGCAAAGCTCTGCGGGGTGGACCAGCTCGACCAGCAGCCTGGTGTTATGGGCCACGGCTCCCAAATCCACATCGATCCAGGTCGGCCTCATGGCCCCGCTTCCCGGTTGGCGGCGTCCTCCCATGCCAGGGGGAGGGCCAAGAGCAGATCGGATGCCGCCATCGGCCCCGCGGGGAGGGCCGCGGCGGCCTGTCCGTGAAGCCACGCCGCGCTGGCGGCTGCTCTCATCGGCTCGACACCGGCGCTGAGCAGACCGCAGATGAGCCCGGTCAGCACATCCCCGGTTCCGGCCGTGGCCAACCGGGCGTCGCCGTTGGCGATGGCCAGCGCCGCCCCATCGGGAGCGGCCACTACGGTGACGGGGCCCTTGAGCAGGACGTGGGCCCCGGTGGCCGCGGCCAGCGAGCGCCCGGCAGCGAAGCGGTCGGATCCCGGTGCTTCGCCGGCCAAGACGCGGTATTCGCCGTCGTGGGGGGTGAGCACGGTGGGAGCGGGGCGGCGGGCCAAGACGGCGGCGGCGTCGGGGCCGAGAGCGGTCAGGGCGTCCCCGTCGATGACCAGGGGAAGCGGGGCGCGGCGGGCCAGCTCTCGCACCGATTGGACGGTGGCCGGCTGTCGCCCCAATCCGGGCCCCACTGCCATAGCCTTGAATCGGGCCTGATCGCCAGTCTCGACGGCATCGGCCCACTTGTCGGCGGGAAGCCGGTGGCCGACCGCCTCAGTCGGGGCGTTCATGCTGGCGGGGCCGCCGAGTGAGTCGAGCCCGGGTGTGCTCAATCGGACGTAGCCGGAACCGCCTCTGGCGGCGCCGGCGGCGGCCAGATTGGCGGCGCCGTTCATGCCCGCCGACCCGGCGATGACCCAGCAGGCGGTCTGCCACTTGTGCGCCTCGACGGGTCGGACGGGAAGCCAACCGGTGACATCGCCTGAGGTGACGAGGTGGGCGCGGGCTGTCGAGCAGTCCAGGTCGAGGGAGGCCACCGCGACCGTCCCGCAGTGCTGGGCGCCGGGGTGGAGGACGCTTCCGGGTTTGAGGGCGCCGAAAGCCACCGTTCGATCGGCGATCCAGGGTTCGCCGAGGGTCTCGCCGGTCAGCCCGTCGACCCCGGAGGCGATGTCGGCGGCCAGGATCGGTGCCGCCCGGCGCGGGTTGTCGGGCACCGATGGCGGTGCTGGAGGGAAGTAGGGTCGCCGCAAGCCGGTGCCGTAGGCGGCGTCGATGGACAGGTGGGCGGGGGGCAGCGCGGCGGGAGCTTCGTCGGCGGGTATCACGGTCACCCGCACCCCCCGGTGCCGCAGCCGCCCGGCGGCGGCCCGCCCGTCGGCGCCGTTGTTTCCCCTGCCGGCCAGCACGGTCACCCGACGACCGTAGCCGCCGCCCAGCATGCCGAGCGCCGCTCGGGCCAGCGCGGCGCCGGCCCGCTGTATCAGCGCTTCAACTGGCGCCGGAGCGGCCGCATCAATGGCGGCCATCTCCTCAGGGGTGACGATGGGAATCATGTCAGCCGACGTTCCTCGGCCCGGGAAATGCCGACGGTGACGGTCTTGGCCTGGTGGCGGATGGCGTCCACCGGCCTGGTCAGCTGGTCTGCGGCCGCGGTGAGCACCGCAGTGAGGTCTTCCAGCACTGCGGCGGAGGTGCCCACCCGGCCCTGTTCCCGCTGATAGGAGTCGAGCGGGGCAATGCCCATCGCGTAGCGGAACATCGAGGCCATCTCCGCCGCGGTGCTGGCCTCGAGGCATCCGTTGTAGCGGCCTTGGCGCAGATCTTGCAAGAACTGCTGGGCGGCGGGGGCGAACTGAGCGCGGGCCCGGGCCAGCAGCTGCTGGCTATCGGCGTCGGCGCCGCTGCGGGCCACTTCGGCTTCGATGGCCGCTCGGGTCGCCCGCAAGGGCTGGGCCAACTCGTCGATAGCCAAGGCCGATTCGTAGCCGAACAGGTGGCCCGCCATCACAGCCAGCACGAAGGCCAGCTCCGGCTCTGCGGTCGCAGGGGTGGCGATCACCTCTGCGGCGGCGTCGAATCGGGCCTCGGCGCCGCTGGTGATCACAATGGGGGCGGCTTTGTGGGCCCGGAAGATGGCGATTTCTTTGGCCACGTCATCGGCGGTGGATCGAGACAGCCCGGCCGCGCTCACCAAGATGAGCGGTTCTGAGGACAGGTCGATGTGTTTTTTGTCCTCGGTGATATCGCAGGCGATCGACTTGTAGCACAACTCGGAGAGTTTGATTCGGATCTCTTCGGCGGCCACCCGGTTGAGCCCGTTGCCTACCACCGCCCAATATGTCCGTCCCAGGGCGTGACGGCGGGCCATGTCGGCGATGTGGCCGTGCAGGCCCAGCACGCCGGTCATCGCCTCGGGAAGATCGCGCAGCGCGCCGAGCAGCTGCTGGCGCTGCTGCTGGCCCTGACGGGCCTCGGCGGGCGCCGAGCCGTTGGCGGCGTCGGCCAGGGCCACGGCCAAGAGCACGCCGGCGGCCACTTGGGAGTAAAACGCCTTGGTGGACGCAACGCTCATCTCCACGTCGCGGCCGTCGGAGGTGTACAGCACCCCGTCGGCCTTGTCGCACAAATCGCTGTTGCGCCGGTTGACGATGGCGATGACGCTGGCCCCGCGCCGGCGCACCAGATCAACGGTGCGGTTGGTGTCGGTGGTGGTGCCCGACTGGCTGACGGCGATGACCAAGGTGTTGCTCATGTCGGCCTGCATCCCGAACCCCGACAACTCGGTGGCCTGCATCGAGCCGACATGGTGCTCCGGCAGCTCGCGGCGCAGGAAATGGGTCAAGCTGTGGGCGGCCACCGCCGCGGTTCCCTGCCCGATGGCGATGATGTTGGAGATCTCAGCGCGGGCCAGCCGCTGTGCAATGCCACTGGGCAGCGCGTCGGCCCCCAGCTCCACCCGCAGTGAGGGCTGAGGACCTCCAGAGCTGATGATTCGGCCGCGCAGGGTTTTGCGAAAGGACTCGGGCGACTCGGTGATCTCCTTCAGAAGGAAATGGCGGAATCCCCGCCGGTCGATGTCGCGGGTTGTGATCTCGGCCTCGATGATGTCGGTGCGGTCCACCGGAAGCGGGGTGCCGTCGTAGGAGAAGCGCTGGAGCGACGAGAGGTCGCCGGCGTGTCGGCGGTCCAGAACCACCACTTGGCCTCGACTGCCGGACGCGTTCGCCACCTCGGACGGGGTTTCGCCGTCCATGCGCAGATAGTGATCGGACTGCTCGACGAGGCCATAGGGCTCGCTGGCCACGACGTAGGCATCCTCGGCGCCGCCGATGTAGAGGGCTTGGCCGCTGCCTCGCAGGGCCAAGAGCAGCCGGCCCGGGTCCGAAGCAGTCTGGCCGGCGACGGCGACCGAGCCCTGGAGGTCAGACGCCGTTCGCCGGAACGCGTCGATGGGGCCAGCCGAGTCGGGCAATCGGGAAGCCCAGAGGGTGGGAATGACCTTGGCATCGGTGGTGATGCCGGGGTTCAGGCGCAGGCTGTGGCGGGCCAAAAGATCGGTGTGGTTGTCGACGTCGCCGTTGAGCGCGGCGACGGTGTAGGCCGCCGAAGGCCCGTTGGCCGAATCGGCATTGAGCGGGTGGGCGTTGGCTTCGTTGATCATCCCCACGCTGGCCCAGCGGGTGTGCCCGATGACCACCGCCGAGGCCGTGGGAGCATCCAGTGCCCCGGCCAACAGCTCGTCGGCGGCGATGGCGGCTCGCAGCACGGCGGTGTTGTCGCCGAGCTCGCCGATCTCGGCGGCCGCCTTGTAGACGAAGCTCAACGAGTTGTCGATCTCGCGCACCGAGCCGGAGCGGAACAGCGGATCGGCGGCCCGCGCAGTCAGCGCCGCGGCCTGTGCCGGACATGACAGGTCAAGACCGTGGTGGCTGACCATGATGTGCAGGCCCGCCGAATCGCGGCCCCGGACTTCCAGCCGGTCCAGACCCGACAAGGCGATCTGCACCGAGCTGAACGCGCCCAGCGCGGCCCGCCCCGCGCCTGCGCCGGCGAGGGCGTCCACCGCATCGGCAGTGTTCAGCCGGTCGTTTGCGATGGCCCATACCGCGTCTTTCATCTGGATCAGCGCGGCGTTGACCGCCTCTGATACCCGCTCGCCCCCCGCCCGGTCGAAGTCGGCTTCCAGCGCGTCGATATGCCGGTTGATCTCGTCCATGCGGGCTCGCAGCGTGGTTCGCAGCCCTTTCTCGCCCAGCAGCGCCTGGAGTCCGGGCTGGCCTTGCAGCAGGCGGTCGACTCGGCGCAGGTGCTCAGCGCCGGCGCGGATGCGCTCTGGGAGGTCGTCGTCGCCGATCAAGTGGCGCGAAGCCGCGATCACCGGGCGCAAAAGCTCGTTTGAAGTGGGGGGAATCCGCTGCGAATCGCGCCGAACCACCGCGACAATGCCGCACATCCCTCCCCAGGTTAGTGGCGTGTCGCCCCTATCGGTTGACTGCCCGGGCCACTTCGGCGGCGACGGTTTCGGCGAGCGGCGCGGTTTCGGCCTCGACCATGATTCTGATCACGGGCTCGGTGCCCGAGGGGCGGACCAGTATCCGCCCGTCGGCGCCCAGCGCCTTTTCTGCATCCGCAATGGCCGCGGAAAGGCGGCCGTCATCGATGGAGTCGGGATCGGCGGCCACGTTGTGGAGCACTTGGGGCATTTTGATCATGGCCTCGGCGCTCAAATCCCGCAGCGACATCTGGCGGCGGGCCACCACCTCGAGCAGCTGCAGAGCGGTGACCATGCCGTCGCCGGTGGTGGCCAGGGCGGGGAAGATCACATGGCCCGACTGCTCGCCGCCCAACGCCCAATCACCGGCTTGCAGAGCCGACCACACGTGTCGGTCGCCCACCGGGGTGGTCACAACATTTATGTCCCGCCGGGCCATGGCCCGATGAAACCCTAGATTGGTCATGACGGTGACCACCACGGTGTTGCCGGGCAGTCGGCCCCCCAGCCGGCGGTCGGCGGCGCAGATGGCGATGATCTGGTCGCCGTCCACCAACTCGCCGGTGTGGTCCACGGCGAGGACCCGGTCGGCGTCACCGTCGAAGGCGAGGCCCAGATCGGCGCTCTGCTGGCGGACGGCCTGGGCCACGGTCTCAGGGCGAGTGGAGCCGCAGCGGCGGTTGATGTTGCGGCCGTTCGGAGATGAGTTGATGACGGCAACGGTTGCGCCGTGCGCCTGAAGCGGCCCGGGGAGCACAGCTGAGGCCGATCCGTGGGCTGCGTCCGCCACCACGCGCAGGCGGCGCCCGTCGAAATCCACGGTGCGGGCCACCGATTGCTGATACTCCTTCAGCAGCTCCGAGCCATCAGATGTGCGCGGCGGCGCACCGAGCGTGGGCACGGTAAGGCGGTCGGAACTGCTCAGAGCCGATTCCAAGGCGCCTTGGATCTCGTCGTTGAGCTTCCGACCATCCGGGCCGAAGAGTTTCACGCCGTTGTCGTGCCAAGGGTTATGCGACGCCGAGATGACAGCGCCCGGCGTCGAGGCCCGAGCCGCGGCCCAAGCCACTGCCGGCGTGGTGGCCACTCCCAAATCAATGGTGGAAACGCCGACCGAGCTGAACCCCGCGGCCAGTGCGGCGGAGAACTCGACGCTTGACTCGCGGGTGTCGCGTCCAACGATCACCGGGCCGGTTGGGGCGAGGACTTCCGCCGCCGCCTGGGCCAAGCGGACGATGTCGTCAGGCAGGAGATCTTCGTAGGCCCGACCTCGCACCCCGTCGGTGCCGAAGCGCAGCACTTAGCGCTTGGAGTACTGGGGTGCTTTGCGGGCTTTCTTCAAGCCGTACTTCTTGGATTCCTTCTTGCGGTCGTCTCGAGTCAGGAATCCTGCTTGTTTGAGGGTCTCCCGCAATTCGGGATCCAGTGCCACCAGGCCCCGGGCGATGCCCAGCCGCAGGGCCCCTGCTTGGCCGTTGGCCCCACCGCCGTGCATGTTCACGTCGACGTCATAGACCTCGGCGGTGTTGGTGAGCCGCAGCGGCGCCATGAACGCCATCCGGTGGCTTTGGGAGGGGAAGTAATCCTGGGCCTCACGGCCGTTGACGGTCACTTGGCCGGTGCCGGGGCGGAACCGGACGCGGGCAATCGCCCGCTTGCGCCGGCCCGTGGCCTGGATCAGGGGAGCAGACATCAAGAGCCTCCGCGGTGGGAACGGGCCCCGGCGATTTCAAGGGGCTGGGGCTTTTGCGCTTCATGGGGATGGGTCGAGCCGGCGTATACCTTGAGCTTGCGGAGCATCTGGCGGCCCAAGCGGTTCTTGGGGAGCATTCCCCGCACGGTGCGGCGCACGGCCTCGGTGGGCTGGGTGTTCAGCAGATGGCCGTAACTGGCCTGCCGCAGGCCGCCGGGATAACCCGAATGGCGGTAGACCTGCTTGTCGGCGGCCTTGCTGCCGGTCAGCACGATTTTCTCGGCGTTCACGATGATCACGTGGTCACCGGTGTCGAGATGGGGGGTGAATTGGGGCTTGTGCTTGCCTCGCAGCACGCGGGCCACCTCGGTGGCCATCCGGCCGAGGACGAGTCCCTCGGCGTCCACGATGTGCCACGCGCGCTCAATGTCTTTGGTTTTCGGTGAATAGGTGGGCATCGGCTTTCCTTCAGAGGCGATACCGGGAAGATCAATGATACGGCCCGAATCGAGCTGGTGGCAACTGGCCGGACCAGTGTCTCGGCTTCGTGCTCACGAATAAGAGACCGACCAGAGGCAGAGCCCGTGCGGCGGGGCGAGATTGGGAATGCGGGAACGGTCTTTGGCGGCCAAGACGGCGGCCATGGTCTGCGGCGGCCGCCGCCCGGCGCCGATATCGATCAGGGTGCCGGCGATGGAGCGCACCATCTGATGGCAGAAGGAGGAGGATTCGATCTCGAAGCGCAGGATGGCGTGATCGCCGACTTCCCAGCTCGCCCGCAAAACGCGGCGAATCCTCGACTTCTCCGCGCCGTCGGCCCGGTGTTGCCGTCGGCAGAACGAGGAGAAGTCGTGCTCCCCCACCAGCAACGCCGCGGCGGCGTTCATGGCGTCGATGTCCAGCAAACGGGGGCAGTGCCATGCGGTGGCGGCCAAGAACGGATCGGGAACCTCTTGGTTCAAGACGGTGTAGCGATAGGTGCGACTGCGGGCGTCGAAGCGGGCGTCGAACCCCGCAGGCGCAGACTCGATGGCTTGGACCGCGATGGCCGGGGCCAGCATGCGGTTCACCCCGGTGCGGATGTGCCGCAGGTCGATGTCGTCGGGGGCGTCAAAGCTGACCACCTGCCCCCGGGCATGCACGCCGGTGTCGGTGCGTCCGGCACAGCTCAGCGCAACGGGCTGACGCAGGCACTTGCTGAGCGCTTCGGTGAGATCGCCGCCGACGGTGCGGACCCCCTGGTTGACGGCGAACCCGTGGTATGGCCCGCCGTCGTAGGCGACCGTCGCTTTGACCCGCACGGCCGCCGACAGACGAGAGCGGCTAAACCAGCTCGATGCGGGCCATGGGGGCGTTGTCGCCGTGGCGAGGGCCAAGCTTCAGGATGCGGGTGTAGCCGCCGTGCCGGTTGGCGTAGCGAGGGCCGATATCCACGATGAGCTTGTCGGCGATCTCCGGATCTCCCAGCTGCGCCAAGATCTGGCGGTGGTTGTGGCGCCCGCCTTTCTTCGCTTTGGTGATGAGCCTCTCGGCCACCGGGCGCATGGCCTTGGCCTTGGCCTCGGTGGTGGTGATTCCCTCGGCCGCGATCAGAGATGCCACCAAGTTGGCCATCATCAGCTTCTGGTGCTGAGCGCTGCCGCCGAAGCGGCGCCCCTTGCGTGGTCGTCCGGGCATGGCAGTTTCCTCTTCTGCGAAGTTCCTCTGCTACGAACGGGGGCCGGCCAACGCGAGGCCGCGTTCGTCGAGCTTCTCGTTCACCTCGTCGAGCGATTTCTGGCCGAAGTTGGTGATGGCCAGCAGTTCGTCTTCGGTGCGGGCCAGCAGTTCGCCGATCATGTTGATCTGGGCTCGCTTGAGGCAGTTGCGGGGCCGCTCGGACAATTCGAGATCCTCGATGGGCAGATCCAGGTCGGGGGCCCCGGCCGGAGCGCTGTCGGCTTCGGCCATGCTCAGACCTTGGGGCTCGTCGCTCATCTCCTCAACCAGCTGCACGAGGGTGCGCAAGGTGGCCCCGGCCGATGCCAGCGCGTCTTGAGGAGCGATGGAACTGTCGGTTTCGATGTCGAGCACGAGGCGGTCGAACTCCGTGGACTGCTCCACCCGAGTGGGTTCCACGTTGTAGGCCACTCGGCGCACGGGGGAGAAGATGGAGTCGAGCGGGATCACGCCGATGGTGGAGTCCAGCCGGTTGGCTTCGGCCGACACGTAGCCCCGTCCTTGGGCCACGGTGATGTCCATGGCCAGGCGGGCTTTGCCGTTCAGCCGGGCGATGACCAAGGCGGGGTTCAGCACTTCGATATCGGGGTTGATGGCCAGGCTGGCCCCGGTGACCTCACCTGGCCCTTTGTGGTCGATGCGAAGCTCCACCGGCGCCTCGCTGTGGCACCGCAACACAAGATCCTTCAGGTTCAAGATGATGTCGGTCACGTCCTCGGCGACGCCGCTGATGGTGTCGAACTCGTGGAGAGCGTCGTCGAAACGGGCCCGGATCACTGCCGCGCCGGGGATCGACGACAGCAGAGCCCGGCGCAAAGAGTTGCCGAGCGTATGTCCGAATCCCGGCTCCAGTGGCCCTATGGCGAATTTCTGGCGGTTGTCTTCGAGTTCGGTAACCGACTCGACAGTGGGGCGTTGCATTACCAGCATGTTCCGGCTTTCTCGGTTCTTGGAATGGTGATGGTCAACTTGGTCGCAAGCTCTTGGCAAGCGGCCGCGGGGCCTACTTGCTATAGAGCTCTACGATGAGCTGTTCTCTGACTGGCACATCGATCTGCTCTCGCAGCGGGGCGTCTCGCACGGTGGCCTCGAATCCGTCATCGGTCCGGCCCAACCAGGCCGGCGGCGTCCGATCCAGCACGTCGAGGTTCCACCCCACCACGATCATCTCACGGGCCTTGTCCCGCAGCGCCACGACGTCCCCCTGGCGCAGCCGGTAGCTGGGGATGTTCACCCGGCTTCCGTTCACGCTGATGTGGCCGTGGGAGACGAGCTGACGGGCCTGGGGCCGGGTGGCGCCCCACCCGAGGCGGTACACCACGTTGTCGAGGCGCAGCTCCAAGAATCGCAGCATGTTCTCGCCGGTGACTCCCTTGTGGCGAGCGGCTTCCTTGAAGACGTTGCGGAACTGACGTTCGTTGAGCCCGTAGGTGTAGCGGGCCTTCTGCTTCTCTTGAAGCTGAAGCAGGTATTCCGAGACGTTGCCCCGCCGCCGCGAGCGGCCGTGCTCGCCTGGGGGATAAGGGCGGCGCTCCAAGGCGACGGTCTCGCCTTTGGTGCCCCAAACGTTCACGCCGAGGCGGCGGGAAACCCGTGATCGCGGACCGGTGTAGCGAGACACGTCAGACCCTCCGTCGCTTGGCCGGGCGGCAGCCGTTGTGGGGTATGGGGGTGACGTCTTTGATGCCGGTGATCTCGATGCCCACCCCTTGGAGCGAGCGTATGGCCGTCTCGCGGCCTGATCCCGGGCCGCGCACATGCACGTCCACCTTGCGGACCCCGTGCTCCATGGCTTTGCGTCCGGCCTGCTCGGCGGCCATCTGCGCCGCGAACGGGGTGGATTTGCGGGAGCCTTTGAAACCGACGTTGCCCGCTGACGCCCAAGAGATCACATTCCCCTGCTGATCGGCGATGGTCACGATGGTGTTGTTGAAGGAACTCTTGATGTGAGCCACCCCGTAGGAGATGTTCTTGCGCTCTCGACGACGGGGCCGGCGACCGGCGGCTGATGGTTTGGCCATTAACCGCTCGTCCTTTCTTGCTTCACTTCTTCATCACTTTCTTCTTGCCGGCCACGGTCTTCTTCGGGCCCTTGCGGGTGCGGGCGTTGGTGTGGGTGCGCTGGCCGTGCACCGGGAGTCCCCGGCGGTGGCGCAGCCCCTGGTAGCAGCCGATCTCCATCTTGCGCTTGACGTCTTGGCTGGTCTCCCGGCGGAGGTCGCCCTCGACCCGGAGACTGCCCTCGATGAAATTGCGAAGCCGGGCCACTTCCTCATCCGTGAGGTCGCGCAGCCGGGTGCTTTCGTCGATATCAGTCTGGGCGCATACCTGTCGGGCCAGGGTAGGACCAATGCCGTAGATGTAGGTGAGGGAGACAACGGTTCGCTTCTCCCGCGGGACGTCGACGCCGGCGATACGGGCCATTGCTCAGCCCTGCCTCTGCTTGTGCCGGGGGTTCTCGCAGATCACCCGCACGCGCCCGTGCCGGCGTATGACCTTGCATTTGTCACAGATTTGCTTGACGCTGGGGCGGACTTTCACGATGCTCCTTTTGACCGCAGGCTGTGCAAAGCGGCGTTTGGCATGAGGTAGAGGTAATGGTGGGGTTATTTGTACCGGTAGGTGATCCGGCCCCGTTGAAGGTCATAGGGGGTCAACTCCACTTGGACCCGATCTCCGGGGAGAATCCTGATGTAGTGCATCCGCATCTTGCCGGAGATGTGAGTCAGCACTTTGTGCCCGTTCTCAAGCTCGACTCGGAACATGGCGTTGGGAAGAGACTCGGTGACCGTCCCCTCCATGATGATGGCGTCTTCTTTATTCTTCGCCAAGGGCGACCTCTTCCGACGACTTGGCAAGCTTGTGCGGCGAACCGCGCGAACAGCGGCTCAATAGATGAGCCAAAAAACTATGGTATCCGGCGAGGTCGACGGGGACAAACCGACCGCCAGGATTGGCGCCGCGATGGCATCATGGCAGGGCGCCGACTGCCGCCGACAGGCGGGCGAACACCTCGTCTTCGGTTCCCAGTCCGTCGACCACGGTCAGGCGACCCCGTGCTTCGAACCAGTCCAGCAGCGGGGCGGTCTCGGCCTCATACAGCTCCAGCCGCCGGGAGATGGCCTCTTCGTTGTCGTCGTCGCGTCCTCGGCCCAGCATCCGCTCGGTGGCCTCGGCGATGGGGACGTCGAGGTTGATGGCCAGGTCGGGCCCGCTCCCCCCCAGGATCTCGGCCAGGGCGTCGGCTTGCGCAGTGGTTCGGGGAAATCCGTCCAGGAGAACGCCGCGGGTGCTGATGTCGTCAGCGGCCAGCCGCTCGTCCACAATGCCGATCATGATGTCGTCGCTGACGAGGTTGCCGGCGTCCATGGCGGCTTTGGCCCGCAGCCCCAACTCGGTGCCCGCGGTCACTGCGGCTCTCAGCATGTCGCCGGTGGAGACATGGACCACTCCGTAGTGCTCTGCCAGCAAGGCGGCCTGGGTTCCCGTGCCCGATCCCTGGCGGCCCAAGATCACCAATGCCAGCGGCATTGCTTTGCTGCTCTTTCAAGGTTGGGTTTGAAAAAGAGGGCCAGTTCGGTTCGCGGGCCGCCGGTCATTTCAGGAAGCCCTCGTAATTCCTCATCATGAGTTGGCTGTCGATCTGCTTCATGGTCTCGAGGGCCACGCCCACTGCGATGAGCACGGAGATGCCGCTGAAGCTGTACGCCGTAGCGCTTTGGCTGTCGATGTACTGGGAAAGGGCGATGGCGGGAATGACGGCCACCGCGGCGATGAACAGCGCGCCGGGCAATGTGATGCGCGAGAGGATGCGGCCCAGGTAGCGCTCGGTTTGGCGTCCGGGTCGGATGCCGGGGATGAAGCCGCCCTGCTTGCGGATTTGGTCAGCCTGCTTGACCGGGTCGAAGGTTATGGCGGTGTAGAAGTAGGCGAAACCCACGATCATCAGGGCGAAGATCACCAGGTACACCGTGTCGGCCGGGTCGCCCAAATGGGTGTTCACCCAGTTCTGGACGCTCTCTCCCCAGGTGTTGTGGTCGGGGTTGGAATCGGAGGGCAGCACGGCCGAGAGCAGGATCGGCATGTACAGGACCGAGCTAGCGAAGATGATGGGGATCACCCCCGACTGGTTCACCTTCAACGGGATGTAGGTGCTCTGGCCGCCGGCCATCCGCCGGCCCACCACCCGCTTGGCGAACTGCACCGGTATCTGCCGCTGGCCGTTCTCCACGAACACGATGGCCACCAAGAGCACCAAGTACATGAGGGCGATGACGAACACCGCGCTCCAGCCTTCGGACGCTTTCACCAGCGAGAACTGGTTGGGAATGGTGGACACCACGGAGGCGAAGATGATCAGCGACATGCCGTTGCCGATGCCCTTTTGGGTGATGAGCTCGCCCATCCACATCAAAAGGGCGGTGCCGGCGGTGAGTGTGAGCACAACCAGGAACACCCGGGGGGCGGTGAAGTTGGGCAGCAGGTCTATGGCCTGGTCGGCGTTGCCGCCGGTGAGGCTGAGCCCGCCGCCGCCGTTGTGGAACAAGAAGGAGAACGAGGTGGCCTGGATGATGGCGATGGCGATGGTCAGATAGCGGGTCCACTGGGTGATCTTGCGCTGGCCCACTGCACCCTGGTTCTGCCATTGCTCGATGCGGGGGATGACCACGCCGAGCACCTGCATGATGATGGATGCGGTGATGTAGGGGAAGATGCCCAGGGCGAAGATGGCGAACTGCGACAAGGCGCCGCCGGAGAAGAAGTTCAACAGCCCGGTGACGCCGCCGGCATCGGCCTGGTTGCGGAGCTGGTCTACGGCGTCGAGGTCGACGCCGGGGGAGGGAATGGCGACGCCGAGGCGGAATATCACCAGCATCGACAGGGTGAAGAGGATCTTGTTGCGCAGGTCGGCGACCCGGAACATATTCGTCACCCTTGTGAGCACGGCGACTCCTTTTTCATCGAACCTTTGGGCTTCATCGAACCTGTCGGTTTCGGGCTATCGGTTGGTGAGGGCGTTGCCTTTGGCCGGCGGCCGCCCGGTGAAGGGCTTGGGCAACACTTCCACGCTACCGCCTGCGGCGAGGATGGCCGCTTTGGCCGACTCGGAGAAGGCGTGAGCCTTGACCGTCACGGCTCTGGTCAGCTCCCCCCGGCCGAGTACTTTGGCCAGCGCCCCCTTGTGCAGGAGGCCTCGCTGATGAAGCGCCTCGGGGGTGACCTCGTCGAGCCCGGCGGCTTCGATGACATCGAGGTTGATGGCCTGGTACTCCACCCGGAACGGGTTCTTGAACCCCCGCAGTTTGGGCACTCGCCGGGCCAGGGGCATTTGGCCGCCCTCGAATCCGACCGGGATCTTGTTGCGGGCCCGCTGACCCTTGGTCCCCCGTCCCGCGGTTTTGCCGCCCTTGCCCGCGATGCCCCGAGCCTTGCGCTGGGCCTGCTTGCGGGCCCCCGGTGCCGGTTTCAGGTCATGGATCTTCATGACTCGTCGGCCTCCTCCCAGGAGATCAAGTGGGATACTTTGTCGATCATCCCCCTGGTTTCGGGGGCGTCGGGCAGGATGTTGGTTTGGCCGATTCCCCGCAGGCCCAAGGCTCGCAGCGTGCCCCGCTGTTTGGGCCGGGTGCCGATGTGGGATCGGATCTGGGTGACTTTTATGGCCATGGCCCCTACTCCTCGTCGGGCGAGGGCCCCACGGACGACAGGCGCTCAGACCGCTGGTAGGAGGCCAGCAGGCCGGCGGGCACGAACTCGTCGGCGGGGATGCCCCGGTGGCGTGCCACCTCGTCGGGTCGCTTGAGGGCCTTGAGCCCGGCGATGGTGGCTCGAGCCACGTTGATGTGGTTGGACGAGCCCAGCGACTTGCACAGCACATCGCCGATCCCGGCTTCCTCCAAGATGGCCCGGGCCGCCCCTCCGGCGATCACACCGGTGCCCGGCGCCGCCGGCTTGAGCAGCACCCGCCCCGCGCCCGTCTCGCCGATGACCGGATGGGTGATGGTGGAAGCGGTCAGCGGAACCCGAAACAGGTTGCGCCGAGCCTCCTCGGTGCCCTTTTGAATGGCCAAGGGCACTTCTTTGGCTTTGCCGTAGCCCAGCCCGACCCGGCCGGCGCCGTCGCCGATCACCACCAGCGCGGTGAATGAGAAGCGGCGACCGCCTTTGACCACTTTGGCCACCCGGTTGATGTTAATCACCCGGGAGTCGCGCAGCTGCCCGTCGCCGGAGGAGATCGTCGAGGCGGAGGTATCGGTCATGGCCTGCGCCTCTCGGGGAAATCAGCAGAGGGTTTTGCGATGTTGGTCACTAGAACTCCAGTCCGGCTTCTCGGGCTGAGTCGGCGAGGGCGGCCACTCGTCCGTGATAGCGGAAGCCGCCCCGGTCGAAGACAACCGCGGTGATGTTCTTCTCCTGGGCTCGCTCGGCGATGAGCTTGCCCACCGCCGCGGCCCCGACCGCGTTTCCGGTGGGACCGGATCGCAGGGCGGCCTCGGTGGTAGAGGCCGAGGCGAGGGTGTGGCCCGCGGCGTCGTCGATGATCTGAGCCGTCATGTGGCGGTTGGACCGGTAGACGGCCAGGCGCGGGCGCTCAGCGGTGCCCTCGATCTTCTTGCGAACCCGGCGATGCCGCCGGATCCGGCTTTCGTGCTTGTGCTTGACGCTGCTCATCGAAACTCCGTCGTCCTATGCTTCCTCGCGGCGATGCCGCACCCGATGCCCGCACATCGACTTCGCCGAATCACTTCGCGGCTTTCCCGGCCTTGCGGATGCCGAATCACTTCGCGGCTTTCCCGGCCTTGCGGATAATGTGCTCGCCGGCGTAGCGGATGCCCTTGCCCCGGTAAGGCTCGGGCTTGCGGACGGCGCGGATATCGGCGGCCACTTGCCCGACCGCCTGCTTGTCGATCCCCAGAACATGGATGCTGGTCTGATTGGGCACCTCGAATGTGATTCCGTCGGGGGCCTCCACATGTACCGGATGGCTGAATCCCAGCTGCAACTCGACCTTGCTGTCGCCTTGGGCAATCGCCCGGTAGCCCACGCCGACGATCTCCAGTTCTTTGCGATAGCCCTCGCTGACGCCGGTGACCATGTTGGCCAAAAGCGAGCGGGTCAACCCGTGCAGGGCCTTGGTGCCGCGCTGGTCGTCGGCTCGCTCGACCACCACGAAACCGTCCTCGGTCCGGGCCGAGATGACGTCGGGAAGACTGTGCTCCAGCGACCCCCGGCGACCGGTGACGCTCACGCGTGCCCCGTCGATGACGACGTCCACGCCGTCGGGCACGGGGATTGGGTTCTTTCCGACTCGTGACACCGCCGGCCTCCTACCAGACCACGCAGACGACTTCGCCGCCCATGCGGCGGCGACGAGCCTCGCGGTCGCTCATGAGTCCCTTGCTGGTGGACACGATGGCCATGCCCAGCCCGCCCAGCACTCGGGGGATGTTCTCAGATTTGGAGTACACCCGCAGGCCGGGCTTGGACACCCGGGTGATGCCGGAGATGACCCGCTCTCTTTGGTCGGAGTACTTCATGTCGATGGTGAGGGTGTGCCCTGGGCCGCGGGCGGCCTCAGCCACTGCGAAGTTGTTGATGTAGCCCTCCTGCTTCAGAACGCCGGCCAGGGCTACCTTCATCTTGGACGACGGCATCGTCACTTCATCGCGCATGGCGGTGTTGGCGTTGCGGATGCGGGTCAACATGTCGGCGATGGGGTCGGTCATGGTCACCGTCGCATCACCTCCTCACGCTCCAGCATCGCTTCAGCCCCCCTCACCAGCTCGCCTTGGTCAGGCCGGGGATCTCACCGGCGTGGGCCAGTTCCCGCAAGCACACCCGACAGAGGCCGAACTTGCGGTACACGGCCCGGGGCCGGCCGCAGCGCCGACAGCGGGTGTAAGCCCGCACCTTGAACTTCGGCGTTCGCTGTTGCTTTTGGACAAGCGCCTTTTTTGCCATTGAGTTACTGCCCCTCGGCTCGGAATGGGAACGAGAAAGCCTCGAGCAATGCCCGGCCCTGCTCGTCGGTGGATGCGGTGGTGACGATCGTGATGTCCATGCCCCTGACGACGTCGATGGAGTCGTAGTCGACCTCGGGGAAGATGAGCTGCTCGGTGACTCCGAAGGAATAGTTTCCGTTCCCGTCGAAGGCGCGGGGGGACAGGCCTCGGAAGTCCCGGATTCGGGGAATGGCCAGATTGATGAGACGGTCCAGGAACTCCCACATGCGGGGCCCTCTCAAGGTGACCTTGGCCCCGATGGGATTCCCCTCGCGGATCTTGAAGTTGGCGATGGACTTCTTGGCCCGGGTGATGACGGGGCGCTGGCCGGCGATCGTGGTCAGATCGGCCACCGCGCCGTCGAGCAGCTTGGCTTGGGCCACGGCCTCGCCGACGCCCATGTTGATGACGATCTTCTCGAAACGCGGGACCTGCATGATGTTGCCTAGCCCCAGCTGCGCTTTGATCTGGTCGCGGATCTCCTCCCGGTACAGGGTTTGCAGCCGGGGGGCAGTCGTTGTGGCGGCCATCACAGATCAACTCCCGTGCGCCGGCAGACGCGGATTTTCTGCCCGTCCACGTCGAATCGGTAGCCCACCCGAGTAGGTCGGCCGTCGGCCGGGCTTATCACGGCCACGTTGGAGACCCTGATGGGCATTTCCTTGTCGATGATGCCGGTCTGCATGATCCCCTGGCGAGGGCCTTGGTGCTTGGTGGCGACGTTCACGCCGTCCACGATCACGGTGCCCT
Organism: bacterium; assembly: GCA_026709815.1. GTDB lineage: Bacteria > Actinomycetota > Acidimicrobiia > Acidimicrobiales > Bin134 > Poriferisocius. Next base: position 3,171 of record JAPOSH010000032.1, on the reverse strand, counting down.
CGGCCGGGAAGGCGAACATGACCTCTCCCTCTTTGCCCCGGTCTTTGCCGCTGAGCACTCGGACTCGGTCTCCCTTGCGGATTTTCATGAGGTCAGAGCACCTCCGGCGCAAGCGACACGATGCGCATGAAGCGCTTGTCGCGCAACTCCCGCCCCACCGGGCCGAAGATGCGAGTCCCCCGGGGCTGCTGCTGGTCGTTGATGAGGACGGCGGCGTTCTCATCAAAGCGGATGTAGGAGCCGTCCTTGCGGCGCTTCTCCTTTTTGGCCCGGACCAGGACGCAGCGCACTACCTCGCCCTTGCGGACGGCTGCGCCGGGCATGGCGTCTTTGACGGTGGCCACGAACACGTCGCCGATAGTGGCGTAGCGCTTGCGGGATGACCCCAGCACGCGGATGCACAGCACCTCTTTGGCGCCGGAATTATCGGCCACTTTGACCCGGGTCTCCTGCTGGATCATCGGGCCCGCTCCACGATCTCCAAGAGCCGCCACCGCTTGGTCTTTGACAGAGGACGGGTTTCCTGCACCCGTACCCGGTCGCCCACCGCGAGCTGGTTGGACTCGTCGTGGACATACAAGCGGGTGTCGCGTTGCACGGTCTTGTTGTAGCGGCGGTGGCGGACGCGATCGGTGGACACGACCACTGCGGTCTTGTCCATGGACACCGATGTCACCATCCCCTCCCGCACCTTGCGGCGGTTGGGCCGGGTCGCGGTCGGCGCCTCGACGGCCGCATCGGCCGCTTCGGGCGGCGGAACGCTCGTGTCAGCCATTGCCGGCCTCCTGCATCTGGGCTTCAAGGGCTTCTGCGGCTTGGATCTCCCGCATCCGCAGCTCGGTCATGGCCCGGGCCACTTCCTTTTTGGCTTCCTTCAGCCGGGCAGTGTTGTCCAAGCGACCGGTGACGATTTGAAAGCGGAGCTTGAACACCTCGTCTTTGGCCTCGTCCAACTGCTCGATGAGGTCAGCGTCGCTCAGGCTCTGCCATTTGGTTGCGCGAGCCATGGCTACCGCCTCTCCCGGTGCCAGGTGGTGTTGTGGATCATGGCGGTCAACCTTCTTGGCGCTCGACGAACCGAGCTTTGATCGGGAGCTTCTGGATTCCCCGCTCGATGGCCGTCCGGGCCACCTCGCGGTCGTGGTAGGACAACTCGAACAGGATGCGCCCCGGCTTGACCACCGCCACCCACCGTTCCGGGTTGCCTTTGCCCGAGCCCATCCGGGTTTCCGCCGGCTTCTCGGTGACCGGCTTATCGGGGAAGACGTTGATCCAAACCTTGCCGCCCCGGCGGATGTGACGGGTGATGGCGATACGGGTGGCTTCGATCTGGCGGGCCGTGATCCACCCCGGCTCGAGGGCCTTGATGCCGTACTCGCCGAAGGACACGGTGGTGCCTCCCTTGGCGGCCCCCTTGGTCCGGCCTCGGTGGTGCTTGCGGTGCTTGACTTTCTTGGGCATCAGCATGGCGGGTCAGTCTCCATCGCCCGGTCGGAAATGCGGCGTCTCTCGGTGTTCGCGAGTCGAGCGGAGGATGTCCTCCTCTTCTTCGAGCAGCTTCTCGAACTCCGGGTCGGCCTCTTTGATGAGGGGTGCGGGCTCTTCGGTGTCCTCGGCGCGCTCAAGATCGCCTTGGCGCCGGGCCGCCGCCGAAGAGACCACCGCCCGGGGCTTCTGGGTCCCGGAAGCCTCGCCCACGGCCATGGCCGCCTCGCGGCTGATCTTGTCCTCGGCCTGGGTCTTATAGGGGAGGATATCGCCTTTATAGATCCAGACCTTCACCCCGATGCGCCCGTAGGTGGTGTGAGCCTCCCTGAATCCGTAGTCGATGTCGGCCCGGAGGGTGTGCAGGGGAACCCGGCCCTCGCGGTACCACTCGGTGCGGGCCATCTCGGAGCCGCCCAACCGGCCCGAGCACTGCACTCGAATGCCGAGCGCTCCGGCTTTCTGGGCGTTTTGCACCGCTCGCTTCATAGCCCGGCGGAAAGCCACTCGGTTGGCGAGTTGGTCGGCGACGCCTTGGGAGATGAGCGCGGCGTCCAATTCAGGCTGTTTGATCTCTTGGATGTTGAGCTGGACCCGGTTGTTGTCGGTTATCTTGGCCAGGCCATTGCGGAGCCGATCGGCTTCGCTGCCCCGGCGCCCGATGACGATGCCGGGCCGAGCGGTGTGGACGTCCACCCGGAGCCGGTCGCGGGTGCGCTCGATCTCGATGCGGCTGATGGCGGCGTGGGGCAGCTCTGACATCAGGTAGTCGCGCACTTTCCAGTCTTCGACGATGAAGTCGCCGTACTCCCGCCGGTTGGCGAACCAGCGCGACTTCCAGTCGGTGGTGATCCCGAGCCGGAACCCATAAGGATTGATCTTCTGGCCCATCAGGCTTCCTTCTCGTTGTCTCTAGCGTCGGGTTCTGCCGCGTCGGGCTCTTCCACCTCGACTTCTTCCACGTCGAGTGCATCTGCGTCGGGTTCTGCCGCGTCGGGCTCTTCCATCTGCGGCTCTTGCTCGTCGGGTGCTTGGGCCGCGTCGCGCTCTCGGCTGGCTGCGACTCGACGTCGGCGGGCTTCGGCAGCAGAGCTGCGCCGACCAGTGCCTTTGAGGGCCATCCGAGCGTCGATGGCGGCTAGCTCGTCGTCGGTGTAGCGGGCGACCACCATGGTGATGTGGCAGGTCCGCTTGCGGATGCGGGTGGCCCGGCCTCGGGCCCGCGGCCGCCAGCGCTTCAGGGTGGGACCCTCGTCGGCGTAGCAGGCGGCCACAAACAGCTCGTTGCCGTCGAGCTCGTCGTTGTGCTCGGCGTTCGCCACTGCGGAGTCGAGGCACTTGGCGATGGTGTCGGAGATGCGCCGCTCGGAGAATTGGAGAATCTCCCGAGCCTCGGCATACGACTTCCCACGCACCAAATCGAGCACCTCCCGGGCCTTGAAGGCCGACGAGCGCACGTACTTGGCCACCGCCCGGCTGCCGGGACGGGTCCCACGGTCCACGGTGACAGCCGCCATCAGCGTCGCGCCCCCCGCTCTTGGCCGGCATGGGCGCGGAATGTGCGAGTGGGGGCGAATTCGCCCAGCTTGTGGCCGACCATCGACTCGGTGATGTACACCGGCACATGCTTGCGCCCGTCGTGGACCGCGATGGTGTGGCCCACCATCATCCCTGACATGGTGGGCC
>JAPOSH010000100.1 GCA_026709815.1 bacterium | reverse complement strand
GTCGCAAACCCAGCGGCCACCGGTTGGAACCGGATCCGCACCGGGAACCAATGGCCTCAAGGCAAGCACTCTAACCATTTCGGCATCGGTGGTTACCGTAGCCCTGAACGTTGAAATCCGGTTCTGGACGTCTCGGGGGTGGTTGTCGAAGGCGAGTTTGCTGTCGGCCTCCAGCTTGGTTGACCGCTCTGACTCGATCAGCCGAGCGAGCCGGGCGATCGCTCCCTGGTGCTAAGGACAGGCGGCCGGTCTCCAACAGTTCGAATCAGCCCCGCTCAGGAACCGGAACTGGCAATGGGCGAATCCCCCGATGTCGCTGGAGCGCGCCACTGCGGTTCACTGTCGGATGAGGAAATTGAGAGCCTCGCAGTCGTCGGTCAGCAGTTGCTTGGTGCGCTGCTCAAGGTTGCAGAGTTGGTCCATTTGGTCCAAGCAGACAGCTATGCGTTCGAGACGGTCGGCGGCTTCGGCTTGTTCGGGCCGATCGCAAAGCTGGACATAGTGGTGTCGTGCCTCAGCTTCCAGTGTTCCGTATCTGACAGCGAGTTCCTGGGAGATGAACACAGGTGCATCGTTCTGGCGCGCGAACTCCCGTCGCCTGTTGAGGGCCCATCCGTCGGTTGTCTGGAGCAGGTCTTCGGCTGCTTCTCGCCGAAAGCGTCTTTGCCGTTTCCAGAAGCCGTCCAAGTCGGGGTCTTCGTCGTCCAGGCCACTGAGATTGTGGGCGGATCGTCGATACATCTGTGGGAGACTTCCCAGAAGCCACGCGAGCGAAACCGCACTAGCTGGCGCAAGCACCCTCATGGCCAACGACGAAGGCGATAAGTCCATGCTGAGCCCCATGTAGGTGAGCATCAGCAGTGTTGCAAGCACGACGCGGTTCAGCGTAGAGATGCCGAATCGCAGCAGTTCCCGATCGCGATTGAGCATCTCGCTAGGGGTTCTGGAGCGCCTGATTCGCTCGGTTAGAGCAAAGGTGACGGCGTAGGCGATAGCACCGACGGTTAGCCCTACCGCCAGGGTGTCTGCCAGGGACTCGGGAGCGACTCGACCCAAGTGATGCCCAAAATACGCGGCCGCGCCGATAGTCGCCGTACGAAGAGAGAGCAGTTGCCGCAATCGCTCGCGACGCGCTTGGGGACAGGTGATCATTGGCATCGTGGGGCGATCCTTCCTCGTCTATCGGACTCCCTGTTGTGATCCTAACGATGGCCAGACAATGCCGATGGCGTGACCCCCAGTGGCTGGTCCACCTGGACCAAAAGACGGGGTCCGGCCACAGCTGACCAGCCAGGCGTGCCTTGTTCTCGTCCAGCGGTATTGGCCTGCATTGCTTGAGCGCCTGGTTGAGCCGTGCCTGTTGGGGAGTGCCGCGCCAGACCTGCCCTAACACCCGGTGGGGACAAAGAGTCGATCAGAACTACTGCTCGCGGCACGGAGACTCGCCCAAGCGGCCCGGCTGTTGTTCTCGAGTCCGATCAGCTCACCGGCGTCCAATACGAAGACCGCCATCCAAAGAGCTGGGCTCGCGCCGCTTCAAGTTCCTCGGCAGTGATCTTGCCGTGCTCAGCCTCCCAGTCGGATATCACCTCGCCCAGCCTCTCAGAGGCAAGCTCCCTGCCTTCGGCGTCGTCGAGCCATGCCGACAACTCGCAAGACAGCGCGTCACCCGCCTTGTCGATCAACTCGTCCATTCCCTGGACATTCTCGGACCCGGAAACGTTGTCTGGGAGAGCTGCTGGCGTAGACAGCAAATCAACCTTGTGAACAGGAGCGGCCGCAGCTAATTGCTGCCTTCGGCTCCAATGACCACGCCGAACTCTGCGCACCAGTCCCGGACAATACCGGGCTTGGCGCGAGTTTTCTTGGCCACGGCTTCATCGCCGCGCTTTTGGCCTTCAACGCCAAGCGCCTTAGCTGCTCCAATGAGTGCCTCACGCCTATATCCGACTGCCTTCCCGCAGCCGACATCCGCCGTTGATTCACTTAGCCTGTGGCTACTAGCTGCGGCACTGGCGATTTGAAACGACGAACGCGCTCGGCTGCCTATGCGGAGGGACGGTCGCCGGTGGCTCGGGGCCTCGCAGCTAGCCACGCGTCGATCTCGGATGCGTGCCAGCGCACGGCGCGGCGGCCGACGCGGATCGGCTCAGGGAACAGCCCACCGCGCATGAACCGATAGATCGAACTAGCAGACAAACAGCAACGCGCCTCCACCTGCCGGCGGGTCAACAGAGTCTCATGGCGATCACGAACATTGGTTTCCATGCCCGCCACTATGCGATGCCGCACCGGTCGCTCCCGGTCGCAAGCAAACCGCAGGCCGGTCGCAAGCTGAACCTCACCTTCAGTCGGTTACTTGACCAGGGATTTTGTTGAATCCGGGGCTGTCGGAATTTGACCGACCTACTGACTGTGACCGGATCCCTGCCACAGCCGTCGCAATCCGGCATCGGTGCCCGTCGTCGGATTTGTGGCCGCAGCGGCCTGCCCGCTTCGTCCTCGATGCCGAGCACTTCGACATCGCCCAGTGCCACCAGCAGCTCACACACTCGGGTAGGGTCGCACTCCACTGGGATCCTTCAGGTTCTCGGCAGGCTGTCAGCGCCGACTCTGGGGGATCCCTCGAGTTCAGGCGCGGATTACCACCGCCCTCATCCCACTCTTGCACGCGAAGCGTCACTGATCAGTTCAGTCCGGGACATCGATGTCGTCGATGTAGAGGATGTCGCATCTGACCTCTAATCGCGTGACTTCTCCTGCTTTCGGCAGGAATGCATCGGCGATGTCGGTGGGGATTGGGATGAAGGTCCGGTCCTTGGTCAGGATGGTGGATGTGGCTCTCGGTCCGCCTCCTGCCGTCTCAGCTATGAGACCTGGACAGAGAATGTCATAATAGAGGCCGAATCGGCCGGAGTGGTGCTGGAAGACAAAGACCACCTTTCTGCCGCCCCACACTATTTCTGTCGCGTGTGGCTGGAGGAAGAACTCTCCCTTCTCGCGTTGGACTCTTGGGCTAAGTGACAGAAAGCATGTGTAGCCATTCAGGTCTGCTTCATCGCTCGTGAGGATGAGCGCTGTCGTTTCTTCCTCTCGGCGATCGATCGCCGGTCTGGCAGCTAGGGTGTCGGGGTGGTCGTCATCTTCAGTCTGATCCTCAACGCCGCCAACAATTGACGACAGTGGCTCTGTCCCATCAGGGCTAACCTCCACAACCGACCGGCTGCTGTCCACCAATTGTCGCGTCGCTTCAGCGAGAGTCAGTCGCCCCGCTTTCAAATCCTCGAGGATTTCCTCTAGGTCCGCCTTGTCGTCCAGTTCGTATTCAAACCACTCTCGGTTGGAGCGGAGGTGCCTCAAGAAGGCTTCCGCCCCCTCCCGAGTGCTGCTTGGTACCAGCTTCGATATCCGGGGGAATATTGCTGAGCGCACGAAGTCCTTTACAAAGGCGCCGAACGCGGTGTAGTCGTCGCGGTACAGCGGGAGAAGAGGGGCGACCGTGGTGGAGTCTGGATCCAGGTATATGACCACAGGAGTACCGGTATCTGTTACAAGAATGGGCAGTTCTCCGGAGATCGAGCCGAATCGAATCTCAGCAGCCAGGAAATAGTCTTCTTCGAGAATCCTGGCAACGCGGGTCGCCAGTGCTGAGTGGGCGAAGCTCTGCTCGGCTGGGGCCAGTTCCGCATTCACTTTGGGCGCGATGTCGACTTCTTTGATGCCCTGCATCGCGAGGTAGCCCTGTTCGCAATCACGCCGCGGTGAGCGGCGCGACAGAACGACGAGGGGCTCGTCTTCGCTGGCGTATGCGGCTATCACCGATGGGTCGTGCCCACCGTAGTACCGGAGTCCACTGCGCTGGACCACGGTTTGGAGGGTTTCGGGATCGCCGCTCGGGCGGAGGCCGACCTCCAGTGGGCCGCAGAGGCCGTATTGCCCCGTGGCTGCAATCCACTGATGGACATGCTCGTTTGAGAAGGATTCAGGGTGACCGGCGGCCACCGGCGAGACGAGGTTGTCGATGGCCGCTAGCAGTTGTTGCAGCAGCTGATTCGAAGATGCGTCCAAGGCCTCGCGTCCTGCCGTCGGCGTGAGGAAGGGCAGGTCAACCACTCCGCCCCACCTGTACAGCGACTGCATGCCCACCGTTGCCAGTCCGAACCCTGAGCGGAGCGTCCGAAGGGCGTTGATGTCTTGCAGCAGAACGATCGCGCCAGGCCTCCCGAGTCCTGTGGCCGTCCTGATGTTGTCGACAACAACGCGGAGATCTCCCGAAGCCATGCCGATGACCTCTATGTCACCGGAGAGGATTCCCGCCACGGACACATCCGCGAGCCGTTCCACCCAGGCGTGTCTCTCGGATGGGAGCACCCCCCGGTGGGTCGAACCGCTGAGAATCTCCCCGTTGAATAAGACCGGGATGTCTACGAACTCGACGAAGTCTTTGAGATACAGGCGTGCGTCTTGGACGGACACGCCGCTCTGGGAATTCAGTCGAGCCCGGACCACTGTTCCTGGAGTGCCCGTGGGTTCGGCGGGCGTAACGAAGATGCCCTCAGTATCTGTGGACAGGTCGGTCTTCCGTACTGACGACAAGGTGCGTTCGCCGGTAACTGCTGACTCAGTCTCAACCGAGAGTTCTTCAGCGACACCAAAGTTCGCGAGGGCCCCGATGCCAAACGTGCCCACCACGCCAGCAGCTCGAGCGGCATCGGTGTTCTTGCCGCTCTTGCCCGCGTACCAGAAGTGGGTCTCAACCTCCTCCGCGGTCATCCCGATGCCGTTGTCAGCAACTGTGACGGCCTCATTGCTGACCGTCACCTCGATCTGCGGTTCAAAGCGGACGTTCGGGATGGCCTCCCTCATGCGCACCGCATCGAAGGCGTTTTGTGTGTTCTCCCGCAGGAGAGCTAGCGGGGACTGATATATCTGATCGGCGAGGAGTTCGAGGATCCGAGAAAACTCAACCTTGAACGCAATTCTTCTCTCAGTTTGGTTCACAGCAGCATCCTTGAACCAGCAATGTGAGCAGCGAGATCGTTCGCAATCGCGGGATCGAGCAACCCTGACGACCGTTTGAGCTCTGACTCTGCTTCGTCGAACCGTTTGGAATCGACCAGCAGTGAGATTGCCCGTATCGCCTCATCCGGGCTTTGCGGAGGACGAATCAAGTCGAGTAGGGCCTCATGTCTCCCGAGGCCTTCCAGGGCCTCGACCTCGATTTTGCGTTTTTGGGATGAATGAGCGGGGCTCACGATCTTCGGCACGAGCTCGAGGGCCTTCTCGAACTCCCCGAGCCTTGTCGCTGTCATCGCCTCGTCCAACAATCGAGTGGCCGTAGGTCCCTCTGGGCGAACAGGCGGGTGCGCCAACTCGAGCGGGCCT
>JAPOSH010000127.1 GCA_026709815.1 bacterium | reverse complement strand
GACCACATCAAATGAAAAACACCACACCCGATTACACAAAAAAACTGACAGACCCTCCGACGGCGAGCGCTAGCCTCCGAACATCTCGGCTGAGCGGCGGGCCAACTCGTCGGGAGGCACGTCCTCGACATGGGTGGACACGTTCCAGCGGTGGCCGAAAGGATCGATGAGCATCCCGCTGCGATCACCGTAGAAATGGGTCTCTACCGGGGTCTGCTCAGTGGCCCCGGCGGCGATGGCCTTGGCGAACGTGGCGTCGGCATCCTCCACATACACCATCACGGCTACTGGAGTGCCGCCGATTGAGTTCGGCCCGACCACGCCCATATCGGGATACTCGTCGGACACCATGATGACCCCCTCTCCAATAGCCACCTCGGCGTGGGTGATCTTCCCGTCGGGCGCCTGCATTCGCATTCGCTCGGTGGCGTCGAACACCTCGACGATGAAGTCGATGGCCGCGGCCGCGTCGTCCACGCACAGGTAAGGGGTCACGCGGGGATAGTTGTCGGGGATGGGCTTGGCTGTGCTCATTTGTGCTCCTTCACAGGCGACATGCCACCAGGGGTCAGTCTGCCAGACTCAGCTGATAGGCGGATCGCCGGGAGACGCCCAAATCCGACGCCACCTCGAACGCGGCGTCACGGCGAGAGAGCCCGGCAGCCAACTTCTCGTCGAGGGCAGCTTTGACCTGGGCCTCAGAAGGCGGGGGCGGGCCGGCGAAACCCCCTACCACCAGTACATACTCGCCTCGGGGCTCATCGGCCTCGGCTCGCAGCACGGCCTCGGCCAGGGTGCCCCGCCAAACGTCTTCGTGCAGTTTGGTCTGCTCGCGCACAATGGCCACCGAACGGTCCTCCCCCAGCGCTTCGGCCAGGTCCCTGAGGGTGCGGGCCAAGCGGTGGGGGGCTTCGAATAGCACCATGGTGCGCGGCTCGTGCGACAGCGCCCCCAGGCGGTCGGCTCGACTGCGGCCCTTCTTGGGCAGGAACCCCTCGAAGCAGAAGCGCCCGGTGGGCAGACCGCTCACCACCAGGGCGGCCAGCGCCGCCGACGGACCGGGCACGGCCTCCACCTCACCTCCCGCCTCGAGCACCGCCCTCACCACTTTGGCCCCCGGATCGGAGATGGCCGGGGTGCCGGCATCGGTGACCAGGGCCGCCAGGCTGCCGCCCGCGACCAGCTCAGCCACCTCAGCGGCGCGGACTCTCTCGGTGTGCTCGTTGACCACCAGCAAGCGGGAAGCGTTCACCCCGGCGTGGGCCAAGAGCCGCCCGGTGCGGCGAGTGTCCTCACAAGCCACCACGTCTGCGGTGGCCAAAACCTCCACGGCCCGGAGGGACAAGTCGCCCAGGTTGCCGATGGGCGTGGCAACCAGTACCAATCTGCCGGCCATGGATCCTCCCCGGATGCAGGAGTACGTCTAGCCCCTCTCTATAGCAGTCTGCCTCACTTGCAAGCGGTCGCCGGGTTTTATCCCCCACCGGGCCAGCGATCCGGCTTCGGCCTCCAGCACCGCCCGGGCCCGCCAAACCGGCAGGCCGATGCGGTGGCGACCCATCGTGGCCGTTTTCAGCACCACCAGGTCGCGGTCCAAAAAGGCCACGTCGATGGGAAAGCGCATGCCCAGGGTGTGGACCGATAGCGCCGGGCGCAAAAGCAGCGCGCCCTCGAAACCGCTGCGGCCCAAAAGCCCCAGGGTCCGCTCCCGCAGACTGGTGGCGAACTCAACGGTGGCCAGCACCCGGTCGTCGCAAACGAGCCACGCCATCGGTTGATTCTCCAACTCCAGCGCCGCTGGTTCAAGAGGGATTCAAACCACCGCTACACGTTGAAGCGGAACTCCATCACGTCGCCGTCGGCCACGAGGTAGTCGCGGCCCTCGGTGCGCATCGCGCCCCGTTCTTTGGCCTTGGTCCAGCCCCCGGCCTCCAGCAGCTCCTGCCAGCCGACCACGTCGGCCCGGATGAAGCCCCGCTGGAAGTCGGTGTGGATGCGGCCCGCGGCCTCAGGGGCGGTCGCGCCCATGCGGAAGGTCCAGGCCCGGGTCTCCTTGTCGCCGGTGGTGAAGAAGGTCCGAAGCCCCAGCAAGTCGTAGGACGCGTGGGTGAAGCGGCCCAGCGCCCCCTCCCCCAGGCCTAGCCCGTCGAGCATCTCCGCCCGCTCCCCGGCCGGGAGCTGAGCGGCCTCGGCCTCGAGCTGCACGCACACCGCCATCACCCCGGCCCGGCCATCGAGTTCGGCGTCCACCGGCTCGATCACCGATTCGGCCTCCTCAAGCTGGTCCTCGCCGATGTTGACCAACGCCAGCACCGGGCGGTTGGTGAGCAGAAAGCTCTCCTTCAGATCGGCCCGTTGTCCGAGCGACAGGTCGCTGCGATACAGCGGAACGCCCTCGCCCAACACGGCAGCGGCGGCTTCCAAGGCAGCCACCTCCCCGGCCAGCGACCGGTCTTGGACCGCCGACTTGCGCCGCTTGACGAGCCGGTTCTCCACCGACTCCAAATCGGCCAGGGTCAGCTCGATCTCCAACACCCGCAGGTGCTCCAGCGGGTCAACAGGGCCGGGCACATCGGGATCGGCAAAGGCCCGGAGCACGAACACCACCGCGTCCACCTCCCGGATGCCGGCCAAGAAGCGGTTGCCCAGCCCCTCCCCCCGGCTGGCCCCCTCCACCAATCCCCCGATGTCGGTGAACTGCACGCTGGCCGGGGTCACCGTGCGGGAGGCGCTGAGCTCGGCGATGGCGTCGAGCCGGGAGTCCACCACCTTGGCCACCCCCACGTTGGAGCTGGTGGTGGCGAACGCATAGGGCGCGGCCAGCACGTCCGACCCGATCAGGGCGTTGTAGAAGGAGGACTTGCCGGAGTTGGGCAGCCCGACGAACCCGAAGCGCTCCACGGGTCGTTCACGCTAGCGGCAGCCGGTAGAGTTGCTCGAACACTCGGAGGTCCGAATGTCGAAGAGAACCCAAAAGCGCAAGGCCCGAGCACGGCGCAAGAAGGCCAACCACGGGCAAAAGCCCAATGTCGGGCGAAACAGCTGAGCCGAGCCCGCCCCCGATGCCCGCCCCCTCGGGCATATTGATCTACGACGGCGACTGCGGCTTCTGCACCGCCACCGCTCGCTGGGCGGAGCGCCGGCTGAGCGGCGACGCCTGCCTGGTGGTGACCTCCCGGCAGGCCGACCTGGGCGCCTTGGGTCTCACCGAAGGCGACGTGACCCGCTCGGCGTGGTGGATCGACCCCGACGGCACCTGCTTCGACGAGCACCGATGCATCGCCAAAGCCCTGAGAGCCATGCCCGCCCCCTGGCCCGCGCTGGGCCGCATACTCACCCTGGGGCCGATCAGCCCCCTGGCCCGCCGGGCCTATCAGCTCGTGGCGTCAAACCGCCACCGCCTGCCCCGATTCGGTCGCCCGAAAGCCTGCCAGAGGTGACTTACTCCACCGCGAGAGGCCAGAAAACGGACTCAGTGGACACACCACTAGTTGCTCTCTTCACATTCATGGGGTTCCAAGATCCTCCAGTTCGTGCCATCGGGATCGACAACCCACGAGCGCCTTGGCGGTGGTCCTCGGTTTTCCCAATCCCAATTCCAATGGTCGTGTGAGTTTTCCGCCTTCACAAGCACCTTGTCTCCATAGGGTTCTATCGATTCAATGAAGAAGTATGATTCTTCACAAGGCGTTCCCCAGTCTCCCTGACCTGATCTCGCATAAGTCTCTTCTGGTGTTTCAAGTCTCGACCACTCGCGACCATCGGGAGAGAAAAACAGCACTTGAGTTCCGCTTCTTATTGGCGAATAACCGCCCCATCCGGGAATTGAGAGCGCCAGATAACCAGCATCCGTTCTCAACAGTTCACAGCATAATTTTCCAGGTATATATGGAAGTTCAACCCACCCACCACTGCTTACAGAACCTGCCTCTGAATCCCATTTGGATGACCACAACCAGCCAGAAAAATTGGGACTCTGCAAATAAGGCTTATTGCCAAAGTTGCTTCCATAATATGAGAAGGTATCTTGATCCATATTGAGATCCTCCCAGGGAAAAAATATTTCCTGTCTCTCTCCTACTTCATCGTACCAACACACCGCTACGCCGCTTTTGCCGTCTTGGAAAGCATATAAATCAAATTGGCGGACGTTGCTATATTCAAACCCACAGTCTAATGACCATGACCAGTTTATGGACTCCGCAATATCTTCTGGCAATAATTTGTATAAAGAGATACTTGCGGCAACTCTTACTCGTATTATCGGGCTATCTAAATCTGCAACGATTTGCTCTAACCTTGACCACTCTATATCCAGAACTGGATGCAGGTTAGTCGGTGGAGGCAACGAGACAATTGACTCATCCCAATTCACAAGATCATCTGTCGACCATATCAACACATTATCATTCTCTTGTTTGGCAAAAATAATGTGTTGGCCAGTCGATGTTGCCATTATATTGGGCAGCTCCCAGTTATAGCTAAGTTGGTTGCTAGGCGTAGGAAGCTCGAAAGGAACGGGGAATGCTTGCACATCACTCCAGTCCCCATCTTCATTTGATATTCTCGCGAATAATCGCGGCTTTTCATGCAGAGAAGGGTACCAAGATATATGAGACCAAGGATCTTGATCTACCGCCTCACATAGTGGAACTATAGTTGGATATCCAATCTCGATTGAACCGTTTTTCCAACTAAATCTATAAAACAACTCGCCTATCTCTTGAATGGCACCTCTTTCGAGAATACCGCCGTCTCGAAAACCGGTATCTGTCATCAGATCCTTCACATAGCTGATAGAGATAGGGTCTTCACAAGTAATCTTTTGCACATAAATATTTACCTCACTATTGGGGTTTTGCTCGGCTTCAAACCTGCGTCTTTCTCCTACTATCAGCGTTTGAAGATGTTCCGGAATATCTGGACGCTCAAGGACAAGAATCGCTTCTTCAAGAGGAGTATCAGTCTCCGAATCCGTTTCCTCTACGGGAGGAGGCGCTGCTGTTGGCGCTGCCCGCACTGTTGCCGTTGGCGCTGCTCGCGCTGTTGGCGGCGGAGCCGCAGGTTGATACGGTCCAGACGCAGGATCGGCATCCGAAGATCCTGGTTGCAGCTTGCTAGCAGGTATTTCGCCGTTTGAACCGTTGCATCCAACCAAAGTGCCAGCCAAAGTCAGGGCAGCGATGGCCAGCAATGGCCAGCGGGCCCGCTTGGCCTGGCTTTGACGGCCGAGAAGCCGCATCAGGCTGGCGCCACCACCTGGAAGTCCTCGTACTCCTCGCCGGTGTCGGCCCAGTCTTCAAACTCGATGACGTGGATCTCCTCGAACCGGCGCCGCAGCCAGCCGTCGCCGGCGTCGAGCAGGCCCAGCTTCTTGCAGTTGGGCACGATCTTGGAAAACAAGATGTTCTGGA
>JAPOSH010000189.1 GCA_026709815.1 bacterium | reverse complement strand
GATTTGGCCTGGTCAGGGGCGAATCTCATAGCTGTAAGCATACCAGCACCCAGTGACAACAACCCCTTGAATAACGCAGAAAAACAAAAAATATCTTATAAATTTTTAGAAAATAATGAAAAAGGCTGTAAGTGGTTCGACATCAGCCAACACTACGCGAGCAGGCGGGCCCGCCGAGACGAGTAGAACGGTGCCGGGGTCTTAAACCAGCTCTGCTCAGAGGTGCCCTAGACGTTCTACAAACACCTCGACCGCCCACCGACGCAGACCCGCCGCCGAGCGGCGGACACCGCCGTGAAAAGGCGCTCACCCGCACCGATGGTGTTCGCCGAAGCTAAGCTTGACTCGATGGATTTCCAGGAGGAAGTGTAAACGTGGAGGCACGCAACCGGAAACTGACGGACTGGTTTACCCGGATTCGAACTGGCCAGATACTGTTGCCACGATTCCAGCGCCATGAAGCTTGGAGCCATCGTGAAATAACCTCTTTACTTGAGAGCGTGTTGCGCGACCTCCCCACCGGAGCTGTGCTTACGCTCGAGATCGGCGATGACCAACCTTTCATTGCGCGACCCGTCGTTGGAGCACCAGATCCGACCGAGTGAGTCACTGAGCATCTTCTCGATGGACAGCAGCGCTTGACTGCGCTGTGGCGCGCACTCCATGATGACTACGATGACCGGATTTATCTTGTGGATATCGAATCGGATAAAGACTACAACTCGGCGATCGTTGTGCGTTCTCAGTCTACCTACGACAAGGAAGACAGACGGTATCCATTGTGGCTTGAGAGCTCAGCAGAATGCTGGAATCGAGGCTTGATTCCACTTTCCTTTTGCTGTCCAGACACTTCGGATCACGATATTGATGAATGGTCCGATGCAGCAGCAGAGGGTGACAGCAAATTGGCATTGGCCATTTATAAAAAGATCAGTCGCTACTCTACGACAATCGAGAACTTTAATATTCCGTTTCTAAGCTTACCTCCAGGCACGCCAAAAGAAACTGCGCTCGATGTGTTCATCAACATGAATACAAGCTCGGTAAAGTTGAGTTCCTACGACATCATCGTCGCACAGTATGAGGCCAAAACTAGTGAATCGCTTCACGACCAAGTGGCCGAACTTGAGGCTGCTGTACCGAGACTCGTGTCTTATCGCGGAGCCGAAAACCTTCTCCTCGATATCGCAGCCCTCAGTGAAGACCGACCTCCCACCCAAGCCTCCTACCACCGACTTGATTCGCTACACTTGTCAGAACGGTTCGAGGAGTTGACAGCAGGGGCCGCTTTCGCTGTCAAAGTATTGGAGGATGAGAGTATCTTTGACTCCGACCGTCTCCCAACCATCGCAGTGCTACCTGTCCTCGGTGCACTTGAGCCGCACGTACCTAGAGGAGGTGATGAGCGCGGCAATGCTATCTCGCTAATCCGTGCTTACCTCTGGCGCTCGTTTACCACAGGCCGATACGAGAGCGCTGCGGCCACTCGAGCGCTCCAAGATCTCCGCGGGCTGATCGCTGCGCTGGGAGGCGGCACTAATACGGCACCAATCTTTGATGAGAATACATATCACCTACCCCAACCTGAGGAGGTTGTTAGGGCCCGTTGGCCGAAGTCGCGCCAAACCTTGGCACGAGCTATTCTATGCGCAAGCATCCGACGAGGTGCATTCGACCTTGCTGATGGTACTAGAGCCACATCCGACAACATCATCACCCGCGAGTATCATCATATCTTTCCCGACGCGTATCTCAAACAAGAGGGTAACCTCAAGTCAGATGAGATTGACCGAGCTCTGAATTGTTCGCTCATCACCTGGGTTACAAACCGACGCATCGGTGCCAAGCCACCGCTGGCCTACCTCAAAGAGCGTATCGAACTAGCATCACTTGGCGAAGACGAGGTTCGTAGAAGGCTTGAATCACACATCATTCCCTGGGACGAATTCGCTGATTCTTCACGAGAAGGTGTAGCTGATTCGTATCGACGCTTCCTCGAAGCTAGATCGACACTCATCGCTGAATATTTTACTGAGTTATGTCATGGACGCGAACCGAATACATGAGTGGGCATGACTAGTCCTCACCTCTCGGTCCCCCACCACAAAATCGAAATGCTCTAGATGTCCTCTACTTTTCGTGGAGGCATGCTCTATAAGGAGGAGCTATGTCGAGATCGAGAAGGGTAATATTTTTTGATCAACCCTGATATATCCGTATCATTTTTGTCTGCTTGGCCCAGGCCAGTATTTTGCTATCGCTGGTTAAAAGCTCGCAGTCGAGATGAATTGCTGTGGCCACAATGAGCTGGTCGGCGGGGTCTTGGTGAAAGCCCTCATTGGTCAGGCTCACCGCATCGACCCACAGCGACCCAGTGATCGGCACTTCTGCGAGTCCCCGCCTGAGAACACCTGACCGGAGGCCTTTGACGGGCGGCAGATCGGGCAGGTTGCCCTGCGGCTTTCTGCGCTTGATTTCGAGTTCCCAAAAGGTGGCAGCAGATACTGCGGCTTCGCCTCGGCTAATGGCCCGGTCGATGTCATCTAAAACATCTTGGCGGAGTCTGCCGGTATCGCCTGTGATAGCCCACACCAGGATATGGGTGTCAAGCAAGATCAACGAAGCACTAGTCCCAGGCGTTGGCGATCGCGGCGACCGCTTCTGAGTCTATGACCGTTTCCCCAGGATCATCCCAGAAGCCGACGAACTCCGGGAACATTCCACAGATGCCCTTACCTTCGCCTTCGGCGGGGAGGAGGCGAGACACAGGTTTGCCTCGCTTGGTGATGACAATGGGAACACCGGTCTCGTTTACTTCGTCCATGAGCTTCAGGCATTTGGCCTTGAACTCTCCGGCGGGGATTATCCTGGCTTCTTGCACTTCCGAGACCATGGTTGCACCCTAGCAGTTTGTGACCATGTTTGTGACTATGAATTCAAGCTGTCGCGGTAGCTGCGAGAGGGAGGCGGAACGCTAGCTTGGTGGGGGTGAATGGGTGGCCGAGACGTCTAGCGGGGCTGTTGGGAGTCGGGTCGAGAGGCTTGCCGGCGCCGCGGTGGGAGCGGGCGCTGGTGACTGGAGCTTCGGCGGGGATCGGGCGGGCCATGGCTCATCAGCTGGCGGCTGCCGGGGTGGATCTGGTGCTGGTGGCTCGAAGCGGGGAGCGGTTGGAGCAGCTGGCGCAGGAGCTGCGGGCCGATGGCGCGGGGCCGAGCGTGGAGGTGCTCGCCGCCGATCTGGCCGATCCGGCGGGACTGGCCGCGGTGGAGAAGCGGGTGGTGGCTGAGGAGTCGGCCATCGACCTGCTGGTGAACAACGCCGGTTTGGGCTATGAGGGCCACTTCCACACTCAGGGCGCCTCAGAGGTGTCGGAGACCGTCGGGGTGAACCTGCTGGCCCCGTTGCAGCTCACCCATGCCGCCCTGAAGTCCATGACTGCTCGAGACAAGGGGCAGGTGATTCTGGTGTCTTCGATGGCCTCGCTCCAAGGCTTGCCCATGTCCGCGGTCTACGCCGCCGCCAAGGCTTTTGTGACCAGCCTGGGTGAGTCCCTCCATCAGGAGCACAAGGGCACCGGGGTGACCGTCACCACCGTTTTGCCGGGGCTGACTCGCACCGAGTTCCATGAGCGAGGACGATGGGATCTCAGCAACTGGCCGAAGATGGGGTGGCAAAGCGCGGATGCCGTTGCCGCCGAAGCGCTGAGGGCGGCGGCCAAACGCCGCCCCGAGGCCGTGACCGGTCGGCACAATCAGCTGCTGGCCGTGCTATCCACCAAGGTCCCCCGCGGCATTCGCCGATCGATCATGGGCTGGAGTGCCCGCCGGAACTGGCGGTGAACCTCGGGGCCTAGCCGAATTCCACGGCGGAGTAGCTGGTCAGCTTCTGCATCTGGTGGTCGGCGTTTACCAGCCGCACCGTGCCCGACTTGGACCGCATGACCAGAGACTGCGTGCTGGCGTGGTTCTTGTGGTAGTGGACCCCTTTGAGCAGGTCGCCGTCGGTGATGCCGGTGGCGGC
The DNA here is from genome assembly GCA_026709815.1 of bacterium. Lineage (GTDB taxonomy): Bacteria > Actinomycetota > Acidimicrobiia > Acidimicrobiales > Bin134 > Poriferisocius. The sequence goes on along the minus strand of JAPOSH010000189.1, from coordinate 1,407 downwards.
GAAGAAGCAGTTGCCGCCTTGCACCAAATCGTCGGCGGTGAGCACTTGGGTCACGTCGCGCCCCAGCTTCTCCGCCTGCTTGCGCTCCCGGTCGTTGCGGGGCCACAGCCGGCCCAGCAGCTCGCCGCCCATGCACTTGAGGGCGGCGGCGGCGATCACGCCCTCCGGGGTGCCTCCGATGCCGAACAGTATGTCGGCGCCCGAGTCGGGCCGCGCGGTGGAGATCGCGCCGGCCACATCCCCGTCGGGGATGAGGCGGATGCGGGCCCCGGCGTCGCGCACCTCGGCAATGAGCTCGGCGTGGCGGTCGCGGTCGAGGATCACCGCGGTCACGTCCCGCACTGATTCGCTCTTGGCCTCGGCCACCAGCTCCAGGTTCTGAGTGGGCGAGTTGTCCAACGAGATGCCGCAGCCGGCGCACTCGGGGCCGAAGGCGATCTTTTGCATGTAGACGCAGGGGCCGGGGTTGAACATGGTGCCCCGGTCCGACACTGCGATCACCGAGAGAGCGTTGCTGCGGCCCAGCGAGGTGAGCGTGGTGCCGTCGATGGGGTCTACCGCGATGTCGCATTCCGGGGGCGTGCCGTCGCCGATCAGCTCTCCGTTGTAGAGCATGGGCGCCTCGTCTTTCTCGCCCTCGCCGATGACCACGATTCCGTCCATCGGAACGGTGCGCAGCAGCACCCGCATGGCCTCCACCGCGGCGGCGTCGGCCCCTTCCTTGTCGCCGCGGCCCATCCACCGGGAAGCGGCCAAGGCCGCGACCTCGGTCACTCGGACCAGTTCCATCGCCAGATTGCGGTCGGGGGCTTCGGGCGATGGGTTCACGCTGCCCAACCGTAGCGTCGTTGCGCGGTCGGCTGCGACATGTCGGCGGGGTTGCTGCGGCGGTACCTGCGGCCAGCGCTCTTCGGTCGGCGGCGCCCGCGGGCATGTCGGCGGGTTGCGCCGGCCACGGGGCTGCGAGCTTGTCTTTGAGATATGGAACCATGGTCGGCATGGTTTGGTGCTTTCAGTGCGGCGCCCGCTTCGGCGATGAGGTTTCGGAGTGCGCGGAGTGCGGCGTGGCCACCTTTCCCACGCCGCCGCAGCCAGCCGACGAGGTGGGCGGTCCCGAAGACGAGCAGCTGGCCTACGAGTTCCACGAGTGGTCGCCCGACGCCCGCAGCGGTTTGGAGTCCGAGCTGCGGGCCCGGACGCTGGAGCACGCCTGGCTGGGCCCGACGCTGATCGTGTGCGAGGCCGACGAGGAGGCGGTGGACGAAGCGGTGGAGAGCGTGCTGCGAGCCCGGCTCCCCAAGCTCGACAAGGCCGCGCCCGCGGTGGTGTACGAACTGGGGGACTACGACGACGATTTCAAGGACGATGTGCTGAGCGAGCTGCTGAGCGAGGGGATCGCCCACAACC
>JAPOSH010000036.1 GCA_026709815.1 bacterium | reverse complement strand
CTGGCCAGCGCCGACATCCTCATCGACGCCACGGTCCAAGGCCTAGCCTCGGCGACCATCGACGCCGCGCGCCGGGCCAATCCCGCGCTGGTGCTGGTGTCGATCTCCCCGTGGGGGCGAACTGGCCCTAGCGCGCACCGGCCGGCCACAGAGTTCACCCTTCAGGCTGAGTGCGGGGGCATCGGCAAGCGGGGCAACCCCGAGCGGCCCCCGGTTCAGGCCGGAGGGTCGATCGGCGAGTGGACCGCGGGGATCTATGCCGGGGTGGGAGCACTGGCTGCGGCCCGCGCCGCGGGGCGCAGCGGGCAAGGCGACCATGTGGACGTGTCCATGTTCGAGACCATGGTCATGACCATGACCACCTACGGCTGGATCGCCGCCGAGCTGGCCGACCACTCCGAACCCGACCGGCCCGGCCGCAGCGTGGAGCTTCCCTCCGTCGAGCCCACCGCGGATGGCCATGTGGGCTTCTGCACGGTGGCCCGCCAGCAGTTCCTGGACTTCCTGGTGATGATCGGCCGCCCCGAATGGCTAGACGACGAGGAGATGTGCGGCCACGGCGGACGGTGGAAGCGACGGGACGAGTTTCGAGCCGCCGTACGCGCCTGGACCACCCAGCGAACCACGGCCGAGGTGATCGCCGAGGCATCGGCCCGGCGCATCCCGGTGGCCCCCATCGGCAACTGGGCCACCGTGCCCGACCTCGAGGCGTTCTCCGGCCGGAGCGCCTTCGCAACCAACCCCTCGGGCGGCTTCACCCAGCCCGCGGTCCCCTACCAGCTGCACGGCGCCGACGCCCGCCCCTTCGAGCCGGCCCCTGCGCCCGGAGAGCACACCGGCCAGATCGAGGCCCGTGCTCCCCGACCCCGCCGGTGGGGCGAGCCCGCCGGGCGTCCGTTGGCCGGCGTTCGGGTGATCGACTTCACCGCCTGGTGGGCCGGCCCCATCGCCAGCCACTCCCTGGCCCTGCTGGGCGCCGACGTGGTGAAGATCGAGTCGATACAGCGGCCCGACGGAATCCGCTTCGCCTCCGCCCGCCCGCCCAGCGCGGACCAGTGGTGGGAGTGGGGCATGGTCTTCCACGGGGCCAACACCGACAAGCGGGACGTCACGCTCGACCTCCGCTCGGTTGAGGGAGCGGCGCTGGCCGAGCGGCTGATCGCCGGGGCCGACGTGGTGATCGAGAACTTCACCCCCCGGGTGATGGACGGCTTCGGCCTCACCTGGGAGCGGCTGTCGGCCCTCAACCCGAAGCTGGTCATGACCCGCATGCCCGCCTTCGGCCTCAGCGGCGCCTGGCGGGACCACACCGGCTTCGCCCAGACCATGGAGCAGCTCACCGGGATGGCCAACATCACGGGGTATCCCGATGAGGATCCCCAAATCCCCCGGGGGCCGTGCGATCCGCTGGCCGGGATGCACGCGGTGTTCGCCACGCTCATCGCGCTGGAAGAGCGAGACCGCACCGGCAAGGGGCGGCTGGTCGAGGTGACCATGGTGGCCGCGGCCCTCAACGCCGCGGCCGAGCAGCTGGTGGAGTACTCCGCTCTCGGACGCCAACTCCCCCGGACGGGCAACCGGGGCCCCCGCGCCGCCCCCCAGGGGGTGTATCCCGCCGCCGGGTTCGAGCGCTGGGTGGCCGTGGCGGTGGCCGACGACGGGCAGTGGCGGGCTCTCTGCGACCTGCTCGACCGCTCCGATTGGGCCGCATACGACACCGCCGATAAGCGCCGGGCCGCCGCCGACGCCATCGACGCCGGGCTCGGCGAATGGGTCGCCCGCCACACCGACGCCGATGCGATGGCGCGGATGAACGCGGCCGGGGTCCCAGCCAGCGCGGTGGTGCTTCCCGCCGAGATCGGCGGCCACCCCCAGCTGCGGACCCGCTCCTTCATCCAGCCGATCGGCCATCCGGTGTGCAGCGAGGTCTCCGCCGCGGGGCTGCCGTTCCGGTTCGAGTCCTCCCCCGGCCCGTGGACGAGGGCCCCGGCCCCCACGCTCGGCCAGCACAATCGGGAGGTGCTGGGCGGCGAACTCGGCCTGTCCGAGCTCGAGCTGGCCGAATTGGAGGCCAAGGGCGTCATCGGCACCCGCCCCGCCGGGCTCTAGCGGTCCGTCGGCAAATTGGCCGGGGCAGGCCTGCCGGGGTCCAAGCCCAAGGTGGCCGACTCGACAAGGTCCACCAGGTTGTCGGGGTCGCAGTCCATGGTGCCCGGGGTGGCGGGATGGCGGCGGATCCAGCCGCTGGGGGTGGGGCTGACCAGTATGAAGCAGGCCGACGGGATTCCCTCGGCGGGGTTGGTCAGCCCGTGCAGCCCGCGGCCGTCCCATGCGGTGATGGTGCGGGCGGCCTCGATCACCAGCTCTCGGGACAGTCCCCCGCCGCTGGTGAACATGGCCCGGTTGACCGCCTCTTCGAACAAAAGCGCCGACGCCCAGCTCGACAGGCCGATCAGGTCGACCTCGGCTTCGGCGTCCACCGTCTCCCTCAGAAAGAGCACATACCTCACCAGCTCCACGTTGTCGCCCGGCTCCTCGAACGGCAGCATCCCGATGCTCACCCAGAGATCGGACCCCAACTCGGCCACTTCGGCCGCCCAGCTCTGGGAGTAGCACTCCGCCGAGCAGAGGATGAAAGTGGGCCCGTCGGCGGAGGCAGCGCCTGCGTCCTGCGACCGAGCGCCGTCGGGCGGGTTGCCTTCGGGGGGGGCGGCGGAATCCCGGCCCGGCCCGGCGGGCTCCAAGGCCAGAAGCCCCCCCGACAGGCGGGCCCGTGCTTCGAGCAGCTCCATCAGCCGATTCCTGTCGGCCGACCAGGCGATTCCCAGAACGCCGGCGTCCAACATGGCCGCGGCCAGGGCGTCGTAGTCGGCGTCGATCACGTCGGTGGTGGCCTCGAAGGCGAAGTTGAATCCCCCCGCCGAGGCCCCCTCGATGTCACGCTGCGCTCGGTAGAAGGCCACCGGCATGTCCAGCACCACGGTGCCCGCGGCGGCGGCGGCGGCGGGGAAGCGCTCGCTCAGATATCGGGCCGGGCCCGCTTGCCACAGGGCATTGGAAGTGGGGTTGGAGACGAACGTCACCGGCGACTCCCGCCGGGCCGGGCTCAGGGCGGCGGCCGGGAAATCGGGCAGCAGGCAAGACTCGCCGCTCAGCAGGTCCGCCCCGTCGCCGTCGAAGAGGGCATAGGAGCCCACCAACGCGAAGATGTCGCTCTGGCAGGCCCGCTCAACCGCGGCCCGGTGGTCGAACACGTTGGCGTCGAACAAGACCACCTCCACATCTCGGCCGCCGAGGCCGCCGCTGCTGTTCACCGCCTGTGCCCAGGCCCGCATGGCCAGCCATGCCGCCTCGCTTCCGCCGGTGACCGCGTTGTTGGTGCTGCCGTCGACGATCACCCCGATTCGGATCGCCTCATCGCTGATCCCGATGCGCGCCGGCACAGCCGTCGGTCCCGGAACGGCAGGGTCGGGGACCGCCGGTGTGGGGGTCGGCGTGGCCAGAGCGGGCGACGCCGCCTCCGGTCCGCGCAGGTCGGGCGACTGGCACGCCGCGCCGGCCAGCGCCAGCGCCACCACCAAGGCGAGGGACGCAGATGCCAGCCGCCGCGGGCCGCCCCGGGCTCGGCGCACGCGACGCCGCGCCAGAGCCCAGGCGATGGGCGCAGAGGCGAACAAGGCCGACCGGGCGAGCCGCACGCCCCTATCGTCGCGCGAAGCGTGGTCCGCGGGGTCAGGCCCGGGCTGCGGCGAAGCCCTGCTCCAAGTCGGCGATGATGTCGTCCACCGATTCGATGCCCACCGACAGCCGCACCAGCCCGGGATACACCCCGGTGCTGATCTGCTCGTCTTCGGTGAGCTGCGAGTGGGTGGTGGACGCCGGGTGGATGACCAAGCTGCGCACGTCGCCGATGTTGGCCACGTGGCTGTGCAGGGAGAGCGCGTTCACGAACTTCTCACCCGCGTCGCGCCCTCCTTGGATGTGGAAGGCGGGCACCGATCCGTAGCCCTTGCCGCCGGTGTAGCGGTTCATCCGCTCGTGCCACGGGCTGGAGGGCAGCCCGCCGAACTGCACCGACTCCACCTGGTCGTGAGCGTCCAAGTACTCCGCCACCGCCTGGGCGTTGGAGAAGTGCCGCTCCATGCGGAGGCTGAGCGTCTCGAGGCCTTGGAGGAAGTAGAAGGCGTTCTGCGGGGAGACGGCCGCGCCGATGTCGCGCAGCAACTGCACTCGGGCCTTGATGATGTAGGCGCCGTGGCCCAGCGCCGGCCAGAAGGCGAGGCCGTGATAGCTGGGATCGGGTTCGGTGAAGTTGGGGAAGCGGCCGCTGGCCCCGTAGTCGAAGGTGCCGCCGTCGATGATGGCCCCGCCGATGGAGTTGCCGTGGCCGCCGATGAACTTGGTCATGGAGTGGACCACGATGTCGGCGCCGTGGGCCAGGGGCTGAATCAGATAGGGAGACGGCACCGTGTTGTCCACCATCAGCGGAATGCCCTCGCCATGGCCTATTGCGGCAACGCCCTCGATGTCGAGACAGTCGTTCTTGGGGTTGCCGATGGTCTCGGCGTAGAGCACCTTGGTGTTCTCCCGGATGGCGTTCTTCCAAGCGCCCAGGTCGTCGGGATCCTCGATGAACGACACCTCGATGCCCATCTTGGGCAGGGTGTGGTGCAGCAGGTTGTAGGTGCCGCCGTACAGCGATGCGGAGGACACCACATGGTCGCCCGACTCGGCCAGGTTCAAGATGGCCAGAGTCTCGGCTGCCTGCCCCGACGCCACGGCCAGCGCCCCCGGAATCCCGATGGCGGTCTCGGTGCCGCCCTCCAGCGCGTTGAGCCGGGCCTCGAGCACCATCTGGGTGGGGTTCATGATGCGGGTGTAGATGTTGCCCACCTCGGCCAGCCCGAACAGCGCGGCGGCATGCTCGGTGTCTCGGAACACATAGGAGGTGGTCTGGTAGATGGGCACGGCCCTCGACCCGGTGGTGGGATCGGGCACCTGCCCGGCATGGATCTGCTTGGTCTCAAAACCCCAGTTTTCGCTCACGGCCTTCTCTCTTCCTTTGGGAGCTGCCAGCTCGACACTCTCGATACTAATGAGAAGCCGCCGATCGGCGGCTATTGGACGACTACGCTTTTCCTTGGCCGCCGGAGACGGATTGCACGCCCTCGCGGCCCGCGGAGATCCACGGCATCATGGCCCGCAGCCGCGCCCCCACCGCCTCGATGGGGTGCTGCTGGCCCTCGGCCTCCATCCTCAAGAAGTCAGGGCGGCCGCGGCGGCTCTCGCTCATCCACTCATCGGCGAACGACCCGCTGCGAATCTCGCCCAGGATCTTCTTCATCTCCGCCCGGGTGTCCTGGTTGATGATTCGGTCGCCGCGGCTCAGATCGCCGTACTCGGCGGTGTCGGAGATTTAGTAGCGGATCCC
>JAPOSH010000180.1 GCA_026709815.1 bacterium | reverse complement strand
CAACGACTAAACCAAGCCGCATAAACCACGTGTCCAGCCAACGGGGGGAACCTCAACTCTCGGGCTAGTTGCGAACCCGGACGACTGGTCATATCCCCATCAAACCCAGACCGACATGTCGACGCCCACTGACCACCGCAGCCTAGTCGCGTTGATGCGCAAACCACGCATGGTGGTGGAGTACTGGGACGCGGGCAGAACTACGCCATTCGTCAGAGGAACATTCGTCGCCGATGACTCAATCGATGACGCTCTACGCGACACTGAGCCAAAGAGTCACGATGCCTGGCAGACCAAGGCCGACGACGACTCCGACACTAGTAACACCGCGGCCAACTATGAAGCGGCCCGCAAATTGCTTGACCGAATCAAGAGGCATGTCAATAAGCTCAGAGAAGACCTCAAACCGTCACCACGGCCACAAGAACAAGTGCGCCTTCCCGAGTTTGACCGAATCATGGCCAAGATCATGAGAGGAGCTGGCTCAGGCACGTCGGGACCTGTCCCCGAACCCCGACCAGTGACAATCCACTTGACCCCGATGGCCGAGCCGGTTGACGACAGGCAGGTGCGAGTCACTGGTCAAGCCGAGTTCGCTTTGAGCGACAACTACGAAGGCGACTGCTCAGAATCTCTCATTCGTCTTCGTTACCTCTTCGATGAGGACGGGCGTTCAGGTGATCGAGTGGAACTGGAGATCAATGCTCCTGAAGGGTTCGATGCCACCGAAGACCCGGGAAACTTCATTGGGATGCTCCACCGCGACAGTCCAGCTACCTTTGAGTTCGCCAGCGACCCGCACCTCGCACTATGGGCAGGCAGGGTCTCCGCGGAGGTTGATCTGCTGCCCAGCGAGCCCATCACGAGCGAGTAGCGGATGTCCCGGGAAACCCGTCATGTCCGGCCGTTTTCAGTTCCCGTGGAGTTCAATCGGGCACTGGAGAGTGTTCGATTCCACATGGGCGATCAAAGCTGCGAGCCTGACTCCAAAATCGTGGTTGGGACGCATGAGGAGTGGCTACGGACCAAACCCGAACTGACCTGGGCGACCGATGCAACTGAGTTCGCCGATTTCAAGAAGACCTTGGCACCGGTATAGAAGAATCAGAATGCGATCCCACTGCCCTCGGCCTCGTAGTCACCGCATATACCAAGTACCTCAAGATCACCGATACCCTGGTAAGACACGGCTTAGATGACCTTGAAACAGTTCCACGCACACGCGAATTTACTGGTATTGACCGTCCCGCGGCCCTTCAGGCCAGCACCCACGGCACGATCATCGTTGCCTACGTCGTGCTGCTCGCCGACCAGCCACCGGCAGCACGAAAGCCTTGGCGCAAGGGAACCTGGCTAGCCAAAGTCAGCTTCCGCCTTGAGACCGAGACCGCCAAGGAGATGTTCCGGCCCACGCCGCTTGACCATGAGGCCCGACAACGGCTCAACCTGCCAATGAAGACCGTCCGCTACTTCAGCATCGGCGAACACAACCCGCTTGAGCCCTACGACGAGAGCGAACAACCCGAGTTGTACGTGGATACGGAACTGCTGACTCAAATCGACCACGCAGCCAGTTCTCCCGTCAGCAAGGCTCTCCAAACTCAGTTGGCTTGTGACTTCATTGCCGGAGTAGTACTTGCCTGCGCTGGACGGTCTGAAGAGCTTGAAGACACATCTTGGGAAACACTCCAGGACTCCCTTCTGGGCCGAATCATCGGACTCATTGCCGGGTCTGGGGCCGATGCCACGCAGCGCAATCAACTTATCGCCGATGCGATCTCCAACCCTGCCCGCTTCATTGCCCTCGCCGAAAATGCCCTGGGAGTAAAAAAGACCCTAATCGACTCATTCTCGGAGGGCTCGTGAGGTATCCGACGCTGACATTGAGTTCTTGTCGGGGACTCGCCGAAGAGCGGTTTAACTCGTTAAACCGTCAACTCAACATTGAAGCTCAGTGGGTAGGCGACGGCGACGACCTAAACCTGGCCCCTCTCAAAGAGGCGGCACGCAAGATCTCAACGTTGCATCAAGAAAACCGTTTGGCTCGTGATAAGGATCCGATTGAAGGGGAAGCAGCAAAACACCTTTATAACGCACTCTTATCCAGAGATGAACCCCAGACGTCAGTTCCGTTTCCAGTGCTGGACGATCCCGGATTCTGGCGATACCTAAGCATTGGTTATTTCTGGGACTTTATCGCCTGGCGAGAAAAGAAGTCGTTTGAGAACGGTAACCATATGAAATATATCGATGGCAAAAATCAGGCGGAGTGCGTTTTGCTCCGGATGTTCTTGAGAATCTCAGCGCTGGGAGGGGCAGAACACGCTGATCTCGCCTATGAGCTCCCCAAAGCCACCGACTTCTGGCGCAGCCATGTTCTACGGGTCCGTACAGCTACAGCGCCCATGCTTACCAGAGCGATAGTCGAGCTTCAGGCCGCTGACCGTCTCATGACCGAAGATCTCAGAGAATTCGCAAAACGGGTTAACCGGACATGGTCTAATATGCTCTTGAATATATACAGCCAATCTGAGGCCGAAGACCTTCTACAGGAATTGCGGATCGGGTTGGCAAACCACGATGAGAACAGTCTTGACTAACTCTCGTTCGCTCCAGCAGATCGATGACTGTCATTTCGATAAGCTACGGCCTGATCGGAGCTTTCACTTTGATGCCGACCGGCTGATCCGCCGACTCACACTGGGGTCGCGGGTAATCGATTCATCTGTCATGGTATACCCCGGCGACGAGAGAGCAGCTCGATCAGATCCGTTAGGCATGTGGTGGACCGCTTACTTGGAAGGGAGGCTTCCTTCTTCAGCTCAGGACACAAGCTGGCTAGGCGTAGTTGATCTGTTCTGTGGATCAGGAGGGCTGGCCTTAGGCGTGAGGCAGTTGGCTCACGAGATGGGCTATTCAGTAATCAACGAAGTAATTGTGGACTCAGATGTCGATGCTACTAGAACGTTGGCTGCAAACCACGATGTACGACTTCGCTGTACCGATTCAGTGACCTCGCTGGTCGACTTTCGAGTTCGTGGCAGCGGCGAGGCGGCAACATTTACCTATGCACCTGAACTGCTTGACGATGAACTGGCCGACGCTGCCTGTCGAGCTGACCTGCTGACCGCTGGACCGCCATGTCAAGGCCATTCGAACTTGAATAATCGATCGCGAAGATCTGACATGCGAAACCACCTCTTGCTTACTGTCCCCGCTTTCGCAGTGGCTGCCAAGATCGACCGAGTGCTAATCGAAAACGTGCCCGCTGTAGTACACGACGACGCCAGTGTTATCGCCACCACGAGAGCGCTACTAGAGTCGGTGGGCTATCAGGTGACTGACGGCGTACTGGCTTGTGACAAGATGGGCTGGCCACAAACCCGGAAGCGGTACTTCATGGTAGCATGCCGCCACTCAGAGCCAATACCGCTAGAGTCGATAGCGGAATGCTTGGCCGACAAAAAACCCCGCACTCTGGAGTGGGCACTGAGCCACCTAGACGCTTGGCCTGCTGATCCTGCAGATCCGCTGGATCAGTCGACGGAACATAATGAGGAGAATCAGAGACGGATTGACTGGCTTTTCGACAACGATGAGTATGATTTAGCGCTATCCGAGCGCCCTGAGTGCCACAAAGAAGGCACAAGCTATACGTCGGTATACGGTCGGATGCGTCCCAATGAGCCTGCTCCTACCATCACAACAGGCTTTACCACTCCAGGCCGAGGCCGCTTCATCCACCCAACAGAACGTCGTACACTTACTCCGCGCGAAGCGGCAGTAATTCAAGGGTTCCCTCTTGACTACCGTTTCATCACAGAATCTGGGGCATCACCATCTCGGTCTCAACTCGCTAAGTGGATCGGTGACGCTGTGCCGATGCCCCTGGGTTACGCGGCTGCGTTGAGCGCGTTGGCCGGTTACCGGGGGGTGAGCCAGAGGTTGAAGAGGGCGTCGTCGGCTAGGTTGAGGAGGGGTTCGGGGTAGACGCCGAAGGCCAGGGTGAACAGCACCACGATGGCGATGGCCAGTGCGGGGCTCCGGGGGATGCGCAGGCGGGGGGCACCGGCATCGGGGGCATCTAGGAACATGGCCACCACGATCCGCAAATACAAGAAGGCAGCCACCACGGCGGCCAGCATGGCGATGACCGCCAGCCAGAAGGAGCGTGCGTCCACCGCGGCCGAGATCACCTCGAACTTGGCCCAGAACCCGGCGGTGAACGGGATGCCGGCCTGCGACAGCAACAGCACGGTGAAGGCGGCGGCCAAAAGCGGACGGCGGGCGGCCAAGCCCCGCAAGCCGTCGATGCCGGCGCCCTCGTCGCCCGGGCCGCTCACCACGGTGATCACCGCGAAGCTGCCGATGGCCATGGCGGCGTAGGCGGCCAGGTAGAACAGCACGCTGGACACTCCGTCATCGGTGGCGGCCTGCACCCCGACGAGGATGAACCCGGCATGGCTGATAGAGGAATAGGCCAAGATCCGCTTGACGTCGGTCTGCACGATGGCCAGCATCGACCCGACGGCCAGGCTGGCGACGGCCAGTCCGAACACCACCGGCTGCCAATCGCCGGCCAATCCCCCGAAGCCGCCGACGAACACCCGAAGCAGCGCCGCGAACCCGGCCGCCTTCACCCCGGCGGCCATGTAGGACACCACCGGCGAGGGTGCCCCCTGGTAGACGTCGGGAGTCCAAGCGTGGAACGGCACCGCGGCCACCTTGAACCCCAGCCCCACCAGCAACATGGCCATGCCGGCCAGCAACAGGCCGTTATCGCTCAGATCGTCGTCGACCATCCCTGCGATGGCGTACAGGTTGAGCGATCCGGTGGCGCCGTACACCAGGGCGATGCCGTAGAGCAGGAACGCCGAGGCGAACGCCCCCAGCACGAAGTACTTGATGCCCGCCTCCTGCGACTCGGCCCGGCGCAGGTGCATGGCCACCAGCACATACACCGCCAATGACAGGATCTCCAGGCCCAAGAACAACACGATGAGGTTGTCGGCCACCGCCATGGTCATGCCGCCGGCAGCCGAGAACATCAACAGCACGTAGAAAGCCGGGCCGTCGACGCCCTCCCGGCGCAGGAACCCGTCGGCGATGAGAGCGGTCAAGATCACCGTGGCGGCCAGCAGCACGATGATGAATACCGAGAACCCGTCCACCCCGATCGAGTCGGCGATGGTCGAGTGGGGACCTCGTCGCCATACCCGTATCCACACCGGAATAGCGGTGGCCATCACTCCCAGACCCGCGGCTGTCGTCCACGCCGAGGCAAACCACTTCGGCAGCCGGCCTCCGGCCAGCGACACGATGGTCAACAACAGCACCGCAGCCCCGGCCATCACCATGTGGGGCACCAAGGGGAGCCACGCGATGTCGGGGATTTCTGCCTGAGCCAGGAGCGGGAGCATCAGTGGCCCTCTCCTTCGTCTCCGCCGTGGTGCTCCAGCAGGGCGCGGAGCTCTTCGAAGCTGCCCTCAGGCCGGTCGGCCACCGTGGGCGATTCAAACCCCTCGGCTTCCTCCATGTGCTCGATCAAGGCCGCCACCGCGGGCTCCATGCGCTCTATCACCGGCTTGGGATACACCCCCAAGAACACGATGAGCCCCACCAGCGGCGCCATCACCAGCTTCTCCTGCCAGCTGAGGTCGGGCATCGACCGGTTGGCATCGTCGGGAGTGCCGTGGAACACCCGCTGGTAGGCCCACAGAAGATACAGCGCGGCCAGAATGACCCCGGCCGCGGCCACCACCGCCCACCAGCGGTGGGCCACAAAAGCACCGGCCAAGATCAAGAACTCGCCCACGAAGCCGTTCAAGCCGGGCAGGCCCACCGACGACAGCATCACCACAGTGAACACCGCGGCCAGCACCGGCGCGGCCTTCTGCAACCCGACCATCTCGGAGATCTGCCGGGTGTGGCGGCGCTCGTAAATGAATCCCACCAGCAAGAACAGCGCCCCGGTGGACAAGCCGTGGTTCACCATCTGGAGCAACCCGCCCTCGACGCCCTCGATGTTGACAGAGAAGATGCCCAGCACGATGAACCCGAGGTGGGCCACCGAGGAGTAGGCCACCAGCCGTTTCAGGTCGCGCTGCATGGTGGCCACCACCGCGCCGTAGAGAATGCCGATCACCCCCAGGGTGAACAGCAGCGGGGCGAAATAGCGGGACGCCTCGGGGAACAGATACAGGCCGAAGCGGACCAGCCCGTAGGTGCCCAGCTTGAGCAGCACCCCGGCCAGGATCACCGAGCCGGCGGTGGGGGCCTCGGTGTGGGCGTCGGGCAACCAGGTGTGGACCGGGAACAGGGGCACCTTCACCGCGAAGGCCACGAGGAACGACAGGAAGATCCACCGGGCGGTGATGGTGGGCAGCTCGCCTGCGCTGTCGGCCAGCTCCAAGAGGTTGAAGGTGACGGCGTTGCCGGTCTCCCGGGCGGTGAGCAGGGCCAGGGCCAGCATCCCCACCAGCATGAGGGCCGAGCCCAGCATGGTGAACAAGAAGAACTTGGTGGCCGCGTACTTGCGGTTTGCATGGCCCCACTTGCCGATCAGGAAATACATGGGAACCAGCACGATCTCGAAGAACAAGAAGAACAGCACCAGATCCAGGGCCAAGAACACGCCCAGGCAACCGGTCTCCAGCACCAGCATCCAGATGTAGTAGGCCTTGGCGTCGTGGGGCGGGTCGCAGGCTACGATGGCGATGGGAAACAGCACCCCGGTGAGCACCACCAAGAACAGCGAGATGCCGTCCACCCCGACGTGCCAGGAGATGCCGGCCGAGCCGACCCACTCGTTGAGCTGGGTGAACTGGAAGCCGCTGTCGTGCTTGTCGAAGGCGGCCATGAGCCACAAGGTGAGCGCCCCGGTGGCGGCCGAGGCGGCCACCGCCACCGGCTTGAGCACCATGGAGCGCGACGGGGCAATCAGCGCAATGGCCGCCGCCCCCACCAGGGGCAAAAAGATGATGGCGGGCAAAACCATCATCAGAAGCCCGCCCTCGAGACGAACCAGGCCAACAAGCCCACCGCGCCGATGGCGATGCCCAGGGCATAGCTGCGGACCAATCCGGTCTGGGCCGCCCTCAAACGGGTTCCGGCCCGGCGGATCAGAGCACCGGTTCCGTTGACTGCGCCGTCCACCACCTGCTGATCGAACTCAGCAGTGCGCTCGAACGCCCGGCGGCCGGGACCGCCCATGAAGTTTGTGACCATCTCGTCGATGCGCCAGGCCCGGGCCAAAAAGGGGCGCTCGATGCGGGCCGGGTCGATCCGGCGGCGGGCGTACACTGCGGCCCCGGCCGAGACTCCCAGAAGGCTCCCGATGACGGCCACCGCGCCCAGGACCCACTTGGTGCCCCCGCCGAAGGGCACATGGGCGGCGTTGCCGAACAAGGCGGGCGCCAGCCACGTTTCCAAAAAGTGCAGATCCTTGCTGAAGGGCAGGTTCAGCACTCCGGCCACCACCGCCAAGCCCGCGAGCAGCACCAGCGGCGCAGTCATCGTCCACGGTGATTCGTGGGGGTGGCGGCGGGGCAGAGGTTGTTCCCCGTCACCGGCCTCGGCTTGCTCGTCTGCGCCCTCTGTCCAGCGTCGGGGGCCGAAGAAGGCCATGAGCACCAGCCGGGTCATGTAGAAGGCGGTGAGGACGGCGGTGGCCAAAAGCAGCAGCCACAGCACCTTGTTCTCGCCGTAAGCGTAGGCCAGGATCTCATCTTTCGACCAGAAGCCGGAGAACGGCGGCACGCCGGCGATGGCCAGCCAGCCGGCCACGAAGGTCATCGAGGTGATGGGCAGCAGCCGGGCCAGCCCGCCGTAGCGGCGGAGGTCCTGGTCGCCGTCCATGCCGTGGATCACCGACCCGGCCCCCAAGAACAGAAGCGCTTTGAAGAAGGCGTGGGTGACCATGTGGAAGACGGCGGCCACATAGGCCCCCGAGCCCACGGCCACGAACATGAACCCCAGCTGGCTCACGGTGGAGTAGGCCAGCACCTTCTTGATGTCGTTTTGGGCCACCGCGATGGTGGCGGCCATCAGCGCAGTGCCCAAGCCCACCCACATGATGAGGTCGGGCACCCAGCCGTGGGCCTCGGCGATGACGGGGTTCATCCGGGTGAGCAGGTACACCCCGGCGGTGACCATGGTGGCGGCGTGGATGAGGGCCGACACCGGAGTGGGACCGGCCATGGCGTCGGGCAGCCAGATGTGCAGCGGGAACTGCGCCGACTTGCCCGCCGCGCCCACCAGCAAAAGCACCACGATGGCCGATGCGGTGCCCGCGGCCACCCCGTTCGATTCGATCTCGAAGAAGATCTCCCCGTATTGGAGCGATCCGAAGGTCAAAAACGCCAGGAACATGGCCACGAGAAAGCCCCAGTCACCCACCCGGTTGGTGACGAACGCCTTTTTGCCCGCCGAGGCGTTGGCCTCGTCGCCGAACCAGAACGAGATCAGCAGGTAGGAGCAGGCCCCCAC
The DNA here is from genome assembly GCA_026709815.1 of bacterium. Classification (GTDB taxonomy): domain Bacteria; phylum Actinomycetota; class Acidimicrobiia; order Acidimicrobiales; family Bin134; genus Poriferisocius. The sequence goes on along the minus strand of JAPOSH010000180.1, from coordinate 25,003 downwards.
CCCTTCCCAGCCCAAGAAGGCCAACAGCAGGTTGTCGCCCAGCACCAGCATGAGCATGGAGAAGGCGAACAGGTTGAGGTAGGTGAAGAACCGGGAGAAGCCCTCGTCGCCGTGCATGTAGCCAATGGAGTACAGGTGGATGAGAGCGCCCACCCCGGTCACGAACAGGGCCATGGTGATCGACAGCGGATCGGCCAGAAAGCCGATGTCCACGGCCAGGCTGCCCGCTGGCACCCACTCGAACAGGGTGAGCACTATTGCCCGCTCGTCGCCGTCGCGGCCCAGGAGCCCGATGAACACCAACAGCGTGGCGATAAACGATCCGCCCATCATCGCGGTGGCCAGCCAGCCCGCCCGGGGCTCTCCCAGGCGGCGACCCAGCGCCATGAGGATCAGCGCCCCGGCCAGCGGGAAAGCGGGGATCAGCCAGACCAGGTCAACCAGCGCGTCCATAAGCGTCTCCGGCCTATCCCTTCAGCGCCGAAAGGTCATCGGCGGTGGCCCGAGGCCGCCGGCGGTTGATGGCCACCACGATGGCGAGGCCCACCACCACCTCGGCGGCGGCCACCACCAGTACGAAGAACACCGACACCTGCCCGCCGATGTCGCCCAGTTCCCGCCCGAAGGTGATGAAGGTGAGGTTCACCGCGTTGAGCATCAGCTCCACGCACATGAACATGATCAGCGGGTTGCGCCGCACCAAAAGGCCCACCGCGCCAATGGTGAACAGCCCAGCGGCCAGAATCAGGTACCAGGAGGCCGTGACCATCAATCGTCTTGCGCGCTTTGGCGGGCTTGGTCGTCGCGAGCCATTCGCCGAGACATGACCACCGCGCCCACCACCGAGATGGTGAGCAGGGCGGCGGTGGCCTCAAAGGCGTACACGTAGTCGGTGAACAGCACATCGGCGATCTGGCGCAGGTTGGAGTACTGGTCGGTGATCGGCCCGGTGAGGGCCGGTTGGGTTGGCAAGCCGATGTCGCTGGTGGCCAAGACGGCCGCCGCTAGCCCGAAAGTGCCCAAGCCGACGACGGCGGCCAAAACGCGCTGACCGGCGATGGGCTCCACCGACAGATCTTCGAGCCGGTCCACGCCCAGCAGCATGATCACGAACAAGAACAGCACCACGATGGCGCCGGCGTAGACGATGATCTGCACCGCGGCGAGGAAATGGGCTTCCAGGTTGAGGAACAGCACGGCCATGCCGAACAGGGTTCCCACCAGGCTCAGCGCGGCGTGAACCGGGTTGCGAACCAGCACCACGCCCAGCGCCCCGGCCAACACGATGGCCGCGCACACGATGAAGATCGCGGTCTCCATCAGCGGTGGCCCCCATGGGCGTCGTGAGGGTCGTCGAAGCCATGGCGGTCGTGATGGCCGGAGTCGGACGCCTCGTCTGCGGCCTGGCCTTGCTCGGGCGGGCGGATGCCATAGCCCAGCTCGCCCGACCAGGCCACCTTCCCCTCGTAGTCGGCCCGGCCCGACGGCGAAGTGGCCCGCACCCAGGCCGAGGTGTGCTCGTCGTCACCGGGATGCCAATCCTCCCAGGGAAGCTGCTGGGGGCGGCCGTCGTCACCCACCACCAGCTCGTCTTTGGTGTAGATGGCGTCGGCCCGACTGGTGAACGAGAACTCGAACAGCTTCGACTCGGTGATGGCCTCGGTGGGGCAGGCTTCCACGCACAAGTCGCAGTGGATGCACCGCAGGTAGTTGATCTCGTAAACGTAGCCGTAGCGCTCGCCGGGTGACACCGGATCGTCAGGCGAGTTGTCGGCGCCCCGCACGTAGATGCAGCGGGCCGGGCAGACCCCTGCGCACAACTCGCACCCGATGCACTTCTCCATGCCGTCCTCGTAGCGGTTGAGCACATGGCGGCCGTGAAAGCGCACCGGCTTGGGACGCTTCTCGTCGGGGTACTGGGTGGTGACCACCCGGCCGGTGGCGGTGCCCTTGAACAGCTTGCGGAACGTGACGGCGAATCCTCGGAGGTATCCCATCAGGCGAATCCTCCTTGCGGATCGAGTTCTCGGCGATGGCGGGCGGCCCGCAGGGCCAAACCGAGCAGGGCGGCCAGCGCGGCCATGACAGCCAGCATAACGATCACCGCCGCAGCCCGGTTCCAGCCCCGGTCGCCGGCGATGTCATAGGAGGCCAGCACCAACAGCCAGCCCAACGACAGCGGGATGAGCAGCTTCCAGCCCAAGTCCATGAGCTGGTCGTAGCGGAAACGGGGCAGGGTGGCCCGCAGCCACACGAAGGTGAACAAGAACAGCACCAGCTTGGCGAAGAACCACAAAAGGCCCGACAGCCAGCCCACCGTGGTGAAGTCGGGGCCGTTGGGGCCGCCCAAGAACAGCGTCACGATGATGGCCGACATGGTGATGGTGTTCATGAACTCAGCCAAGAAGAACAAGGCGAACCGGATGGAGCTGTACTCGGTGTGGAAACCCCCGACCAGTTCCTGCTCGGCCTCCACCAAGTCGAAAGGCGGACGGTTCAGCTCGGCGGTGACCGCGATCAAAAAGACGACCATGGGGACCACCCAGGTGACCCATAGGTTCCAGTTCCACACCGCCTGCTCGGACACGATCTGGTTAGTGGACAAGCTGCCCGACTTCAGCAGCACCGCGGCCAGAGACAGGCCCAGAGCGGCCTCATAGGAGACCATCTGGGCTGAGGCCCGAACCGAGGCCAGCAGCGGGTACTTGGAGCCCGACGACCAGCCGGCCAGCATGACCCCGTAAACGGCCACCGACGACAGGGCCAGCACCAACAAGATCCCCACCGGCGGGTCGGACACTTGCAGAAAGGTCTCGTGGCCGAAGAGGGAGACGCGGCCATCACCGCCGTTGAAGTCTCCTCCTATCGGCACCACGGCGAACACCAAGAAGGCGGGCACCAGCGACAGGTAGGGGGCCAGCTTGAAGACCAGCCGGTCAGACCGCTCCGGGATGAGGTCTTCTTTGAAGAACAGCTTGATGCCGTCGGCGAGGGTCTGGAAGATGCCGAACGGGCCGGCCAGGCTGGGGCCGATGCGGTTCTGCATGTCGCTGATGAGCTTGCGCTCGAACCAGATCATCAGCATCACCGCCACCAGCAGAAAGGCGAAGGCCACTCCCACTTTGAGCAGGGTGACGAGCACCTCGGCCAAGCCCACCCCGCCGATGTAGAGAGGGTCGAGACCGAACACGCTGGGACCGAGAACCGCTGTCATCAGCTCTCGCCCCACCGGCCCCGAACACCCGCGCTCATCGGGTTTGGACCCTCAGGTCGGTGACCGCGGTGCCGGGATCAACCAGATCCCGCACATCTAGGTCGGGATGGTTATAGCCCAAGGCCGCCGTGCCCCGGGGCACGCCGGGGTCGGCCTGCACCGGCGCCTGCACCTCGCCCCCGCTGGAGATCACCTGCACAACCGCCCCCGGCTCAACGCCGACACGATCGAAGTCATAGGGATTCAGGGCCAAGACCGCCCCAGGGGCCAGACCGGCCAGCGAGGGAGCGTGCTGGACCAGCGTGCCTCGGTCGTACATGCGCCGAGCAGCCACCAGTCGAAGCGAGTAGGCATCCACCGCAGGCACCGGGGTTATGCCCTCCGGGGGGGCGAAGGCGATGGAGCTGTCAGCGACCAGAGCACCGTCGCCGGCGGCCTCGATGGCCTCAAGCGACAGCCCGCGGTGCGACGGGGCCACCCGGGCGATCTCATCCCACACGTCCTCGGGCGAGCTGAAGCCGAAGTCGGCGCCGAGGCGGCGGGCCAGCTCGGCGGCGATGGCCCAGTCGGCCCGGGCGGTGCCGGGCGGGGTGACGACCTGGCGCTGCGCGGTTATGCGCCCCTCCAGATTGGTGTGGGTGCCCCGCCGCTCGGCGAACCCCGCGGCGGGGAACACGATGTGAGCCCGAGCCGACGACGGATTCAAGAACAACTCGGAGGCCACGATGACCCCTGCGCCGCTAAGGGCTTCTTCGGCCAGTCGCCGATCGGGGAAGTCGCCCAGCGGATCGACGCCCAACAGGATCAGCACGTCGATTCGGCCCTCGGCTGCGGCTTGCAAGATGCCGCGGGCGCCGACTCCGGGGGCGGCAGGCACCGAACCCCACGACTCGGTCAGCGCCGGGCCGCCCTCGGCCAGGGAGATCCGACCGGGCAGCAGCCCGGGGGCCAAGCCCATATCCAGCGCCCCGAACACGTTGCCCCGGTGCAGCGCGGGCAAAAAGGCGATGCCCGGCCGGCCGCCAGCGCTCAGCAGGTTGGCGAACCGGGATAGCTCCGCGGCGGCGCCGACGGTGAAATCAGCCGACTCGGCCAGCGACGGGCGGCCCAAGACGACGGTGATCGGCTTGTCGGACCGGTCGGCGATTGCCACCGCGGCCGCCGCCACATCAACAGCGGCAACGCCGCCGATGGCGCCGTCGGGTCCGGCTTCGATGTGGCCGCCCATCAAGGCGGCAGCAACGGCGGCGGCTTCGCCGGGTCGGTGGTGCAGCCGAAACGCGGCCAAGTGGCTGAGGCCGGTGGCTCGGGGAGTCAGCTCGATGAGCTGCACGCCGTCGTTGACGATGGCGTGGCGGAGCCTCAGGTACAGGGTGCCCTGCTCCTCTTTGGGATCGGGGGCCAGCAGCACGACGGTTCCGCCGGGAGCACAAGCCCGGCTGACAGTGGCCCGGGGCAGGCCGATCACGGCGTGCGCCGGCAGGCCGTCGTCGAGCTGGGCATCAACGTGGTCGGTGCCGATGACTCCTTTGGCCAGCCGGGCCCACGCGTACTGGTCTTCATTGGGCAGGCGAGCCCCGCCCAGAACCGCCACCGAATGGGGGCCCTTGTCGGCCACCGCCGCCTTTATGGCCTCCGCAGCCCCGCTGAGGGCCTGGCCCCAGGTGGCTTCCACCAGCTCTTGGCCAGCGGGGTCGAAGCGGCCCAGCGGGGTACCCCGCACCAGCGGCGTCTTGAGGCGGAGATCGCTGGCCCCGGCCTCGAAGGCGAACCGGTCTTTGTCGGTGAGCCAACCCCAGTTGACCGCGTCGCTGTCCACCCCCTGATAGCGCAGCACCTGGTCGCGGGAGGCCTGCACCACCACCCGGTCGCCCATTGGGTTGGGATAGGTGGACTCCACCTCGGTGAGGTCCCACGGGCGGGCTTTGAAGCGGTAGGGCACCGCGGTGAGCGCCCCGACCGGGCAGATCTGCACGGTGTTGCCGCTGAAATAGGAGGAGAAAGGCAGATCGGGAAAGGTGTTCACCTGGGTCTGGTCGCCCCGGTCTTGGAAGGTGATGAGCGGGTCGCCGGCCACTTCGTCGGCGAACCGGGTGCAGCGGTCGCAGAGGATGCAGCGCTCGCGGTCCAGATACACCAGGCTGTTCACCGGTATGGGCTTCTCGAAGTGGCGCTTCTCCTCCACGAACCGGCTCTCGCCCGGACCGTAGGCCATGGTCTGGTCTTGGAGGGGGCACTCGCCCCCCTTGTCGCACACCGGACAGTCCAGCGGGTGGTTCAAAAGCAGGAACTCCAGCACGCCGTCTTGGGCTTTGCGGGTCTGCTCGGAGGTGGTGTCCACCACCATGTTCTCGCTCACCGCGACCATGCAGGAGGGCTGGAGGGCGGGGCCGCGGCCGGTGTCGATGTCCACGATGCACATTCGGCACATGCCCACCGAACTCATCCGGGGGTGGTAGCAGAAACGGGGGATGTACACCCCGGCCCGCTCGGCGGCGGCGATGACCCACTCGCCGGGGACGGCCTGCACCGGCTGGCCGTTCACCGTGATGTTGACCGAGGTCTCCTGGTCGCTCACGGCGCCGCCCCCGAGCTGGTGGCCACCGAGACCGCGGCCGCGGGCAAGTAGGCTTCGAACTCGCCCCGGAACCGCTCCAGGGCCGAGGCGATGGGCGACACGGCTGACGGCCCCAGCGGGCAGATGGTGGTCTGACGGGGCGGCCATTTGATGCCGGGGCTGATGTTGTCGCACACGTCCATCAACAGGTCCAGGTCTTGGGGGCGGCCCTGTCCGGCCAGGATGCGACTCAGGATCTTCTCCAGCCAGGAGGTGCCCTCCCGGCACGGCGTACACTTGCCGCAGGACTCCCGGGCGAAGAACCGCACCACGTTGTGGCAGGCCCTCACCACGTCGGTGGTGTCGTCCATGACCACGATGGCCCCCGAGCCGAGCATGGAGCCGGCCTGGTCCACCGCCGCCTTCTCCAGCGGCAGGTCGAGGTGCTCGTCGAAGAACCAGGGGGACGAGGCCCCGCCGGGGATGAACGTCTTGAGGGTGCGGCCGGGGCGCATCCCGCCGGCGTAGCGGGGGTCGAAGATGATGTCCCGGAAGGTGGTGGTGCCGAAGGGCACCTCGAACACGCCGGGGGTGGCCACATGGCCCGACACTGCGAACACCCGGGTGCCGGTGGAACTCTCGGCCCCCATGGCGGCGAAGGCCTCGCCGCCGTTGGCCACGATCCACGGCAGGTTGGACAGGGTCTCCACATTGTTGACGATGGTGGGCTGGCCGTAGAGGCCGATGGAGGCCGGGAAGTAGGGGGGCTTGAGCCGGGGCATCCCCCGGTTGCCCTCCAGGCTCTCGATGAGGGCGGTCTCCTCCCCGACGATGTAGGCCCCGGCCCCCCAGTGCAGGGTGATGTCCACGGAGAAGTCCTCGGCCCCGAGCACGTTGGCCCCCGCGTAGCCCGCCTCGTAGGCCTCGTTGAGCGCGGACGCCAACCGCTCTTGGGCATGGGCCATCTCGCCCCGCACGTACAAGAAGCACTGCGACAGACCGAGGGCGTAGCAGGCGATCAGACACCCCTCGATGAGCTGGTGGGGGTCGCGCTCCATGAGCAGGCGGTCCTTGTAGGTGCCGGGCTCGGACTCGTCGCCGTTCACCACCAGATAGCGGGGCCAAACCCCCGGGGGGCAGAACCCCCACTTGACCCCGGCGGGGAACCCGGCGCCGCCCCGGCCCAGCAGGCTGGCGATGCGGACCTCGCCGTGGACGTCGGCCGGCGCCATGGTCAGGGCCCGTCGCAGCCCGCCGTAACCCCCAGTGCGCTCATAGCCGGCCAGAGTGTGGCCGTCCTCGAACTCGAACCGAGAGGTGATGATCCGCAAGTCGGGCGGAGCGGGCGCGCTCACGGGCCGGCCTCGGCGTCGGAGGGATTGCGGGCCAGCCAGGCCGGTTGGCCTTGGCCGTCGGGGGGCGCCGCTCCGGCCCGGCGGTCGTCGCCGATGTGCTGGCGCACCATGGCCAGCTTGCCGTGGGGCGCCACCCCCGCGGTCCCGGCCCGCAGGTCGTCCACCAGCCGGTCGAAGTCGGTGATGCTGACCCTGTTGCGGTAGCGGTAGTTGACCTGCAAGCAGGGGGCCTCGGTGCAGGCCGCGATGCATTCCACGGCCTCGAGGGTGATCTTGCCGTCGTCGGTGGTCCCGCCGGGCTTCACGCCCAAAGTTGCCTCGGCGTGGTGGATCAGCTCCGATGAGCCCAGAAGGTGGCAGGAGATGCCATTGCAGATGTTCACCATGTACTCCCCCACCGGCGCCCGCTTGAGCATCTCGTAGAAGCTGCACGTGCCCATCACCTCGGCGGGGGCCACGCCCACCAGCTCGGCGATGTGAGCCATAGCCTCCTCGGTGACATGGCCGTCTTGTTCCTGAGCCAGGTGCAAAAGCGGGATGAGCGCGGAGCGGGCCACCGGGTAGCGGCTGATGATCTCCTGGGCAACGGCGAGGGAACTCGGGCTGAGGCGGGCCATGGCTAGCGGTCCACCTCCCCCATGATGGGGTCGACCGAGGAGATGACGGCCACCGCGTCGGCCACCATGCCCCCTCGCATCAAATGGGGCAGGGTTTGCAGGTTCACGAAGCTGGGGGCCCGGATGTGCATGCGGTAGGGCACTGCGGAGCCGTCGGACACCATGTAGCAGCCCAGCTCCCCTCGGGGGGATTCCACCGCGGCGTACACCTCGCCCGCGGGCACCTTGAACCCCTCGGTGAAGATCTTGAAGTGGTGGATGAGAGCCTCCATCGACTCGTCGATGCGGGCTCGAGGCGGGGGCGTCACCTTCTTGTCCTGCACCCGATAGTCGCCCGGCGGCATCTGGTCGAGGATCTGGGCCAGTATGGCGATGGACTCTCTGATCTCGTTGAGCCGGATGGCATAGCGGTCGAAGCAGTCGCCGTAGGTGCCCACCACCACGTCGAAGTCCACCTGTTCATAGGCCAGATAGGGCATGTCCCGGCGCAGATCCCAGGCATAGCCGGTGGAGCGCAGAATAGGCCCGGTCACCCCCAAGGCCAGACACTCGGCCGTGTTGATGACCCCCACGCCTTGCAGGCGCTCCCGATAGATGGGCTGGCCGGTGAGCAGGGTGTCGAACTCGTCGAGCCGGGCCGGCAGAGCGTCGATCAGGGTGAGCACCCGGTCGCGCCAGCCGTCGGGCAGATCGGCGGCCACCCCGCCGGGGCGGATGTAGTTGTGGTTCATCCGCAGGCCGGTGATGGTCTCCAGCAGCCGCAGGGCCTCCTCCCGCTCGCGCCAGCCGTAGAGCATCATCGACACCGCCCCGATGTCCATGCCGTTGGTGGCCTGGAACAGCAGGTGGGAGCTGATGCGGTTCAGCTCGCACATCAGCATCCTGATCCAGGTGGCCCGGGGGGGAGGCGCCACGCCCAACAGCGCCTCGGTGGCCATCGAGAAGGCCAGCTCGCTGAACAGCGGGGAGGCGTAGTCCATGCGGGTCACGTTGGTGGGACCTTGCAGGTAGGTGAGGGTCTCGGCCGTCTTCTCCATGCCGGTGTGGAGGTAGCCGATGACCGGCTTGGACCGCATCACGGTCTCCCCCTCCATCTCCAGCATCAGCCGCAGCACCCCGTGGGTGCTGGGATGCTGAGGCCCCATGTTCATGATCATGCGGGTGTCGCTGGCGCCGGCCTCGGCCTCGAGGCGCTCGCCGTCGTCCTCGCCGATGCGAAGCACCGCGCTGTCGTCTCGACGGCGGACGGCCTCATCCGAAACGGCTTGCGCCACTACCTGCGACGCGCTCATCGGGTGGCCTTGAACTGCACGGGGATCTGTCCGACGGCGAAGTCCTTCCGCAGCGGATGGCCTTCCCAATCGGGGGGCATGAGGATGCGAGTGGGGTCGGGGTGGCCCTCGAAGACGATGCCGAACATGTCGGCCACCTCCCGCTCCAGGGCCTCGGTGCCGGGGAAAAGGTCGAACAGGGTGGGCACCGTGGGATCGTCGGCCGGCACCTGCACTCGCAGCCGGATGCGGGCCGGGGCGACGTGGGAGATGAGGGTCACCACCAGCTCGAAGCGCTCGGGCGCCACCTCGGGGGGCAGGTCGGTGCGGCCGGGGTGCTCGAGGTAGTCCACCGCGGTCACGTCGAGGACCGACGCATAGCCCTCGTCGCGCAAGCCGGCCACCGTCTCGGCGAGCTGTTGGCGCGTCACATGGCGCACCGAGTCGCCCGTGGGCAAACTGCCATGCCCGCTGCTGTCGTTCATCGGCGGATCACCACGCCCGTCGATGATTGGCCGTCTTGTTGGCTCACGGCGAGGCTGGCCCCGGCGCCGGTCTCGGTTCGGCGGCGGGCGATCTCCCCGCTGGTGATCTTGTCGTGGAGGGTCAAGATGGCGTGCATGAGGGTCTCCGGGCCGGGCGGGCAGCCAGGGGCGTACACGTCCACCGGCACCACCTGGTCCACCCCCTGCACGATGGCGTAGTTGTTGAACATGCCGCCGCTGGAGGCGCACACCCCCATGGAGATCACCCACTTGGGCTCCATCATCTGGTCGTAGATGCGACGCAGGATGGGCGCCATCTTCTGGGACACCCGGCCGGCCACGATCATCAGATCGGCTTGGCGGGGAGAGGCTCGGAACACCTCCATGCCGTAGCGGGCCAAGTCGTAATGGGCGCCGCCAGTGGCCATCATCTCGATGGCGCAGCAGGCCAAGCCGAAGGTGGCCGGCCAGCAGCTCCGAGCCCGCGACCACTTGACCAGATCCTCGAGCTTGCCGGTCACGAAGTTGTGGTCGACCCCCTCGAGCCCGTGGTCGGCGATGGCCCCGGCATCACCCAAGAGCGGCAGCTTCATGCTTCAGCCCCCCGTTGCGTTTGACGCCGCCAGAGCCTCATGGTGCTTGCTGGGGGGCGCGTCGTCCGTCTAAGCCGACTCGGCGGACGGTGGTGTCGCTGGTGCGGCGAGCCGACACCTGCGGATCGCGCCGCCATATGGGGCGAGAGGGCCCCCAGTCCAGAGCGCCGTTGCCGATGAGGTACACGAACGACTCGAACACCGCGAGGGCGAAAATGCCCATGGCCACCAGCCCGAACAAGCCCAGGTCGCGGTATGACACCGCCCAGGGATACAAGAAGATGATCTCGATGTCGAAGACGATGAAGATCATGGCGATGAGAAAGAACCTGACCCCGAACCGCTCCGGGGCATCGGTGCTCTCCTCGACCCCGCACTCGTAGGGGGCCAGTTTGGCCTTGGTCTGCCGCCGCGGGGCCAGCAGCCGGGAAGCGCCGAAGCTGAGGGCGGCGAACAGCACGGCCAAGACGCCGAGGGCGAAGATCGGCAGATATTGGCCCGTCATCGCGGCCTACCCCCCCAATGCGATCATGAGCCCGATGCGATCATGATATTGCGCCCTCGCCCTCCAAACGGCGGCGGACTTCCAGATCGCGGGTGTGGAGCATCAGCAGAGAGACCAAGAACAACAACCCCGCGCCGATGGTCACCAGAATACTCGGCAGGCGGAACCGGCCCAGGTTTCGCTCCATGAGCACCGAGATGACCGGTTCTTCGGGATCTACCTGAACCGGAGGCGGCGCTTGGCCGGCCACCGGATCCTGATATGTGGAACGCTGAACCTGCACCACCGTGTAGTTGGCGGGATGGCGGGGCATGGCACTGGTGATGATCTTGTTGCTGACCCGCTCCCACACCCCGTTGTTGAGCCGTTCGGGCTTGCCCCCCTGCTGGAAGGCATCGAGGACCACGAAGGAGTTGCTCTGCTCGTCGGTGGCGCGGAAGCCCAAATCGGCCTGGGCGAGATAGTCGCTGGCCGCGGTGATGGCCTCCCCCGCGGCCTGGGTGGTCTCCAGGTTCCAGTCGCCCGTCTCCAGCCAGCCCCGGCGCTCGGCCTCTTCGGTGAGCTCGGGGGCGACGCCTTTCAGCTCGCTCAGGGTCAGATCCTCGTTGCGAATGCGCTGCTCCTCGACCAGCCGCTGCACCTCGTCATCGATCCCGGCCCCGACCAGCTTGCGGGGATCGCCATCGGCCAGCGCATCGTTGAAGGTCACCACGTTGGCTCGGATGGCGCTGGCGTCGATCGAATCCAGGTTGGCTCTCTGGGCGCTGCTGCCCATCTCCCGCACGACCTCGATGGCCTTGGGCAGGCAGTCGCCGTCGCCTAAGGCGGCGCAGGTAACCGGATTGGGTAGATCGTCGAGGATCGCCGGGGGCGGATCGGCCTCGTTGTCCGACACCGAGGGGTTGCCGATGTGGATGGCTTGCACCTCCCAGGTGGGGCGGGCCCCCTGAAGGCCGATGCCGTACAGCGCCCAGAGGAACGCCATCATCACCGTCCACCCGAAGATGGCCGATATGGCGATAAGGGTGCCGAGGCGAAAGCCGGTGTTGGTGGAGATGATGAGCCACACCGATCCCATGAGGACGGCGCACCCCAGCAGAACGGTCAAAAGGCCGCGGATCTCGTTGTCGAACGAGATAGCCCCGAGAGCGCCTGCGGCGGAAACGACCGGGCCCATGCTCACATTCCCCGCTCGTAGGCCACGATGTCGTCGATCTGCTCGGCGGTCAGCGTGCCCGGTCGGGCGCTGCCATCGGTGAGGGTGCAGAATCCGAAGATGGGGCTGCGCTCGCCCGAGTCCCGGTCGCCCACGCAGACGCCGAAGGCCGGCATCTGGCCCCCGCCGTCGCCCTGGCCGAAATTGCCGTAACCCACACCCTCCTGAGAGCCGACAATGATGAATCCGGCATGGCCCTCGGCGCTGTCGAACTGCCGGAGGGTGGCGCCGTTGGTGAGGTTGGGCCCGAACCCGCCGCCGCCGGGGATGTAGGCGGGGATCAAACCGCCCAGTCGGGCCACCGTCTCGGCTTCGGCCTCAGAACCCCTCTCCAGGGTGACCGGGCCGGCGCCCGGTTCTTCTTCCGGCCCGGTGAACTGCCAGGAGTCCCGAGGCGTATGGCAGCGGGCACAGCCGTGCACTCCGTTGTTGAACAGCAGCTCACCCCGGTCAGACGGCGCAAGGTCGCGTATGTGCTGCTCGCTCACCTCTCGCAGCTCCTCCTCGAGGGCTGCGAGGTTGCGAGCGGCCACCTCCGCGGCGCTCTCATCGGCACCCGCGGCCGCCACGGCGGCGTTGGCCGCTTCCAGTCGGTCGCGCAGCGCGCCGTCGGCGGCCAAGACGTCTTCTCGAACCTGAAGCACCAGGCCGTCCAGCACCTCGCCCTGCACCTCGTTCGGGGTGAGCTGGATGCTTTGGATGTACTGGATCAGCTCGTCGACCTGCTGAGAGGTGAGCGGGCCGCCGCCAGGCTCGCCCCAGGCTTGCATGGGGGTGGGCGGCCGGCCGTAGTTCAGAACATGGCGCACCTCTTCTTCGGAGAAGCGGTACAGCGTGGTGGTCAGCGGAGGGGCCGCCCACTTTATGGCGGCCACGAAGTTACCGTTGTCGTCAGTCACGGTGTGGTCGGTGCTGCCGCCGAGGCCGCCGCCGCCGTGGCAGCTGGAGCAGGACTCTTCGTACAGGCCGGCGCCCCGGCTGGTGAACTGCTCTCGCGAGTAGTCCACATAGCCCTGCTGGCGTCCGGGCTCGCCCAGCCAGTACAGCGGCAGGGCCACGCCGATGATGACCAGGGTGACCAGGCCGCTGACCAAGGCAAGGTCGAGCTTTTTGGTCTCCAGTTCCTCGTCGCTGAGGTAGGGCTTGCGGTTGGGGGCGAGATCCAGCTCGGCGCCCTTTTCACCCCGGCCGGCCCACAACACGTTGTAGATGAGGTAGACGGCGAAGCCCACGATGGCCACCACCGCGATGGCCATGCCCAGATTGCGCTGGGTTGAAGCGGCGAACAGCGGCATCAGTGCGATGCCCCCCCAAGACAGCTCGGGCCTTCAGGCTCTTGGCCGGTGGTGTTCACCCCGATGGGCGGCCCGTCGATCACGGTGCCGGTGCGGATGATGAACTCCCCTTTCGAATTCACCGACATGGCGAACCGGTCCATGCCCCGGGGGGCCGGCCCGCCCCGCTTCTCACCGGCCTGGTTGTAGCGGGAACCGTGGCAGGGGCACTCGAACCACTGCGAGGTCACGCACGACGGCACCCGACAGCCCAAGTGCGGGCATTTCTGGAACAGGGCGAGGAGACCCGCCTCCATGCCGGACAACTCCGGGGCGCTGTACGCGGCCTGCGCCTTGGGCAACGCAGCTGCGGGGTACTCGGTGATCCAGGCCCGGGCGTCAGCGCGGTAGAGAAAGCCGTTGGAGCCCTGGATGTCAGACTTGAGCTTCTCCACCGAGCCCGCGTTCACATCGGCGCCGAAGCCGGTGACGAACGGCGGCCACAGAAAGGCCACGCAGGCGGCGCCGAAACCGGTGAGGCCGAAGCCCATCATGGCCACGGTGCTGCGGTTCAAGAACTGCCGGCGGCTCACCCCGACGGCGGCGGGATCGGGCGGCGTCCACTCCCGTAGCGATGCGTCGGCTGCCTCCACTAAATCGGCGCCTGCCTGCTGGCGAGCGATCACCGCGGCCCGCTCCACCTCTTTGCCGGTGGGGGCGTCGGCTGCTCCGGGCCGATCGACGATGTCCACCCGTCCCCGGTCCCGACGGCGGGTCTCCCGGCCCAGCCGCCCCTCGGCCGCCATGGTCTCCCGGCGGCGGGCCGCGCCGATCAACACGATCACCGCGGCGATGACGATGATCGGTATGGCGATGGAGAGTGCGACGCCCATAGTCAGTCTTTCGTGCCATTCATCCTTAGAGGTCGAAGAACAACCCGGCTTCCCACGGGAAGACGAAGTTGAAACCGGGACCTCTGAAGAAGGATCCGATGAGAACCAGGATGGCCCAGAACATCAGGTGGATGGTCATGAGCGAGATGGCGAACTTGCGATCTTCGGGCCTCTTTCCGGGACCGCGGTCTACATACGGCGCCAAGATCAGCAGGAACAGGGCGATGCCAGGAATGGTCACCCCCGCCACCATGGGATGGAACATGGTGAGCAGCTCTTGGAGGCCGAGGAAGTACCACGGGGCTTTGGACGGGTTGGGCGTCTCGTTGAAGTTGGCCAGCTCCAGCAGCGGGGCGTTCACGAAGATGGCGAAGATAAGGGTGAAAGCGGTGACAACCAGCGCGGCCACGAACTCCACCACCAGCAGGTGAGGCCACACGTGGACCTTGTCGGTGGGGGTGGCTTTGACGTCTTGGATGGAGCCCGACTTGACCACGGTGAGGAGTCGTTGGGTACCGCCCCCGGGACCGGTGGGCTCAGGGGCGGCCGGGCCGACGGGCATCGGCGCGGTGGCCGCCGCCGCGGTCGCCGGGGCGGTGCCGGCGGACGCAGCCTGCTGGCGGGCCGACTTGGAGCGGTCCAGCAGGTGGTCGGGGATCTTCGGGCCGGTTGAGGGCCCCGAGGCCGGGGCGCCCGAGGATTCGGGCGCGACCGCATCGCCGCCGCCCTTTTGGGCTTGGGCGCGGTCACGGGCTTGTTGGGCTCGTTTTAAGAGGTGTTCGGGGACTTCCGCCATGGGATCTCGGGTCGGGCCGAAAACGCCGCTGTCGCGCCGTCTTTAGAGCGGTCCGGAAATACCTCCGTCCTTTCTCACTCGCCAGAAGTGGATGGCCATGAATATGACGATCACGAAGGGCAGCATCAGCACGTGCAGCACATACCATCGCAGCAGCGTGTCGGTGCCGATCTCCACGCTTCCGAGCAGCACGAAGCGCACTTGATCGCCGAATACCGGGGTGAACCCCATCATGTTGGTGCCCACCGTCACCGCCCACAAGGCCAGCTGATCCCACGGGAGCAGATACCCGGTGAACGACAACAGCAGGGTGAGGGTCAAAAGGATGACCCCGATGACCCAGTTGAACTCTCGGGGCGGCTTGTAGGCCCCGTGGTAGAACACCCGGGCCATGTGCAAGAACACGGCGATGACCATGAGATGGGCGGCCCATCGGTGCATGTTGCGCACCAAAAGCCCGAACGCAACCGAGGTTTGGAGGGTGTAGATGTCGTCCCAAGCCTGCGCTGCGGTGGGCCGGTAGAAGAACATCAAGAAGATGCCGGTCACGGTGAGCAGGATGAACAAGAAGAAGCTGAGACCGCCCAAGCACAGGGTGTAGCTGACCTTCACCGCGTGGCGCTTCACCTTCACCGGGTGCAGGTGGTACAGCACGCTGTTCATGATCACGTAGCTGCGGTTCCGGGGGCTGTCGCTGTAGCCCTTGCGGAAGATGGAGCCGGGGCGGAAGATCGACGACCAGGCCTGCGACCCCTGGACATTGCTCATCATGCCGCTCATAGCCTGCTTGGCTCGCTCGCTCGCCGGCGGTCTTGGCTGCTTTGCCACTGTTCTCCCTGAGTCCTTTTCCGTCCGTTCCGGGCCTTAGTTCTAGGCCAACCGCATGCCGTAGCCGTAGCCGTAGCTGCCCATCCGCTGATGCGGGTCGCCATCGCCGCCGGGGTCGCCCAGTCGGCCCAGCGTGATCACGCCGGTGGGACACCGGTCCACGCACAGCGCGCACCGGGTGCAGGCGTCCTCGTCGATGGTGAAGATCACGTGGTCGCTGGGATCGACGCCGGGCTGCTCGGCGCCCACCGCCATGTCCACCGCATCGGGCGCCACCATGTGGATGCACTTCCACGGGCAGATGTCCACGCAGCCTTCGCACATGATGCACTCGGACTGGTCGATGTGGATGAACTGCTTGGGCTTCACCTTGCTCTGGAGGTAGTCGTTGTCCACCTCAACCAGCACGTAGTCGTCGCGGAACTCCGGCATAGGGGGGTTGGCATCGGTGCCGGCCATCAGACACTCGCCCCCTCTCTCACAATCGGTCGCCCGTACTCGGACTTCTCCACCTCGACTGGCGCCGTCTTGCCCCGGTTCTGCCACACCATCCAGCCCGCGATGTTGCCGGCCAAGGCCAAACCGTAGATCAGCACCGCGACCACGTCGCGCACTACCAAGTAGGGGAGATCGAAGGGGAGTGCCCAGGCGATGATGCCCTGATTGCCCACGTGGTAGCCCTCCACCAAGCGGTCTTTGCGCCACCCGAGCTCGCTGTCGGCGTAAACCAGCCATTGATGGGGCACCACGCCATACACCCAGAAGAGCAAGAAGAAGACCAGCGCCGCGCCCAGCATGGCTTCGCCCCAGGTGTGGTACTTGCCCACCGGCCGGCGGCGGGCGTACTCCAAGAAGGCCACGACAGCCAGCACGGTTACCACCAAAGAGGCGGTGAAGGCCACGTTGAAGTACGGCGCCCCCAGGCCCTCGTCGTACTGGTGGACGGCGATGAAGGCCCACAGCGCCAGATAGAGGACGAAACATCCCCCGAGGGCCTTGTAGAACTTGGTGACGGCGATGTCTATGGGCCTGTTCGCGGCCACAATCCTCCCCTTGTGGGTACGGTCGTGAGAAATAGTAGTAGCCCCGCCCCGCATTCCTGCACATCAAAGTGGCTGCTGCCCCGAACTCCTGCAACGGGCGCCCGAGCACCCCCGGGCGCGCCCTGCCCAGACGGGCCACTAGGCACCGTGCGCGCTCCGCGGCCACCCGGCGAGCAGGCTATGGGCGGCATGCCGAGGATGCGGTGTGCCTGGGGGGTAAGCGAACCGCGCTTCGTCAGGGCTGAGTCGCCTGTCAGGCGGCCTCGACGGGGTAGTCGATGCCGAGCTTGCCCTCGATCCGGGCCAGGCGCTCGCCGTGCTCTCTGAGCTGAGCGGTTAACTTCGTATCCAAGCCCTTGATCTGGCCGGTGAACTTGTCGGTGAGCCTGACCTCCAAGTCCTTGATCTGGGCGGTGAACTTGGTGTCCAGGGCATGGATGTCGTCGCTGAGGCGACCGAGCTTGTCGTCGATGCTCTCGAACTTGGCGTTGACCGCTCGCATGAAGTGGAAGAACATCCCGTACAGGCCGCCGAACAGGCCCGCGCCCAAAACGCCGATCAAGGTCGTCGCGATAGCAGTGTTCATCAGACCCTCCCTCTAGGAGGATTGAAGAAGGGGGAAGCGGTTGGCCCCACCGTAGCAGGCCGCACCGCGGAATCAAACAGCATTGGGAGGAAGCTCATAGTTAGGCCGTTGGTGTTGGGCGGGCGTAATGTGGCGCGGGGCCGGAGGCTGTGCCGGCCCAGAGTCATACAGGAGGAGCGTTGGTAGAAGTACCAGAGCATCTGCTGCAACGATCGCGGGATCGCCGCAAAGACCTCGGCGCTACCCTCGGCGAGGAGCCGGTTGTCGAGGTCCCACCGGCGCAGACCTCGGCTGCTCCCGCGGTGGCCCAAGCCCAGGCGCCGGCGGCTGCGACGACCCCCTCTTTGCCCGAGCTTCCCGACTTGGAGCCGGCGCCCGAACCGCAGCCGGAGCCGACAAAGCCGTGGGTGCAGGCCGCGCTGACCCGCAAGAAGATCCCGTTCTGGGCCGTGCCAGTGCTTCTGTTCCTGCCGTTCTGGGCCATCATCTTCGCCGGCACTCTGGAGGCCCCAGAGCGCGACAGCGAGATCATCGCCCTGGGCCGGGAGGTCTACGAGGGCGCCGGGGGCTGCGCAGGCTGCCACGGCGCCGAGGGCGGTGGCGGGGTCGGCCCGGCGCTGAGCGACGGCGAGGTCATGGCCACGTTCAACGACTGGGAAGACCAAGTGATCTGGGTTGTCAACGGTTCGCCGGCCGAGCCCGGCACTCCTTACGGCGACGACGGCGACGTGTCACTGGGAGCAGCCAACGGCATGCCTTCCAACGGCGACAAGCTGAATGCTCGGGAGATCCTGGCCGTGGTCTACTACGAGCGGGTTGAGCTCGGAGGCGCCGGCGAAGCCGACCTGCATGACCTCGAAGAGCTGTTCGAGGCCGAAGAAGTCGTTCCCGATGACCGGACATTCGCCATCGGGCAGACCTTCCCCAGCACGCTGCGAGCCCTGCTCAACGAGGCCGGGATCGAAGCGGGCTGATTGAGCAGCCGCAACGTTTCTCACCGCGACATTCGCCGATGAGCAGGCGCCACGACCTGCTGGTGGTGGGCGGGGGGCCTGCCGGCGCGGCCACCGCCTACTGGGCGGCCCGCCACGGCCTTGACGTGGTGGTGGTGGAACGCAAGCAGTTCCCCCGCGACAAAACCTGCGGCGATGGCCTGACCCCCCGGGCGGTCAAGGCGCTGTGCGACATGGGGCTGGGCCAAGAGCTCCCCCGCTATCACCGCTATGGCGGCCTGCGGGCCGTGGCCCACAAGCGCACCATGGAGCTGGCCTGGCCCCAGCACCCGGTGTTTCCCGACTACGGCTATGTGGTGCGGCGACGAGACCTCGACCAGCTTGTGGCCGACCACGCGGTGGGCGCCGGCGCCGCGCTGGCGCTGGGCACCGAGGCAACCCGGCCGCTTTTGGCCGACGGGCTGCTCGACGGCGCCGAGGTGGTGGACAAGGCCACCGGAAGAACCCGTCAGATCCAGGCCCGATATGTGGCCGTGGCCGACGGAGCCAACTCCCGGTTCGGTCGGGCCTTGGGCGCCGCCCGAGACCGGACCTACCCCCAGGGCATGGCCATCCGCACCTATTTCGAGAGCCCGCTGCACGACACCCCGTGGATCGAGAGCGCGCTCGACATGCGAGACCGCAACGGCGACTCCCTGCCCGGTTACGGCTGGATATTCCCGCTGGGCGACGGATGCGTGAACGTGGGCGTCGGGCTGTTGTCCACCTTCCGCCACTACAGCTCGGTGAACACCTCGCACCTGATGAGGGAGTTCGCCGCCACCCTGCCCGCCTACTGGGAGATCGACCCCGACCGCCCGCTGATGGACCCGGTGGGAGGGCGCCTGCCCATGGCCGGGTCGGTGAACCCCAAGGCAGGCCCCAACCATCTGGTGGTGGGGGATGCGGCCGGGTCGGTGAACCCGTTCAACGGCGAGGGCATCGACTACGCCTATGAGACCGGGAAGATGGCCGCCGACCTCGTGGCCGAGGCCATCGCCACCGGCGACAGCGGGGTGATCGGCCGGTATCCGACCATGCTGGAGGAGAACTACGGGGCGTACTTCCGGGTGGCCCGGATATTCGCCGGGCTGATCGGCAGGCCGACGCTGCTGCGCGGGCTCACCCGGGTGGGCATGCAGTCGCGCCCGGCCATGGCGTGGGCGCTGCGGATCATGGCCAACCTCATGGACCCCGACAACCCCGGCCCGGCTGAGCATATCTTCAAGGCCGCGGCGAGGGTTTCCCGGGCAACCTCTGCGCCTTAGTCCGCGGCCGGGTTCCTCTCCAGGGCGGCGGCGAAGGCCTCCACCGTGGTGTCGATGTGCTCGTCGGTGTGGGCCAGGCTGGGGAACAGGGCCTCATAGGGGCCGGGGGCGAATGCCACACCGGACTCCAAAAGGGAGTGGAACACCCGAGGGTAGACGCCGTTTTCCGCCGCCGCTTTGGCCTGGTCGAAATCGGCCGGCGCCTCGGCGCAGAAGAACACCCCCAGCAACGGTCCCACCCGGGGCACAGTGCAGACCGCCCCTGCCTCGGTTGCGGCGGCGGCCATGCCGTCGGCCAGTCGGGCCGCGGTGCGGGCCAGGGTGCGGTAGGCGTCGGGGGTGAGCTGTTCCAGGGTGGCCAGGCCGGCCGCGGTGGCCAGCGGATTCCCCGACAGGGTGCCGGCCTGATACACGCCGCCCAGCGGGGCGAGCCGTCCTTTGAGCTCGTCCCGTCCGCCGAACACCCCGATGGGCAATCCGCCGCCCACCACCTTGCCGAAGCACCACAGGTCGGGCACCACCCCGAACCACTCGGTGGCCCCGCCCGGAGACAACCGGAAACCGGTGATGACCTCGTCGAACATCAGCAGGGCCCCGACCCGGTCGCAGGCGGCTCGCAGCCCCTCCAGAAAGCCGGGGACCGGGGCCACCACCCCCATGTTGGCCGCCACCGGTTCCACCACCACCGCAGCCACCTCATCGTCCACCGCGGGAATCTGGTTGTAGGGGGCCACCACGGTGTCGGCCACCGCTCCCGGCGTGACGCCTGCGGAGTCGGCGAGCCCTTGGTTGGCCACCCCGCTGCCCCCGGCGGCCAGCAGACCGTCGCTGTGGCCGTGGTAGCAGCCGGCGAACTTGATGATCTTGTTGCGCCCGGTGGCCCCCCGGGCCAGCCGGACGGCGGCCATCGCCGCCTCGGTGCCGCTGGAGGTGAGCCGGGTCCAGGCCATGCCGGGAACCCGGTCGCAGAGCACCTCGGCCAACAGCACCTCACGCTCGGTGGGAGCGCCGTAGCTGGTGCCGTCGGCCGCGGCGGCGCCCACCGCCTCGGTCACCGCCGGGTGGGCGTGGCCCAAGATGCCGGGGCCGTAGCTCTGCACGTAGTCGATATAACGGCGACCCTCCACGTCCCACACATGAGGCCCTTGCGCCCGGGCCACGAAGTACGGGGTGCCCCCTACCGACCGGAACGATCGCACCGGGGAGTTGACCCCGCCCGGAATCACCCGCCGCGCCCGCTCAAATAACCCCCGATTGGTAGCCACGCCCGCAAGACTATGGTTTGGGCGCTGCCGCTGTGACAGCGAGAAGCTCAGCGGGTGAAGAAGTCTTCGAGGGCGGCGATCAGGCCCTCCGCGGTGTGCTCGGAGGCCTCTAGCGCCACTTGCAGGCCCCGGTCGCGGGCGGTGGCGGTGGTGACGGGGCCGATGCTGGCCACGATGTCGGGCACCGCGTCGGTGCCATAGGCGTCCACGAAGTTGGTCACGGTGGACGAAGACGTGAATGCGATGACCTCGGCCTCGACGAGCAGCGCGGCGGCACCGGGATCGGGGACCGGCGCCACCGTCCGGTAGGCGGGCACCACATCCACATCCCAGCCCGCGGCTACCAGACCGTCGGGCAGCACGTCGCGGGCGATCTCGGCCCGGGGGATGAGCACCCGTTGCGAGGCCCGGGGCCCCGCCGCATCGCACAGAGCCTCCAGCAGGGCCTCGGCCACATACTGGCCGGGAACCAGGTCGGCCACCACGTTGCGGTCGGCCAGCGCAGCGGCGGTGACGGGGCCGATGGCGGCCACCCGCACTCCCCCCAGGCTGCGGGCGTCGTGCAGATGCTCGAAGAAGCGGGCCACGCCGGTGGGCGAGGTGAATACCGCCCAGTCGTAGCGGCCGGCCTCGGCCGCGGCGCGGGCCAGGCGCTCAACGTCTTCGGGGGGCTCGAAGGCGATGACCGGCAGCTCGATGGCCTCGGCCCCCCGACGGCGGAGCTCAGCGGCCATCGCGGCGGCTTGGGGTTGAGCGCGGGTCACGACAATGCGGCGGCCGAACAGGGGTCGGCTCTCGAACCAGGTCAAATCCAAAGCCGCCACCTCGCCGATCACGATGGTGGCGGGCGGCTCAGGACCGGCGTCGGGCAAGGCGGCCAGGGTGGACCGCAGCGTGCGCTGGTTGGGTCGGGTGCCCCACTGCACCGCGGCCGCGGGGGTGTCGGGCGCCATGCCCGCGGCGATGAGCCGGCTGCAGATGGCACGGCACCGGGCCGCCCCCATGAGCACCACCACCGTGCCGCCCAGAGCAGCCACCGCCTCCCAGTTCACCGACCCCTCGCCTTCGGCCCCGTCCTCGTGGCCGGTGACCACGGTGAACGAGGTGGATGAGTACCGCATGGTCACCGGGATGCCGGCGTAAGCGGGAACAGCCACCGACGAGGTGATGCCAGGAACCACCTCGAAAGCCACGCCGGCGGCGGCCAACGCAGCCGCCTCCTCACCGCCCCGGGCGAACACGAAGGGATCGCCGCCCTTGAGGCGCACCACCTGCTGTCCGGCCCGGCCCCGAGCCACGAGCAGCGCGTTGATGTCGTCTTGGGAAGTGCGGGGCCCGCCGGGCTGCTTGCCCACCGAGATGCGCTCAGCGGCTGCCGGGGCCAAATCCAACAAGGAGGCCGCAGACAGCCGGTCGTACACCACCACATCGGCGCACGCCAGCACCTCAGCGCCTCTCAGGGTCAAAAGCCCGGGATCGCCCGGCCCCGCGCCCACCAAGTAGACGGTCATCGAACCGGACGCGCCCGACTGAACAGCGCGGTATTGAACAGCACAGTCACATTCAACAACACAGTCATCAGGCCACCGCGTCGAGCAGCCGGCGGGCCAAGTCCCGGCCCAGCGCCTCCCCGTCATCGCCTTGGCCCGCCATGGTGCGGCATCGGCCGTCGGGGCTTTTTGCCAGCACCGCTCGCATGGCGATGGCGGAACCGTCGACGCGGGCGTGGGCGCCGGCCGGCAGCGTGCAGTCGCCGCCCAAGGCAGCCAAGAAGGCCCGCTCTGCGTCCACCGCCCGCCGGGTGGGGGCGTCTTCGATGGCGGCTAGCAGCTCGCGGGCCCGGCGGTCGTCTTCACGGCACTCCACCGCCAAAGCGCCCTGCCCCACTTGTGGCACCATCACCTCACAGTCCAAAACGTCTGCCACCGGCGGATGCTCGCCCAGGCGCTCCAGGGCGGCTTGGGCGATCACCACCGCGTCGTAGCCTGCGGCTTTGGCCAGCCGGGTGCCGATGTTGCCCCGCAGCTCGGCGAAGGCCAGGTCGGGGCGGATGCCCCGCAGCTGGACTCGGCGGCGGGCCGACCCGGTGGCCACCACCGCATTGGGGCGGAGTTCAGACAGCCGACAGCCGACCAGCGCATCCCGGGGGTCGGCCCGGCGGGGCACCGCGGCGATGACCAGCCCCTCGGGGGTGGCCGCGGGCAGATCTTTGGCCGAGTGGACAGCCAGATCCGCCCGGCCATCAAGCACCGCGGCCTGCACTTCTTTGACGAACACTCCTTTGCCGCCGATGGCCGATATGGGCGCGTCGGCCAATCGGTCTCCGGTGGTGGCCACCAGCATCGTCTGCACGTCGGCGGCGGCACCCAAAAGCTCGACAATGTGGGCCGTTTGCCAGCGGGCCAAAGCGCTGCCCCGGGTGGCGGCGCGCAACATACCGCTAAATGCTACTAAAGATCGAACAGATCCCGGAGTGCCTCGGCCAGGCGATCGCCCCGCGGCGATCCGGACGCGGCCTTCAGCCGGACGGTGGGCTGGTGGAGAAGCTTGCCCACCAAGCCGCGGGTGGCCGCCTCTGCCGCCGCCCGCTCGGCGGGCGACAGCGCGCCGGCATGGCGGTCCAGCTCCTCCTGGCGGAGAATCTCAGCCCGAGCGTGAAAGGCGGCGATCAAGGGGGCCGCCTCCCGGGCCGAGCTGTAGTCCAGATAGCGGTTCAGCTCGTGGTCGATGATGTCCCGCACCCGATCCAACTCGGCGCGGCGCTCCCGCAGGCCGCGATCGGCGAAAGCCCGCAGATCTTCCATATCCAGCAGGGTCACCCCGTCGAGGCTGCCCGCGGCGGGATCCACGTCGCGGGGCACGGCCACGTCCACGATCAGCAGCGGATGGTTGCCCCGCTTGGCCATGATCTCGGCCACATCGCAATGCTCCAGGATCATCGACGACGCGCCGGTGGAGGTCAGCACGACATCCACCACCGCCAATTCGGCGGCCAGCTCATCGAGGCCCACCGCTCGGCCTCCGATGCGCTGGGCCAGCTGCGCGGCTCGACCAGTGGTGCGGTTGGCCACCACCACTTCGGCAGCCTGGCTCTTGGCCAGGCTGGAGGCCATGCCCTCGGCCATGTCGCCTGCCCCCACCACCATCAGCCGGGCCCCGGCCAGCCCGCCCAGCCGTTCGGCGGCCAGGGCCACTGCGGCTTGGGACACCGAGGTGATGTGGCGGGAAATGCCGGTTTCCGAACGGGCTCGCTTGCCCACCGCCGCGGCGTGGCGGAAGAGGTTGTTCAAAGAGGCGCCGCAGGTGCCTTCAAGCCGGGCGCTCTCCCACGCGCTCTTCACCTGTCCTTGGATCTCATTCTCGCCGAGCACCGCAGAGTCCAAGCCGCAGACCACCGAGAACAGATGCGACACGGCGTCGGCCTCGTAATGGGCATAGAGCGCATCGCTGAACTGCTCGGGGGCCACATGGGCGGTCTGGGATAGAAAGTCCCGCACGTTCTGGAAGGCCCCGTGGAAGGTCTCGGCGAACACGTAGACCTCGATGCGGTTGCAGGTAGACAGCACGACTGCTTCAGAAAGGTGATCGCGCCCGATCAGGTCGGTGAGCGCTTTGGGCAGGCGGGACTCATCGATGGTCATCCGCTCGAGGAGGCCCAGCGGCGCTGATCGGTGGTTGAGGCCTATCGCAAGTACTGGCACAGGTTCATCAGGGGTTGTCGACTAGCTGGTCGATCATCTCTTTTGCCCGCCTGGTCTCACCAGAGCGGATCAGCTCCAGCATTCCCGAATCCAGAACATCTTGCCAAGCCCGGTCCTCAGTGGTCATCCCCGCAGCCCGAATCCGTTCCCTTGCTTCGCTGAGCAGGCATAGCAGGGTCTCGTATTCCGGGCCGATCTCTGCCTCCAAGCGTCGGCGGAGCCAACGCGACAGCGCCGGGCTGCGGCCCCCGGTTGAACAGGTGACCAAAAGCGGCCCGCGCCGCAGCCTGCTGGGCAGCGTGAACGAGCAATGGTCGGGGTCGTCGGCGCTGTTCACCCACACCCCGGCCGCCTCGCCGTCGCGGTAGACCTCAGCGTTCACCTCCTGGCAGCCGGTGGCCGCCACCGCCAACCGGTAACCCTCCACATCGCCGGTGCGGTACCGGCGGCGATGGACGGTGACGCCGGGCCGATCCTCCAATTCGGGAACCACGTCGGGGGCGATCACATCCACCAGCGCCCCGGCCGCCAGCAGGCAGAGATC
>JAPOSH010000235.1 GCA_026709815.1 bacterium | reverse complement strand
GCCTGGTCATCGGTGCTGGTAGGCGGCTTCGACTCGGTCTTTGTTGACGTGGCCAAGGGCCAGTTCGCAGACCTCGCGGGGGAAGTTGGTGCATTCTGCTGCCCGCATGCGGAAGCTGGTCCTCATCCCGTGAGGGACGCAATCGACTCCGGTCTCTTTGAGCAGCTTTCCCATCGTCGCGTTGCTCAACGGCTTTCCGGTGATGCTGGGAAACAACAGATTCGACTCGTCGCGGCATGCCTTGGCCTTATCGAGAACCCCCTGCGCCCGACCGCTTAGCGGAATGCGATGGGGGCGCCCGGTCTTGGAGCGTTCTTCGGGGATCTCCCACACCGCTGCATCGAAGTCGACCTCGTCCCAGGTGGCGTTTCGGACCTCGCCGGACCGGCAGGCCGTCAGCACCAGAAACTCGAGAGCGAGCTTTGTGGCAGTCCACGCGCCAGATGCCTCGACAGCGGCGAGGGCATCTGAGACTTCGCTATGGGGAATGGCCCGGTGGTGGCGAACCCGGCTGTCCTGTTTCGACAAAGCTGCGGCGACAGCCTCGCCTGCCGGGTTGTCGGCGCGGTACCCCTGAGCGATGGCCCAGCGCATCACTGCCGAGATGCGCTGGCGGGTCCGCCGGGCAATCTCAGGCTTGGAGTGCCAAATCGGAGCCAACACGGCCAGCACATCAGCCGCTGTGATCTCATCAACCCGCTTGCGTGCCAGACCCGGGGTGTACTTGTCGATCTGCGAACGCCACTTCGACGCGGTTCGCCCGCTGTCCTTCCACCCATCGGCATGAATCGCGATCACATTTTCCACTGCGGCCCCGAAATCAGGGATTCCACCACCCCTGGGGTCCAGACCCTGCGAAACCGACCTCCGGTTCTCCAGAGCCCTCTTGCGGACCTCAGAGAGCGACACCACAGGCCAGCCGCCCAAACCGATGTTGGTCGCCTTGCCGTTGACCCTCACCCGCACCACCACCCACCGGAGTTTCCGATGTCTCGCGAAATGGGTTCCCGATATGAAATGGGTTTCCAATATCCTGAACCACCATACCACCGAGCCGACCAGCGAATTCAGGAGGTTCACCCATGGCTTCAGATCCCAACACTGCCGGGGCGCGTCCGGCATGGTTCGTGGGAGCGGCGTTCGAGGGTGGCATCGATGACCAGACTGACCGCTTCTCCTGGACATCGTTCTACTCAGGATTCGCGGACAGGCTGCTCGCTTTCCGCCATAATCGGCCGGCTTTGCTCACCGCGATCTCTAGGCTGCCGGGCAAACGGGTCGGATACCTGACCGACCGGTTCGCTGCGGGACATCTGCCCCTTCACAACGATGGGAATCTTCAATCGAAGACTGACATGGGATAACCGCATCAAGATCGCCCGCGAACTGGGTGGGATCTTGGGAATGGAGGAACTGGAAAGGCAGACCCCTAGGTCTCTGGCTGGAATACCAATTCTGAACAACCAGAATAGCTGGTTCTTCCCATACGAAGAGGGCCGCGATGGCGACCACATTGATGCGCTTTGGCAAGTGTTCGCCGATGCCGTGGAATACGCGGACGACTGCGATGAGACCAATCGCGCTTCATTCATTGACTCTTTCAACGACGCGGTGAACCGCAAGCAAGTGGGCAAGCAGCTCACATTCGGCCTCTTTTGGATCCGCCCACAGTCTTTCGTGTCTTTGGATAAACATGCCTGCAGCTTCATCAAAAAGCGGTTGAGCCTGGAAGTTCTCAAGAGCAAGCCGGACGCAGAAACGTACTTGACTTTGTGCGACAATTTGCGGCTGATGTTCAAAGACAAGGGTATGCCAGTTCACTCATTCCCCGAACTGTCTGCAATGGCATGGGACACAGCAGATGAGAAAGAGAGCGACACGAAAAATGGAGGCGACCAAAGCCCTCCGCGCCCCGCGCCGTATTCGGTGAACAACATTGTCGAGGAGGGATGCTTCCTAGAGCAGGACAGGCTGGAGGCGATCGTTGAGCGATGGCGGGACAAGAAGAACTTGATACTTCAAGGGCCGCCTGGCACCGGCAAGACCTGGCTGGCCGAGAAGCTGGCGTTCGCCCTCATCGGCAACCGGTCGCTGAGCCGAGTGCGTTCGTTGCAGTTCCATCCGAACCTGTCCTACGAGGACTTCGTGCGGGGGTGGCGACCCAGCGGTGACAAGGAGCGCACTCTCGATCTGGTGGATGGACCGTTCCTGTCAGCGGTCGAAGACGCGAAGAGCGAGCCAGCACGAGACTTTGTGGTGGTCATCGATGAGATCGTCATACCCACGACTGCAAACTTAGACGCCGGATCCGAAACGACCCGTCGGTCTTGAAGCCCCTGCAGCGGTGTCGAAGTTGCGGTCTTGCGTGGGGGTGTCGCGGCTTGGAAGTTCTTGTCGGATGTGGTGGCACCTGGCGAGTGCTTGCTGGGCTTCGGCTGGCTGATAGCCGAGTTCCCCGGTGATTAGAGAAACGCAGGTTTGAGTCATCTGAACTGCTGCTCTAGCCATCTGGGCAGCGAATTCAGGAGTAGCCGTTTGCGGATCGCCTTTGATCCGCGCGTCGGCGGGATAAGTGCTGGTCTCGCGCCACGCCGAGGCATCCTGTGGACTGATCTGGCCCAGACAGGATTCAAGTTGCACGGCTTTGTATGGAGAGAGCCGGGAGCCAGCGGCATCGATGAGACCGCCGATACTGTGAATGTTGGCGGGGTGGGGTTCTTTGAGAGCGTGAATGAGAGCTTTGAGAGAGGTCTCCATCACGACTTGGGAATAGGAGCAGATGTTGAGCATCCGGCTGTGCTCAAGGTCGTCGGCATACTCGAAGTCGCCAGCCGACAAGGCATCGCTCTCGTGGCTGGACGGATGAAGGAGTGGGAGAAGGCTGTTGAGGGGCGGCCACACGCTACCGAGCCGAACAACAGCACCTCGCCCGGGTCTAAGGCCTCCTGCAGCACGTCGGCGGCTCTGCGGGCGTCTCCGAGAGTCGGTATGCGATGATCGCTGGCCAAGGCCACCCAACAAGGCTACAGCAGCACCCCCACCACTCCGCGCCGAATGCGCTGCGCGCACCCGGCCAAGACAAACCGGCTTAAGCGCGACTGCGGTGTCGTCGTCGCCATGCATCACAGGGAGCGCTTCGCCGCAGGGGTTGGCGCTCAGCTGGTGATGGCGCCGCCGGCCAGGGGGATGGTCTGCGCGGTCATCCAAGAGGCCTCCTCCGAGGCGAGGTAGGCGCAGAGGGCGGCGACGTCTTCAGGGGTGCCCAACCGCCGAGTCGGGATGGCCCGGGCCAGGTGATCGGTCGCGCCGGTGCCGCCGGTGTGGGACATCAACCCCAGTGCGACGGAGTTCACGGTCACGCCCGAGTGGGCCACCTCCAGCGCCACCGAGCGCAGCAGCCCGGCCGCGCCGCCCTTGCCGGCCGAGTATGCGGCCACGCCGATGTTGACGCCTATCGTGCCCGCTCCCGAGACGATGCCGATGATACGGCCCCAACCCCGCTCGATCATGCCGGCCAGCACCGCGTGGGTGCAGTTCATGACCCCGTCGAGGTTGACCGCCAAGGGCCCGGCCCAGTCGGCCGGCTCGGTCTGGGCGAAGGGCTTGATTCCCATGGCCTCCGCACCGGCGTTGCCGGCGTTGTTGACCAGAATGTCGATGGGCCGATCGGCCACAGCCTCCCGGACGGCGTCTCCGTCGGTGACGTCGAAAGCCAGCGGCTCGGCGAGACCGCCTGCGGCCGCAATCTCACCGGCCACCGCGGCGGCCCGGTCGGCGAGGATGTCGTTGATGAGCACGCGAGCGCCCTGCGATGCCAGCGTGCGGGCCACTCCCGCACCCACATTCTGGCCTGCGCCGGTGATCAACGCCGTCTTGTCGTCCAGCTTGAACATCAGGGGTTGCTCCTTTCTGATCCCGTTATCGGTTATCTGATCCCGCTACCGGGCTTCCATCTCGGCGAAGCGCTCGACCAGCGCGTCAAGCACCTCCGATGCCATCGTCGCCCCGGCCGGCGGCGTCGGCAGCTTCACCGGCCCGTGCTCTCGGCTGGGCAACAAGATGGTGGCATGGCCCGGGCAGGTGATCTCGCCCCGCTGGTTCTCCCCGAAGATGTCGAGGTCCACCGCCGGGGCGCCCTGGTCTGTGAAGTGCTTGCGGGCCACCGTGCCCCGCATCCAGTGGGTGTCGCCCACGTAGTTGAACCGACGGAACTCCACGTCAAGGGCGGCCAGCCAGGCATCGTCGCCCATCCAGTCGGTACACAGGTGGACCAGCCAGGCCTCGCGCATCCGGCCGTAGTCGTAGATCGCGGGGTTGCCGGCCCGCCGGGCCCACCCCGGGTCCCAGTGGACCCGCTGCTGCACGTCGGGGATGTTGAGATCGTCGGGACGGAAGAACCCCGGCATCCGCCGGCGCTGCTGCACGCCGAGCCGCAGCGCTTTGACCCCGTACAAGCCCATGCCCATGCCGGCGTGCCACACCACGATGTCGGTCACCCGCATGGGCCCCTTGACCAGCGGATGCAGCTCGTCGCCCTCGTCCACGTCCTCCCACCAGCGGGGCTCGGCCCCTCGGCGGCGGTCGGTTTCGGCGCTCACCGCCTCGGTGATCTCGGCCATCTGCTCGTCGGTGTAGGGCTCAACCGCAACGTCGTCGTACTTGCCCCCGCCTTCGCCCGCTTTGCGCTCCACCGCCCCCCGGTCGGTGCGGATCATCAGCCGGTACTGGGCTGACAGCACCGTTGCCTCGGACGCGAACACCTCCGCGGTCCACTCGTGGACGGTGCGGGCGGCGAAGTCGCTCCTCTTGTCGTGTACGCCCACTAGGGCGTTGCGCCGGGTAACCCGCATTCCCGGCCGGAGCGGGGCCCACCACTCCCGGTGGCTGCCGGAGTAATAGGCGTGAGCCCCCTTGAGGGGGTCGCCCTTGAGCAGCGCCTTGGTGTCGGCATCGAGCGTCTGCACCTCGTTCTCGCCGATGAGGGTGTCGCCCCCGTTCATGTTGGGCGATGCGATCGGCCCGCCCCACACCGTGTTCGACCCGTAGTCGGGATCGCACCACAGCGGGTTGTCGTCGCCGCAAGCCTCCGCCACCTGGCGAAAAGCATCGGTATTGGGCGCCCGATACCAGGGAGGCTGGGGATGGGGCTGAGCAATCCCGATCCGAGCCCGCAGCCGGGCAATGGCCTCTTCGGTGATGGCACCTGTGCCGGACACGCCTGCGACTGTATCTATGTATCTAAAGGCGCTGAAATGCGGAAAAGCCTGAAACTTTCACCACGACTAAGGTCTGGCAGGTGAATACGAGCAGACGGACGATTCAGTTCCCAGCGCTTGTGGTTGTGGCTGTGCTTTTCGTTGCTGCCTGTGGCGGCGACAATGACGACGGTGGTGGTGCCACCAGCGTCGGACAGCCCACACAAGCCGTCGAAAGCACCGAGTTGCCACGCGAGACACCAAGCCCGCAA
>JAPOSH010000171.1 GCA_026709815.1 bacterium | reverse complement strand
CGAGCTGGCCGGGCTCTTGGCCATCCGGGGCTACCACCGGGCCCGGGGCCAGAGCCAGCGGGATGTGTGCCTCATCCCCGCCTCGGCCCACGGCACCAACGCGGCCAGCGCGGTCATGGCCGGAATGCGGGTGGTGGTAGTCAAATGCGATGACGACGGCAACGTGGACGTAGGCGATCTGCGGGCCAAGATCGCGGAGCACGGCGATCGCCTCAGCGCTCTCATGATCACCTACCCGTCCACTCACGGGGTCTACGAGGCCTCGGTCACCGAGGTCTGCGACCTGATTCATGCCGGCGGCGGACAGGTGTATCTGGACGGCGCCAACCTCAACGCCCTGGTGGGAGTGGCCCAACCGGGCCAGTTCGGCGCCGACGTGTCCCATTTGAACCTGCACAAGACGTTCTGCATCCCCCACGGGGGCGGCGGACCGGGAGTGGGCCCGGTGGCCGTGGGGCCCCACCTGGCCCCGCATCTGCCCAATCATCCGGTGGTGGCCGAGGCCGGCCCTTCCACCGGGATGGGCGCGGTGTCGTCCGCGCCGTGGGGCTCGGCCGGCATTCTGCCCATCTCCTGGGCCTACATCACCGCCATGGGCGCAGAGGGACTGGCCCGAGCCACCGAGGTGGCGCTGCTGAGCGCCAACTACCTGGCCAAACGCCTCGACGGCCTGTTCCCGGTGCTCTACACCGGCGAGAACGGGCTAGTGGCCCACGAGTGCATCATCGACCTGCGCCCCCTCCACGCTCAAACCGGGGTGACCGTGGAGGACGTGGCCAAGCGGCTCATCGACTTCGGCTTCCACGCTCCCACGGTCTCGTTTCCGGTGGCGGGCACGCTCATGGTCGAGCCCACCGAGTCGGAATCCAAAGCCGAGCTGGACCGCTTCGCCGCCGCGATGGCCGCCATCCGCGCCGAGATCGACCAGGTGGCCGACGGGCTGATCTCCATGGACGACAGCCCGCTGCGCCGGGCGCCCCACACCGCGGAAGCGGTGGCCGACGACCGCTGGCACCGGCCCTACTCCCGGGAACAGGCCGCCTTCGCCCTGCCGGAGCTGCGCGGGCGCAAGTACTGGTGCCCGGTCGGGCGCATCGACGGCGCCCACGGCGATAAGAACGTGTTCTGCGCCTGTCCCCCCATCGAAGACTTCCAATAGAAGGAGATCGTCATATGCCAGATGCAATCGTCGAACGCGAAGGCCATTCGATCGTCATCACCATGAACCGCCCCGAGCGGTACAACGCCTTGTCTGGGGCCATGCTGGTGCGCATGCTGGATGCTTACGAGGAGGCCTCCAGCAACGACGACATCCGCTGCATCATCGTGACCGGCGCGGAGGGCAACTTCAGCTCGGGCGCCGACCTGAGGGCCATGAGCGGCGACGCCGCTGACACCGACCCGGAGATCGATGTGGCCGCCCGCCAGGCCGCCGACCCCGAGCTCCACTGGAAAGCGCTTTTGCGCAGCTACCGGCCCACCAAGCCCATCATCGCCGCGGTAGAGGGAGTGGCCATCGCCGGGGGCACCGAGATACTCCAGGCCATGGACATCCGGGTGGCCGGGGAGAGCGCCCGGTTCGGGGTGTCGGAGGCCCGGTGGTCGCTCTACCCCATGGGCGGCTCCGCGGTGCGCCTGCGCCGCCAGATTCCCTATACCCACGCCGCGGAGATCCTGCTCACCGGCAGGCACATCACCGCGGCCGAGGCCAAAGACATCGGGCTGATCGGCCATGTGGTGCCCGACGGGCAGGCCCTCGACAAGGCCAGGGAGATCGCCGCGGCGATCTGCGAGAACGGCCCGCTGGCGGTGGAGGCCATCCTACGCACGCTGCATGAGACCGACGGCATGACCGAGGAGGAGGCCTTGGCCCACGAGTTCGAATACGGCTGGGCGGTCTTCCAGAGCGAGGACGCCAAAGAGGGCCCGCTGGCCTTCAGCCAGAAGCGAAAGCCAAATTTCAAGCGGAGGTGACCGGGCCCAGCCCCGAGGTGGCAAACAGCACAGCCCGAGGCCGTAGGCTGTGGCCATGACTGTGCCCCACGATGAGTTCCGGCAGCGGGTCCGGGAGTTCCTGGCCGCCAACGCCGTCGCCCGAACCGAGCCGACGCTGGATTTGACCGAGGAGATGCAGGTGGACGGATGCCGCCGCTTCCACTCCGCGCTGGGCGACGCGGGGCTCGCCGGCATCACCTACCCGGTGGAATACGGCGGGCAGGGCCTCGACAAGAGCTATCAAGAGGTGTTCAACGAGGAGCGGGCCCGCTATCAGGTGCCCCTCGTGCCCGCGGCCATCTCCCACGGGATGTGCCTGCCGGTGATGAACGATTTCGGCACGCCCGAGCAGCGGGAGCGCCATCAGGCCGCGATCATCCGCTGCGACGAGCTCTGGTGCCAGATGTTCTCCGAGCCCGGCGCCGGGTCCGACGTGGCCTCGCTGTCCACCAGGGCGGTGCGCGACGGCGACGAATGGGTGATAAACGGCCAGAAGGTCTGGACCTCGGGCGCCCACTACTGCGACTACGGGCTCGTCGTGGTTCGCACCGACCCGACCCAGCCCAAGCACCGGGGGCTGTCCATGTTCATCGTCGACTTGTCGCTGCCAGGGGTGGACGTGCGGCCGCTGCGCCAGCCGACCGGGGGCTCGAACTTCAACGAGGTCTACCTGACTGACGTCCGGGTGGGCGCAGACTGCCTCGTGGGCGGCGAGGGCGAGGGCTGGAACGTGGCGGTGGCCATGCTCATGTACGAGCGCTTTGCCATCGGAGCGAGCGGTTCAGAGGCCATGACAGGCCGAGTGGTCACCGCACGGCTCATAGGCGAAGCCGAGCGGCGAGGGCGCTCCAACGATCCGGTCATCCGCGACGCTCTGGCCGATCTCTACATCCGCGAGCGCATCCAGACCTTCATCGGGATGCGCATACGCGAGGCGGCCGAAGCCGGGCGCTCGCCGGGGGCCGAGGCGTCGATCGCGAAGCTCAACACCGCCATCTTGGCCCGGCAGGCCGCAGATCTGGGCATCGCGATCTCAGGGCTGCAGGGCCAGGCCTGGGACTCCGGCAACGAGGATGGGAGTCAGTGGGCCAACGGCGTGGTCAGCTCGCCGGGCATGGGGATCGCCGGCGGAACCAACGAGGTGCAGCGCAACATCATCGGCGAGCGAGTGCTGGGCCTGCCCAAAGAGCCCGACCCCTACAAGGGCCAGCCCTGGGAGGCGGTCCCCCGCTCCTAACCGCGTGCCCGGGCAGGCGAGCCCTCAGTCAGCGCCGCCCAAACCCGGTCCACGTCCGCAACCAGCTCTTGGGGCGAGCCGTCGTTCACGATCACATGGTCGGCCAAAGCCCGGCGCTGGCCGTCGGTGGCCTGGCTGGCCATGCGGGCCCGGGCCTGCTCGGCGGTGAGGCCCCGCTCGATGAGCCGGGGCAGGCGGATGTGCTCGGCCGCCTCCACCACCACCACGCAGGTGTAGCCCCGCCCCGACTCCAACTGGCCGAGACGGCTCTCGGCCAGCACCGCCATATCGAGGACCACCACCTGGGCTTGGCCTTCTTCGGCCAGCCGTTGAAGCCGCCGGTCGAGCTCGGCGTTGATGGCCGGGTGGCTGACCGCCTCCAGTGCGGCCAGCCGGTCGGGGCGGCCGAACACCTGGGCGGCCACCTTGGCCCGGTCGATGCGGCCGTGATCGTCCAGAATCTCGGGGCCGAAAGCGTCGATCACCCCCTGCTCGGCTCGCCCTCCGGGAGCCAGCACCTCCCGCCCGATGGCATCCACATCGATCACCACCGCCCCCAGCTCGCCGAACCGGCCCGCTGCGGTGGACTTCCCGGCCCCGATCCCCCCCGTCAGTCCCACGACCAGCATCCCGGTGAGGCTACCCGCCTGAGATGGCCCCTTCGACGCTGGGCTGG
This sequence comes from bacterium, assembly GCA_026709815.1. GTDB lineage: Bacteria > Actinomycetota > Acidimicrobiia > Acidimicrobiales > Bin134 > Poriferisocius. The sequence continues at coordinate 1,646 of JAPOSH010000171.1, read as the reverse complement.
CACACTTACCCCATGCGCGTCGAATTGACCCATGACCAGCTGGCGCTCCAGCAGGAGCTGCGGACGTACTTCGCCAATCTCATGACCGACGAGGTGCGCGAGAGGATCCGCCACTCCGAGACCGAGGCCAATGAGGACTACAAGGCGCTGATCCGCCAGATCGGCCGCGACGGCTGGCTGGGGGTGGGGTGGCCCAAGGAGTACGGCGGCAAGGGCTTCACTCCGATCGAGCAGTACATCTTCTTCAACGAGTGCTGGGCCGCTCAGGTGCCGGTGCCCTTCCTCACCATCAACACCGTGGGCCCGACCATTCGGGACTACGGCACCGACCGCCAGAAGGGCTTCTTCTTGAAGAAGATCCTGGCCGGGGAGATGCACTTCTCCATCGGCTACTCCGAGCCCACTGCGGGCACCGACCTCGCCGCGCTCAAGACCCGGGCGGTGCGCGACGGCGACGAGTGGGTCGTCAACGGCCAGAAGATGTTCACCAGCCTGGCCTACGACGCCGACTACGTCTGGCTGGCCGCCCGGACCGACCCCGACGCCCCGGCCCACAAGGGCATCACCATGTTCTTGGCCCCCACCGACGACCCCGGCTTCGACATCCAGCCGTTCGTCACCATGGGCAACAGCCACACCACGGCCACGTTCTACGACAATGTGCGGGTGCCCGACTGGCTGCGGGTGGGCGAGGTGAACGGGGGCTGGGGCCTCATCACCAGCCAGCTCAACCACGAGCGGGTGTCGCTGTGCGCTTCGGGGGGCATCGCCAATCTGGTGGCCCAGGCCGTGGATTGGGCCAAGGAGGCCAAGCTGCCCGACGGCCGCCGGGTGATCGACCAGGAGTGGGTGCAGGTCAAGCTGGCCGAGTGCCGGGCCCGGGTGGAGTTCCTGGATCTGCTGAATTGGAAGGTGGCCCACGAGTCCACGGTGGGCGCCCATGTGAACCCGGCCCTGGCCTCTGCCATCAAGGTGTGGGGCTCGGAGTCGATGCACCTCATCTACGCCGGGCTGACCGAGGTGGTCGGGGCCACCGGGCATCTCAAGAAGGGCTCGCCCCACGCCGATTTCTCCCATCGGATGGAGGAGTCGTATCGGGGATGCTGGGTTCTGACCTTCGGTGGCGGCACCAACGAGATCCAGCGCGACATCATCGGCATGGCCGGCCTCGGCCTGCCCCGCGAGAAGCGCCGCAAGTAGCGGCCAGGAGACAGGGTCAACAGACGGGGTTCTCCCCCCACGAAGAACCGCATCAATAAAAGGCAGGACGATGGACTTCACCCTGAGCGAAGAACAACAGGCGGTGGCCCAGCTGGCCGACCGGATCTTGGGCGACCGACTCGACATGGAGCGGCTCATGGAGATCGAGGCCGCCGACGAGTGGTTCGACCGAGAGCTGTACCGCGAGATGGCCGCGGCCGGGCTGGTGGGCATCGGCCTGGACGAGGACGTGGGCGGCGGAGGACTGGACTTGATCGCCGTCAGCCAGGTGCTCGAAGCCCAGGGCCGCCATGTGGCCCCGCTGCCGCTGTGGAGCGGGATGCTGGCCGCGCTGGCCGTGGACGCCTTCGGAACCGACGAGCAGCGCCGGCGAGAGCTGCCCGGCTGCGCAGAGGGGTCGAACCTTTTGACCCTCGGTCTCCAGG
>JAPOSH010000021.1 GCA_026709815.1 bacterium | reverse complement strand
CTCGTTGCTGGCCCGCTTATCTGGTGCTGCGGGCCGGGGCTGGGTTGTTCAGCGGGGTTGCAGCACGTAGCTGCGCAGCAGGTGGTTCCAACCGCAGTCGGGGCACACCTCCACCTCGTAGCAGGTGAACCGGCCCTTGCGCCGGGCCAGTTTGGCGATCTCCGTCGCATAGCTGATGCAGCGGCCATGAGCCGGCAGCCGGGGACCGAACACGTACGACACCAGAGCCAGCTTGTCTCCCTGACACACCGGACATGGCTCGTCGGCGGCGGTGCCCACCTCCCGTCCGGCCCGCACCAGCTCCGGGTGGGCGTCGCAAACGGAATCGGTCATCCGGGTGCCGCTCAAGATGCGTTGCAGCACATGGGCCCGGACCAGCCGGTAGTCCACGACGGAGGCAGGCTCGGGCCGAACCCCTGCTTCTGCGCCTACCAGACCGGCCATCGCCCCAGCGTAGCCACATCCGCCCACCGCCAGGCCCAATTTCTGCCCGGCGTTCCGGGGGTTTTCCGGTTGGGCGCTACCCTGATCGCCATGAGCGGTGCTCTCGACGGGATCAGGGTTCTTGATTTGAGCACTCGCATGGCTGAGGTGGCGGGCAAGACGCTGGCCGATCTCGGCGCCGAGGTGATCAAGGTGGAGCCTCCCGGCGGGTGCGACGCCCGCACCACCCCGCCGCTGGCCGCCGACGGCCGCTCGCTGTTCTGGGAGGCGTGGGGGTTGGGCAAGCACAGCGTGGTGTGCGACATCGACGACCTCGAAGGCCAGGCCAAGCTCCGGGCCCTCGCCGCCGGCGCCGATGTGCTGGTGGAGTCGTTCGCCCCCGGCCACCTGGCACAGCGCCGCCTCGGCCCCGGCGATCTGGCCGCCGTCAACCCTGCGCTGGTCTACGTTTCGGTGACCCCGTTCGGCGGCGGCACCCCCGACGCGGCGGCGGCCATGGGCGATCTCACCCTGTCGGCCGCCGGCGGGCTGCTGGCCATGCAGGGCGACCCCGACCGGGTGCCCACCCCGGTGGGCTATCCCGAGACGTCGTTCCTCGGGGCCGTGCAGGCCGCGGCCGACGCCGTCATGGCGCTGTGCGAGCGCGACCGCAGCGGCCGGGGCCAGCACCTCGACAGCTCCGTGCAGGCCGCGGTGATGTGGTCGCTGATGTCGGTCACCAGCCACGCCGTCTTGGGCCAGGACTTCCCCGGCCGAGGCGACGACCGGGCCGATGCGGCCCACCCCGAGGTAGTGCCCGGCGTGCGGCTGCCACTGATCGAGCCCTGCGCCGACGGCTTCGTGGGCATGACGCTGGTGCTGGGGGCCCAGGGCAACCGAGGGATGAAAGCGCTCATGGACTGGGTGATCGAAGAGGGCGCCCTCGACGACGACCTGGCCGAAGTGGACTGGGAGCGGTGGCTGGAGATGCTGGGCGACCAGACGCTCCCGGTGGCCGCCGCCGCCCGGGCCCTCGACCGAATGCTGGCCTTCATCAAGACCAAGACCCAGGCCGAGATCCAGGAGCGGGCGGTGGCAGGCAAGATGCTGGTGGCCCCCTGCTATACCGCGGCCCACTTGGCCGCCGATCCCCAACTGGCCGCTCGGGACTTCTGGGTGGAGGTGGACGGCGCCGTCCACGCCGGGCCGTTCGCCCGCCTGTCGGCCACCCCCATCGCCTACCGCCATCGCGCCCCCGCCCTGGGCCAGCATCAGGAATTGCTCGACGGTCTCGAGCCCCGGCCCGCGGCGGCGCCCGCCAGCCCGGTGCCGGCGGCGCCCCGGGGGGCGCTGTTCGAAGGGCTGAGAGTGGCCGACCTGTCGTGGATCGCGGCCGGACCGCTCATCACCAAGGACTTGGCCAATCTGGGGGCCACCGTGATCCGGGTGGAGACCGAGGCCCGCCTCGACACCCTGCGCTGGATCGGGCCGCACCTGCCCCACGCCTCGCCCATGAGCGCCGGTCATCCCATGGCCAACATGAACCAGTCGAAGCTGGGCCTGGCGCTCAACTTCACCGTTCCCGAGGCCGCCGCGGTGATCCACCGGATGATCGAGTGGGCCGACGTGGTGGTGGAGAACTACACCCCCGGCACCGCCGAGCGCCTGGGCTTCGGCTACGAGCAGGTGCGGGCCCGCAATCCCCGGGCGGTGATGCTCTCGAGCTGCATGCGGGGCCAGACCGGCCCGGAGGCCCGCCACACCGGCTTCGGCCTGCACGGCGCCTGCCTGGCGGGCTTCACCGCCATCACCGGCTGGTCCGACCGGCCGCCCAATGCGCCCTGGGGGGCCTACACCGATTTCATCTCCCCCCGGTATGGCCTCGCCGCCATCGCCGCGGCGTTGCGCCACCGCCACCGCACGGGGGAAGGGCAGTACATCGACCTGTCGCAGATTGAGGCGTCCATCCACTTCCTGGCCCCGCTGGTGCTGGAGTACCGCGACAGCGGCCGGGTGCGCTCCCAGGCCGGGTTGAGTTCTGAGCGGGCCGCTCCTCACGGCGTGTATCGCACTGCGGGCATCGAGCGCTTCTGCGCGGTGGCCGTCGAGACCGACGAGCAGTGGCGGGCGCTGTGCTCGGTGGTGCCCGAACTCGGCCGAGTGGGCGACCGGTGGGCCGAGACCGCGGTCGCCGATGAGACCTTGGCCGACTGGCTGTCGGTCCGAGACGGCTTCGAGGCCGCCGGGGAGCTGCGAGAAGCGGGAGTGCCCGCCTATGTGGCTCTGCGGGCCAGCGACTTCCCTTCTGATCCCAACCTTGCGGCCCGGGGGTTTTTCATCCAGCTCGACCACGGTGCCATCGGCACCATGGCCTTCGACGGCCCGGTGACGCTGTTCTCCGCCACCCCCGCCCGCCCATGGCGGGCCGGCCCCCTCGTGGGCGAGCACACCCAGCAGGTGATGTCGGAGCTCCTCGGCTTCTCCAGCGACGAGATCACCGCCCTCGCCGCCGCCGGGGCCCTCACCTAGCCACCAGAGAAAACCGACGATTGCTACTAATTTGACATGAATTAGTAGCAATTAGTACTTCAGGGTTGTCGTTTCGGTGGCCTGACCCGCCGGTTGGTGCTCTATGAGGGCGCGGAGTCGGTCTTGGAGGTCGGCAGTGGCGTGGAACTCGAATTTCTTGCCGGCCTTGGTTTTTGACAAGAGCCCGAGTTTCTCTAGCGCCAGCAAATCAGTTCGGGCTGATTGGTACACCACCCGGTGCAGCTGTGCCTGGCCTCCGATGGTGAATGTCTGGTTCGGATCGTTCAACGCGTCGCCGATGATGGAGAGCTGGCGGTGGTTGAGCCCTGAGACGCTATGCAGGAGCTGCTTGGTCTCAGCGATCTCTGTTGTTTTGCGAGCCAGGTATTTCCGCAGGCTGTCGATGGCCCGCTCGATCACCTTGAGCTGGTAGATCACGAAGTAGGTGGCGTCGTTGCCGTCGGTCTCGGTTTTCAGGTACGACTTCTTGTACTGCCCTGGTGCTTGGCGCAGGATGGCGGAGATGGAGATGTACTGGGCCAGCCAGTATCCCGACCGCAGCATGGCCCAGTAGAACAGCGTCCGCGCCGTGCGCCCGTTGCCGTCGGCAAACGGGTGGTCATAACCAACCCATAAATGGATCAGGACGGCTCGAACCACAGGGTGCAGGAAGCCCTCGGCGTTCTCGCCGTTGGCAAAGGCGCAGAGCTGTTCCAGCCGATCGGGCAATTCCTCTGCGGGCGGCGGCCGATGCAGCACGGTGTCGTCGGAATCAATCACCAAGACTCGTTCTTCTCCGGGTTGTTGAAGGCGGCCGGCCTCCGACTCGTCTTCCAACGTGCCGTCGGTCACGATCCGGTGGAGTTCTAAAACGTCGTCTGGGGCCAAGGAGGCGTCGCTTCGGGCGAGCTTCTCAGCGGCCAGCATCGCATTGAAGTTGTTGGACACCATGCGCTCTCCGTGGGTCCGAGGGCGTCGCTGGGTCCGCAGCATCCCCTTTGCCACTCTCCGAGTGGTCGCCGCGCCCTCCAACAAGCTGGAGGTGACTGCCTCCTCCATGAGCGAGGAGACCATATAGCGGTCGCTGGATCTCACGCTGGCAACCGGGTCGTCAGCCTGGATCTGCCCGCTGGCGTACTTGTCGATGTGGTGGACCATCTCTTGGATGCGGTCGACGTTGGCGAACCGGAAGGGCTCTCCCTCCACACCGGTCAGAGGCAGCGTGCGGGCGATTGCCGAGCGGCTGTAGGCAGTTCCCACCCACCACTCGTCAAGGGTGAGGCCCTCAGGCGGGGTCCGGTGCCGCATCTCGTCCCAGTGCAGGTACCGGCCCTTGGGGTCAACTGGTTTCCCCGCGGTCAGCACGTCGAGCAATCTCTGCTGGCTCCCTTCAGAGATCTCGGCGAGCAGTTCCCGCCAACTCGGCGGTGTGAGCGCTTTGGCCACGATGGCAGTCTACGGACTTCTTGCCATTTACTACTAATTTTACATAGATTAGTAGCAGCTAGCACTTCATCGCGGTGGAGGCTGTTCCGGCCTGAACTCGTGGGGGTCGCTCTATTAGCCTGACCGCTCATGGCTATTCCCCAAGACCGCGACGTCGAGGCCATCAAGGCTTCGCTGTCCGACTGGATGAACACCCGCCCGGGCGTTTCCGGTGCCGAGGTGACCGCGCTGGTGAATCCCGAGGCCTCCGGGTTCAGCAACGAGACCCTGGTGTGCGATGCCGTCTACACCTTTGAGGGCCAGACCCGCGATTCGGGCATCGTGGTGCGCAGCCGGCCCACCGACTACGCCATCTTCCCGGCCTATGACATGAGCGTGCAGTACCAGAGCATGCAGAAGATGGCCGCCTGCGGGGCCGTGCCGGTGCCCGAGGTGCTGTGGTCGGAGGACACCGGCACGGTGCTGGGCGAGCCGTTCTTCATCATGGAGCGCCTGCACGGCCGGGTGCCCTCCGACAACCCGCCTTTCTTCTCCGAGGGCTGGGTGTTCGAGGCCACTGCCGAGCAGCAGGCCACGCTGTACGACTCGTCGGTGGACACGCTGGCCGCGGTGGCCTCCACCGACTGGCAGGCCAACGGGTTCGACTTCTTGGCCCGGCCCCAGCACGGCGGGCCGGGGTTCGCCCAGCAGCTCGGCTACCAGCGCCACTACGCCGACTGGGCCGCCGAGGATCGGCCCAAGCCGCTGATCGACGCCGCACTGGACTGGTTCTGGGCCAACGATCCCTCAGGGTCGATGCCCACCGAGCTGAACTGGGGCGACGCCCGGCCCAGCAACCTCATGTACGGCGACGATTTCAAGGTGATGTCGGTGTTCGACTGGGAGATGGCCGATCTCGGCCCCGGCGAGGTGGACCTGGGGTGGTTCCTGTACATGAACCGGTTCTTGAGCGAGGGCGCGGGCATCGACTGGCTGCCCGGATTCGCCGGCCGGGAGGCCACCATCGCCCGCTGGGAGCAGGCCATGGGCCGCAAGGCCGAGCATGTGGACTACTTCGAGGCCTGGGGCTGCCTGCGGTTCTGCATCATCATGGTGGCCATCGTGAACATGCAGGTGAAGTACGGCGCCTTCCCCGCCGACTTCGGCGCCCAGTACGAGCGGGTCAACCCCTCCACCCAGATGCTGGCCCAGTACCTGGGCCTGCCCGAGCCCGAGTGAGGCACCCATGAGCGAAGCTGACAACCGAGCGCTGGCCGAGGCCCTGTTCGCCGCCTTGGAGGCAATGGACTGGGCGGCGGCGGCCGAGCTGTTCACCGACGACGGCGTGTATCAGGACATGCCGTTCGAGGCCGACTCCGGCGGCACCGTCGGCCGCGCCGGCATCATCGCCAAGCTGGAGGTTGGTCTCAGCACCCTCGACCGCTTCGAGTTGGGCGTGACCGGCATCTGGGCCGACGGCGACAACGTGCTGGTGGAGCGGGTGGAGGTGTGGCACCACCCCGACGGCACCGTGGCCAGCCTCCCCGTGCTGTGCCGCCTGCAGGTCCGAGACGGCAGGATCGCCCACTGGCGCGAGTACTGGGACTACAACTACCTCATCGCCCAGCAGCCCGACACCTGGCTTCCGCAATCCCCCCGCCCCCGCTGGGATTGAGTCGCGCCGCTCGCATCTTTCCCCCCAACTCAGATCTGCCTGCCACCGCTCACTCGAAGCGGGCGCCCATTTGCTTGAGGATTCGGGCGGTGTGGACGGCGGCCATGCGGCCCTGCTCGCCGGGGGTGTAGGTGACCGATTCGATGGCGTTGGTGTAGGGGAAGGGGCCGTGTCGCTCATAGAGGTCCCATGAGACGGGGGAGCGGCGGTCGATGCCCACGTCGATGCCCTCGAACGGGGCCATGGTCCACATGCCGGTGAAGCTCTCGCCCGAGTTCTTTTCGACCCCGTCCACCAGCACTCGCAGATCCCAGGCGAAGCCGTCGGTGATGGTGAAGTCGAGCCGCGCCGTGCGTCGGCCCTCGGCCAGCGGACCTGCTGACAGGCGCCGCATGTGGCCGTAGCCGTTGTGGACGTAGACCACCTCGCCGCCCTCCACATAGCAGGCATAGCCGCCGCCCTGGTCGCCGTGGGCCACCAGCATTCCCTCGTCGCCCGAGGCATAGTCGAACTCGATGTCCACCGTGAACGAGCGGGCCTGGATCAGCTTCATGGCCCGGTAGCGCTCCAGGGTGTCGGTGCCCGGCACGATCCGCACCGGTGCCTCGTACACCTCCTCCGACGCAGGCCGCTGGACGAACTTGAGCATCGAGCCCTCATCCAGCGGGTACACCTGATAGCGATGGGCGGCCTGCTCCCAGGCGTCGATCAGCTCTTGGCGCTTGGCGGGCGCCGCCTCCGACAGGTCCGCCGTCTCGGTGTGGTCGTCTGCAAGGTTGTAGAGCTCCCACTCGTGGTCGCCGAACGGGGTTATGGGCTGTTGCAGGGTGACCGCCTCCCAGCCGTCGCGGTAGAAGCCCCGGTGGCCGATCTGCTCGTAGTACTGCTCGGTGTGGTGCTCGGGGGCTTCGGCGTCGGCCAGCGTGGGGGCGAAGCTGGCCCCGGCCAGCGGGCTTTTCAGCGGCAGGCCGTTGCGCTCCGCGGGGGCTTCTGCGCCGATGATTTCCAACACGGTGGGCAGCACGTCGGTGATGTGCAGATACTGGCGGCGGAAGCCGCCGGGATCGCCCACTCGCTGGGGCCAAGAGGAGATCATGGCCACCTGGTGACCCCCGGCGTGGGTGTTGATCTTGTAGAGCCTAAAGGGGGTGTTGCCGACCATGGCCCAGCCCCGGGGATAGTGGGCCAGGGTCTGGGGGCCGCCCAGTAAGTCGAGTCGGGCGTGGTCGGCCTCGATGTCGCCCTGGGTGGGTGACAGGACCTCGAAGTACTGGGAGCAGCCGCTGTCCTCGCCCTCCCGGGACGCCCCGTTGTCGGAGGTGAACAGCACCAGCGTGTTGTCCCACTCGCCCAGCTCCTCGAGAGCGGCCCGCAGGCGCCCGAAGTTCTGGTCGACGTTGTCCACCATGGCGGCGAACACCTCCATGTAGCGGGCGAACACCTCCTTTTGGGCGGCCGACAGCTCATCCCAAGGCGGAACATTGTTGCGCTCCTCGGAGTTGCGGGGTGGCAGCGCAGTGTCGGCGTCGAAGATGCCCAACTCGATCTGGCGCTGGAAGCGGCGCTCTCTCACCTCGTCCCAGCCCGCGTCGTAGGCCCCCCGGTATTTTTTGATGTCGGCCTGCTTGGCCTGCAGCGGGGCGTGGACCGCCCCGTGCGACAAATACAGGAAGAACGGCTGGTCGGGCCGGGCCGCCTTCTGGTCCCGCACCATGTGTATGGCCTCGTCGGTGATGTCGTCGGTGAAGTAGTAGTCGTCGGGGTACTGGTCGGTGCGCACCACGCTGTTGTCGCGGATCAGCCGGTGGGGGTGGTGGAAGTTGGTGAACCCGTCGAGGAAGCCGTAGTAGTGGTCGAACCCCCGCTGGAGCGGCCAGCTGTGCCGGGGGCCCACCAGGTTGGAGTCTTTGCACAGGTGCCACTTGCCCACCATCAAGGTGGCGTAGCCCGCCGACCGCAGGATCTCGGCTGCGGTCGAGCAGTGCTCGGTGAGCTCGGAGGTGTAGCCGGGGTAGCCGGGGTCGGAGTGGCACACGTGGCCCACCCCCACGTCGTGGTGGTTGAGCCCGGTGAGCAGCGATGCCCGGGTGGGCGAGCACATGGGGTTCACGTGGAAGTTGAGGTAGCGCAGCCCCTCGGCGGCCATCTGGTCGATGTGGGGGGTGTCGATCTCCGAGCCGTAGCAGCCCAAGTCGGCGAAGCCCAGGTCGTCCACCAGCACCACCACGATGTTGGGCGCCCCCTCCGGCGCCCGCACCGCCTCGGGCCACCACGGATCCGACCCGGCCACGGTTCGCCCCGCCCGCCCCTCCCAGCCCTCGTAAGGCCCAGGCCTTGCGGCACCATGCATGGTCTCGTCGCTCACCGGAGCCTCCTCAGGGAATGGCATTAGATCGACATGCCAGCCTACGCGGAGCCATTGCTCGCTATCGACGTTCCCGATTTGGCGGCCCGCACCCGCGTCGGAACAATTTGCACTATCGTGAAGCCCATCGACATGGCACCCGTCGGAGTTCTCCCTGCCTACGACCGACCTCCGGTTGTCGAGGTTGCCTTGGCCATCCAATTTGAATCGGCCATCGGCTACCGGTCGTTGGAGCTTGGTCATATTGCCGAGACCTGGTCGAGCGAACTTCCCGTTGTGGAAGAGCGACCAGCACTGCCACCAATGATGGTCCAGCCAGAGGCCCCTTCATTGGAGCTGCGTGTGAGCGGTGAGGTTGAAACGCCTAGACTGTGGATGATGAACGAAGGCGGAAATCGCTTAGTTCAGCTTCAGCAGGATCGTCTTGTCGTCAATTGGCGCAAGCTTCCAGCTGATACACCATATCCTCGATATTCCTCAATCAGAGAATTTCTAGTTGAATCATGGGAGCTGTTAGAAGGAGTGATTGACGGATTACATTTAGCAGCGCCTAAACCTTCAATTTGTGAAGTAGTATATGTCAACCATATCGGCGCGGATAGCGGCTGGTACTCAGCAGGCGACACTTCTGCTATAATTGCTCTCTGGAACGAAGTGGTGAGCGATGGATTTCTTCCTCCAGCTTGTCAATCAGGCTTTTTTTCCCGATATGAACTTCCTAACGATCGTGGGTGGCTGACTATAGATGGACAATCTATTTCTATGAACAGTTATGAAGATAGATTAGTTATGAACCTGATCTCTCGCGGTCCATCGACTTCCCCTAATCTAAACGGTGCTCTTAGCTTTATGGATGTTGCCCATGAATGGATAGTTCGGGGATTCACTTCAGTTACCACAAAAAATGCTCATGAAATATGGAAGCGCACAGTATGAGCTTTGTTGAACAAGATCTCTTAACAGCATCCGGTTCATCAACATTGTCGTGGCTAGCTCAAACTAGGTCTGGAGCTTCAGAAGTTCTGACATCTACAGGTGGTACAGTTCTTGGATCAGAGAGACGCGAGGTACCATTAGAGATATCAGCTACTTTGGGTAAACAGCCTTGGTTTAATCCAATTCTTGAGCGACTTAGAGGGTTTCTTGCTCTAAGTGAGAACTGGAACGGCTATGGAGAGAGAACTATCCACGAGAGCACACTCAGGAGAGTAGTGGAGGTCTTAAAAGCGGTCTGCCCTGAGGGCCCTGCCCCTGAGGTTGTGCCTATGTCAGATGGAGGGGTGCAGATCGAATGGGCAAGCGGCAGCTATGAGATTGAAATCGAAGTTCCATCTATTGGAGCTGCGAAGATCTTTCTCGCTGATCCTTCAGGGAGCGAACAGGAAATAGAGGCAGACAGCAGCAGTACATTGGTCTGGGGGCTGCTCAGAGATTGCATTGCCGATATGAAGAGCGGAGCTGATTGAAGGATCAAGAAACCCTGGACGGCGAAGAGCTGTTGTGGAGACGCGTTCATAAATATCATCTACTCGAAAATGGAAAAGTGTCGTCAGCAGCTTTTTCTGGCGATGAGATGTCGGTTGATGTCGCTAGTGTTCAAAAAGAAAAGTCAAAAACCTTGGTTGATAGTGTTGGAGTGGCAGAGTTTGAAGCTAGAATCGCTCAAGCTCTCAACCAAGAGACGATAGCTGATCCGATACCCGAAAATCCTGCTCATGCCCTTGTCATCGGAAAGAAAACTAAGGCAATCAAGCGAAAGCTCCGCGACTCCGCAAGGTTCACCTCAAGGAATGCAATTCTCAAGGAGAAGTGAGAGGAGACAAATCAGTCATCCAAAGCCAACCCTCAAAAGACTTTCTCCTTCTAGCGAGATTAGAGCGGGGAGAAGGTGGGGTCGGGGGTGATGACCCAGAACATGGCGCCGGTGTCGTCGATGAGCTGGGCCATGCGCCCTGGCGGGGTGTTCATGGGCGGGACCGCCACCTGGCCGCCCAGCTCCAGGCACTGCGCGGCGGCGGCGTCGCAGTCGTCCACCGCGAAGTACACCGCCCAGTGGGAGGGGATGCCCGGCGCGGGCAGCGGTCCGGCGCTGGCGATCATCTCGCCGCCTAGCATGATGCCCGTCGAATCTTCCATATCCAGGGGCACCGTTGTCCAGCCCAACACCTCGGAGTAGAAGCTCAGGGCCTTGTCGGCGTCTGAGGAGAGGAGCTGGTTCCAGCACAGCGTGCAGTGCTCGCTCTTCAGCGCGGCGCCGTCGTGGCCGACCGCCTCCCACAGCACGGCGACGGCGCCGGCGGGGTCGGCCACCACCGCCATCCGCCCGGCACCCGAGGGCTCCATCACCGGCCCCATGGGAGTGCCCCCGGCGGGGGCCACCTTGGCCAGGGCTGCTTCCACGTCGTTCACAGTGATGTAGGTCTCCCACACGTTGGGGATGCCCATCTCGCACATCTGCTGGGGCTTTTCCATAAGCCCCAGCACCGGCTTCTCCCCCTTGAGCCCCAGGGTGTAGACCACCTGATCCCCTTCGCGCTCGTCGTGAAAGGCCAGCCCGAACAACGCTGAGTAGAACACCTTGGCCTTGTCGGGCGCCTCGGTGCACAAATCGACCCAGCTGAAATCCCCATGGACGTAGCCATTTACTTCGGGCATGGCCGTGCTCCTGTCGTGCGGTTGTGGGGGAGCGTATCGGGTCAGATGGCGTCGCCCACGTTGGTGCGCCGTGCTGCTGAGGCCCAGATCAGCAGGGTCAAGATCATCAGCGGGTCGAGGATGTACCACGCGCCCGCATCGTTGGTGAAGTACACGTTGACCAGCATCGTCACCGCCATCCCCGTCGCAATCGTCGCTGTCTGCGCTTGTTGAGGGTTTAGCGGGTTGTGGGCTAGTGCATCAGGCGAGTACTCTATTTTCGTTTTTCCCCGCCTGCCCTGTTCTACAGGGCATGGCGGGGCTATTTTTTGGAGTCGTGTGCGCCCATCGGGTCGTGGTGTTCATCGACTACCAAAACGTCTACCATCTGGCCCGGTCCGCATTCGGCCACGAGGGAAGCCCGGACAGGAACGTCGGCCATGTCTACCCTCTCAAGGTCGGCGAGATGCTGTGCGACCTGGGGCGATCCAGTCTCCCGGACCGCGAGCTGGGCGGTGTGCGGGTATATCGGGGGCTGCCCGACGCCAGAAGCGGTGCCGATCTAGTTCGGTTTACATCCCGGCAGATAGCCGGGTGGCAGCGCTCGGCGGGCATTGTGGTCAAAACCAGGCCGCTGGCCTATCACCAGTCCACCGCGGGGAGCCGAACAGTGTGGCGGGCGCAGGAAAAGGGCGTCGACGTGATGCTTGCGGTGGACGTGGTGGACATGGCCCGAACCGACGCCTACGACACCGCAGTGGTGTTCTCAGCCGACACTGACCTGCTGCCCGCGCTTGAAGCCGCAGTGGAAATCGGCAAACGCATTGAGACGGCCACCTGGAGGGGCCACGGAGACAACCGCGGGCCGATGCGCATCAAACAGTGAAACCTGTGGAACCACTACCTTGACTACGCCTGCTTCGAGCAGGTGCGCGACGACACCGACTACCTCGCCGGCCCCTGAACCCGCCATAGACTTCGCCAACCCCGGCGCACAACGGCCCACAGCTCCGTCTGGTGGCCGACAGCATGAGGCAAAACCCAGAAGTGAATCAATGGGCGTAGCCGTTTACTTCGGGCATGGCCGTGCTCCTGTGATCTGGTTGTGGGGGAGCGTATCGGGTCAGATGGCGTCGCCCACGTTGGTGCGTCGTGCTGCTGAGGCCCAGATCAGCAGGGTCAAGATCATCAGCGGGTCGAGGATGTACCACGCGCCCGCATCGTTGGTGAAGTACACGTTGACCAGCATCGTCACCGCCATCCCCGTCGCAATCGTGGCCGCAGCCGGGGTGAAGGGGCTGGCCGGTTCCAGCCCTTGCCGTTGGGCGATCACCCGGCGCCATCCGGTGAAGCCGGCCACGGTGGCACAGGCGATGTACAGCGGATTGATGGTGATCCACAGGTTCCCGCTGTCGTTGAAGACATCGGTGTACTGGTTGAGCATGACGGCCATCGCCAGCGACGACAGGCACAGCGTGCGCACCCAGGGCACCTTGCTGGTGTTGCGCCACAGCAGCCAGACGCCGCCCAAAGCCAGCGCCACCGAACCGATCTGCCACAGCTGCCACTTCCAATTGCCGGTGGCCTCGCCGCCTGGATCGACCACCACCGACCGCTCGGCCCACATGAACACTGCGACGGCCAGAATGCCTGCGCCGAGGAGGGAGTCGATCACTCCCAGATCGCGCCGACGGATGATGTGCTCCAATACGCTCATGCCATATTGAACACCCGCAGGGCGTTCTCTCGCAGGAATTTAGGCCAGACATGGTCGCGCAGCGGCACATCGCGCATCTCCGTCATGATTCGCTCCAGCGACAGGCCGGAGGGGAAATATCCGGCGTACATCACCTTGTCGGCCCCCCGGGTGTTGGCGTAGTCGATGATGGCCCTCGGATAGTGCTTGGGGGCGAACGCCGAGGTGGAATAGAGCAGGCCCGGCCACTTCAACATGAGTTCCACCATGAGATCCTCCCACGGCTCGGAACCATGGCGGGTGACCAGCACCAGTTCGGGGAAGTCGTCGCACACCTGATCGAGGTGCTCGACGTGCTGGGGGCCGAACGGGAACCGCGGTCCTGGCACTCCCGCGTTCAGACACACGGGAATCTCCAGCTCGCAGCAGGCTGCGTAGAGCGGATACATCAGCGGCTCGTTGATTTCGACCGGCGGGTGCAGGCCGGCGGGAAAGCAGGCCGCGGCGACGACCCCGAGCTCGTCCACCGCTCGGCGCAGGTCCCGCACCGCCTGCCCGCCCTGGTTGGGGTCCACCAGGTAGCTGCCGTAGAGGCGGTCGGGATGCTCGGCCACCCCCCGGGCGCCCCAGGCGTCTCCGAAGCTCACCGGCAGCAGCCCCTTTTCGATGCCCCAGCGGTCCATCTCGGCCAGCAGATAGGCGATGAAGTCCACGGCGCCGTCCACTTGGGGCAGGTCCTTGAACATGTAGGCCGCGCCGTGGCCGAAGCTGCGGCTCTCGGTGTCCTTCAGCAGTCTTTGGAAGCCGGCGTACCAGGCGTCGCGGTCTGGCGGCACCCCCAGCATGAGGTCGACCACGCCGATGCTGTCCATCGGATGAGGGGCCATCCGCCCTTTTTGGCTGTATCTCATCGCTCCTGATGCTAAGGGGGGTGCTGCTGGCGCCGCCCATCGCCGAGGGTGCGGCGAGGTCGGGCCGGTATCGTGGCCGCCGTGAGCATTTGCGCGTTCATCGGACTGGGCAACATGGGTTATCCCATGGCCGGGCACCTAGCGGCGGCCGCCGGCGAGGTGCGGGTGTTCAACCGGACGCCCGCCGTGGCCGAGCGCTGGGGCGAACAGCACCGCGGAGCAGTGGCCGCCACCCCGGCCGAGGCGGCCGACGGGGCCGGGTTCGTGTTCACCTGCGTGGGGGCTGACGACGACCTGCGGGAGGTGGTGCTGGGCGATTCCGGTGCGCTGGGCGCCATGGCCGCCGGATCGGTGCTGGTGGACCACACCACCGCGTCGGCCGCGCTGGCCCGAGAGCTGGCCGGGGTGTGCGCCCCTCAGGGAATCGGCTGGCTGGACGCCCCCGTCTCCGGGGGGCAGGCCGGGGCCGAGAACGGGGTGCTCACCGTGATGTGCGGCGGCGAGCCGGAGCACTTCGCTGCCGCCCGACCGGTGATGGAGGCCTATTCCTCCGCCATCACCCTCATGGGGCCAGCCGGGTCGGGGCAGCTCACCAAGATGGTCAATCAGATCCTGTGCGCCGGCGCGGTGCAGGGGGCAGCCGAGGCGCTGGCCTTCGGCGAGCGGGCGGGGCTCGACATGGACAAGGTGCTGACCGCCGTCACCAAGGGGGCGGCCGGGTCCTGGTATCTCCAGAACCGGGGTCACACCATGGTGGCCGACGAGTTCGACTTCGGTTTCGCCGTTGACTGGATGATCAAAGACCTCGGTCTGGTGGCCGCCGCCGCCGCCGAGCTCGGCGCCCCCGTCCCCCTCGTGGAACTCTGCCAGCGCTATACCCAGGCCACCGCCGCCGCAGGCGAGAACCGCCTCGACACCACCGCCATAATCCGCCGCTACCGCGAACAACCCTGAAAAGACCGACCGCGACTCTTTCTGCCCCAGGTCTCTGCAAAGGCTCAATTACTCTAGGTGCCGGAGGGCATCAGGCAAGGCAATGGGAGGCCGGCGTGAGCGAGGAAAGCGTGCTTGACCGCAAGGTCTACACGATTCCCGAGGCGGGCAATCTGCTCGGCGTGCACCAGAACACGCTCCGCTACTGGCTGCACGGCCAGCGTGGTCAGCGGCGAGCGGAGCCGGTTCTTCGCCAGGAGCGACTGATAGACGACAAGCTCCTGTCTTGGGGCGAGTTCATCGAGGCAGGACATCTTGTCGCCTATCGCCGCATGGACGCATCGCTCCAGCAGCTGAGAGACTATGTGGGCGATTGGCGGGATTCCGAGGGGATTCCTTACCCCTTGGCCCACCTCAAACCGTATGTCGGCCCGGCCCGTGAGCTGCTTGACCACTCACCCGACGGAGCGGCATGGCGTCACCGTGACGGTCAGCACCAGATCGCCCCCCACGCGGCGTTCCGGTCCGAAGTGGAGTTCATCCCGCCCGGCTCTCCTTCGCGCGAGCAGCTGGCATCTGTTGCCGCGTTCGCCAGCCGGATCGACTTCGACGGCGACACGGCTATCTGTTACTGGCCGGCAGGCCGCGACATCGGAGTCGTTGTCGACCCCGTGCTCAAAGCCGGTTGCCCTGTCATAGAGGGAACGGCTACGACAACCCGCACGATCTACGGTTTCAACAAAGGTGGTGATAGCGCCGAATACTTGGCGGATGTTTATGACCTCTCGGTTGGGCAGGTGAAAGAGGCTGTGCGATTCGAGAAAAAACTCCGCTCCCGTCAGATCACGGCTTGTGTCGCAGCGTGAAGCATTCCAGGCGAATCGAGAGGCGACGATGGTTTATCGACGAGGACTTGCTCGGCTTGGGACTGACATTGGAGAGGGCAGGAATAGATGTCGTCTATCCGGGGCATCCCAGTTTTCCTGGCACACCTCGGCGTACTTCTGATGAGGATTGGATAAAGATTGCTGGCCAAAATGGCTGGCCAGCTTTCACTCATGACAATCGCATCCTTCGGGAAAAGTCAACCGCTGGTCTCCTGCGTAACTCGCCCACTGTGGTGTTCTTCCTCCTCGGCAGGGACGAATCGATTTGGCACTACGTTCGCATGGTGGCCAAACACTGGGATGTGGTTGCTGCTAAACTCAAGGATGCCGAAAGAGGCGACAAGCGGCACCATACTATCAACCTTCGCCGAGTCGCTGCTGTGCAGGTCTGACCACGCAGACATCCGATCTACCAGGCTCTACAGATATGCGGCTCTTCTTTATGGAGCTGAATTGAAGGTTTTGTGAGGATTCGTTGCTGAGGTAGGGGCCTCGGCGGTAATGCCGGGCAGCGTTTGTGGGACGTAGGGGTCGTCGTTTGCTCTCGGGGGGCGGGCGGCCCGGATCTCGCGCCACAGGTCGCGCAGTTCTTCGGCGCCGTGGTAGGTGCGGCCCCGGCCTGCGCCCCTCGGCTCGAGGAGTCTGGCATCGACCATTGCCTTCAAGTCTCGGCTTGCGGTGAGGTCGGAGATCGGGTCGCCGTCGGTTGTCTCAACGAGGTGGGAATAGATCGATCGAGTTAATCGCCGGCCGCGGGCGGCGTCGGCCAGCGCACCGGTCGCTCGATCCGGCAGGCGATAGCGGCTGATGAGCTGAGCGATGCCGTCATAGAGCTGCTCGGTTTCGCGGATGCGCCTCTGAAGCGTCCACGCCTGCCGGTAGTGGGCTCGGAGCATGAATCGGATCCAGGGTCGAGCCGTGTTCTCGGGGTTCCAGCTGCCTTGGCCGACTTCGGACAGGACTGCGTAGTAGTCGCCGGCGTTGCGGCCCAGGTACTCCTCCACCGAAGAGAAGACGGGGGAGACGATGCCCTCGCCTGAGAGCACCATCGTTTGCAGCGCCCGGGCCATCCGGCCGTTGCCGTCGCGGAAGGGGTGGATCATCACAAGATTGAGATGGGCGATCGCAGCCTGGAACATGACGGGCACGGAATCATCGTCGTAGAGAGATTGGACGAGTTCCGCCATGAGCGGCTCGACCAGTCCCGCATCGGACGCGTCGTAGACATGTTCCCCGTTCTCGTCTTCCACCCATACCGGTCCCTGCCGGTAGAGGCCGGGCCGGGCGTGAAGATCGTGCTTGGTCATCATGAAGTGGAGGGACTTCAAGAGGGATTCGTCGACTCGGGCCTCGGTTTCGGCGAGTTGGAGGACATAGGTCATGGCGTCCCGGTAGCCGGTCAGAGCCAATCTGGTCTCCGCGGTGGCGTCGATTGGCTCTTCTCCTTCAATGGCATCGAGCACGTCGTCGAGGGATGCTCGGTACCCCTCGATCCAGTTCGAGCCGCGGACTGCTCGGGCCAGGCTCATTCTCCGCAGATGACCAGCCCACCTTCGGGGCCTGTGCCCAACGTAGTGGGAGAGGTCTCGCCGCAGACGCTCGATCTCTGCGATGACGAGAAGGTCGGCGTCGTCCGGTTCCGGTGCCGCGAAGACGCTCGATGGCATGGTTAGCAAGATATCAAATTATGATAAGATAAACATGTCAATATGTCATGGTCAACGGGGCGGGTGCTCAGTAGAGGGACTCGCTGGCGACCTTGGTGCTGGTGGAGGCGCGGCCGCTGAGGGCGTCTGAGACGGACTGGCGGTGGGCGGTGACGGCGGCGGAGAGGGCGGCGTTGTCGGCGGTGACGGTGATGAGGCGGAAGCCCTGGGCTGCCCGGGCGGGAGCGAGCGAGGGGGTGGAGTGGATGCCGGGGACCACGCCGTGGCGGTTGCAGGCCGCCACGATGGCGGCTAGGGCATCGTCGAACGACGCTTCGCTGTCGTTGTTGCCGGGTGGCAGGCCCAAGCTCACCGACAGATCGGCGGGGCCGACGTATACGGCGTCGACCCCCGGCGTGGACACGATGTGGTCCAGGTTCTCCAGCGCGGCGACGGTCTCCACCATGGGGATGCACTTGACGGCTTGGTTGGCCCCGGCGAAATAGCCGGGCCCGTCACGCTGGGCCACCCGGGTCGGGCCGAAGCTGCGGGCGCCCTCGGGCGCGTAGCGGCACGACCGCACCGCGGCCTCGGCCTCGGTGCGGCTGTTGACCATGGGGACGATGACGCCCATCGCCCCGGCGTCCAGCACCCGGCCGATGATGCCCTGCTCGTTCCACGGCACCCGCACCACCGGGGTGGCGGGGCCCAGGTCGATGGCGGCCAGCATCGCCACCGCGTCGGAGTAGTCGGCCAGCCCGTGCTGCATGTCGATGCATATGTAATCGAACCCGGCTCGGGACATGATCTCGCAGCTCATCGCCGCGGGCAGCCCGGCCCAGGCCCCCAGCGCGGGGCGACCGGTCGCGAAAGCCTCGGCCAGCCGATGGGATGCGGAAGGACCATCGCTCATAGCCGCAACCGTATTCTCCTTTGCGCAGGAGCGGTCAGTTCAGAACCGCCCGCCTAGAGTGCCGCCCGCCTAGAGTGCCGCCCGCCTACGGCGTTGCGTCTCGCAGCGGGCCGATCGGCACCAGCTCGCCCCGTGCCCCCCGATCGGGATCCTGCTCCAAGAGCTGGAAGGAGTCGTTGCTGGAGAGCTTGTCCGGCCCCAACGATGCGTAGGGCTGGCCGGCGATCGAGAACTCGCCGATGCCGGCGATGGCCTCGGCGAAGGTCTCGTGGGTCAGGTTGGGCCCGGCCGCGGTGGCCAGCAGCTCGAAGAGCTGGAAGAACCGGCAGTGGGCGGACAAGCCGTTATACCAAAGCGGCTCGCCTTCTTCGAGGGTGTCGGGGTGCTTGACCTCGATGTCGGGATGTCTGGCGTTGAACGCGTCGAGGCACTCTTTGAACCGGGGATCGGTCTCAAATATCTGGGCGCCGGTCATGGCGTTCACGGTGATCACGCCCCGGGCCGACTCGGGGTTCACGTTGTTGCCGATGTTGCTGCCCAGCCCAGAGGCGTCGGTGGCCCAGATGTCCACCTCCAGCCCGTTCAGCGCGGCATTCTCGATGCCGGCCGATGCGTTGCCCACCAGCAGGAGGGTGTTGGCGCCCGCGGCTCGGATGCGCTCCGACAATGCGGCCCACTCTTGGTTCTGGGCGATGAGATCAGACACTTGGGCGGAGGTGGCGATCTCGAGCACCGGTTCGATTCCCCGCCCCCGCAGCAGGTCGGCCACCTCCCCGAGTTGCGGGGCCGCCGAAGCGTCGGCCACCACCGCAACCGACCTTCCCTCGAGCATTCCCTCTGCTTCGAGCAGGGTGAACAGAGCGCCGGTGCTGACCTCGCGCGTCACCCGCTCGTTGACCCACGGCGCCCGGGCTTCGGCTAGGCGCTCGGCGGTGATGGTCCCCCCGACCAGGATCGTCTCCTGCGTGCCGACGATGCAGGTGTTGGCCACCTCGGCCGGGCCCAGGAACCCGAACAACACGGCGAACACCTCGTTGTCCTCGGTCACCCGGCCTCGGTGGCGCCGATGGGGCTGTACTTGTCCATGACAACCTCCAACTGCCGGCCGTTGATGCCGCCCCGCTCGTTGACGTCGTCGGCCAGCGCCTGGATCATCAGCTCTTGGTCGCCCCAAGTGGCCGGGGAGAAGCCGAGCTCCACCAGCTGGTCGATGTCGAGGTAGGTGACGCCGATGGTGATGGTGTCGGCGGTCACGCCCCGCCAAGTGGCGGTGAGGGGTATTTCCGGCGCCGGCTCCTCAGTGGGGGCCGGCTCGAACACCGGCTCTTCGGTTTCTGGGGCGTCTCCTATGCCGGGCGCGGGCTCTGCGGGGGCGGCTTCTTCGGACTCGGTTTCCGGTGCCGGTGATCCCGGTCCCGGCTCAGCCTCGGCCGGTGCCTCAGTGGCCGAGGCGGGAGCAGGATTGCCGCCATTGCCATCGTCGTCGTTGCCGCCGCAGGCTGCGGCGATCATGGCCAGCGCCAGCAGCACTCCGATCAGCCCGCGCCTCTTTTTGTTCTTCATAGGGTTCCCCCGATTTATGCAGAGCGTGTTTGCTTGGTTTACTTTATGGCAAGTGCCAGGTGTGAACGACGCAAGCGAGGGCTCTCGGGAGATACGAGCGGCTATCTCCGAGTGCCGCAAGCTTTTCGCGGCGTGCGGGCTTTTCAGCGTGTTCGTCAATGTGTTGATGTTGACGGGGCCGGTGTTCATGTTGCAGGTGTACGACAGGGTTCTGTCGTCGCGATCTGAGGCCACGCTGCTCGCGCTGGTGTTGATCGTCGCCTTCTTGTTCTTGATGATGGGCGTGCTGGACTACGCCCGGAGCCGGGTGCTCGCCCGGGCCGGCGCCCGGCTGCAGTCGCGGTTGGACTCGCGGGTTCTTCGAGCTGTTTTGGACCGGTCAGCCTCACCGGCTGAGCGGTCGCATCCGAGCACCGGCCCGCAAGACTTGGAGGCGATACAGCGGTTCTGCTCCAGCGCAGCGCCGTTCGCGTTCTTCGACGCGCCGTTCACCCCGGTCTTCCTGGCCGTGCTGTTCGCCTTCCACTGGCTTTTGGGGGTGCTGGCGGTGTTCTCAGGGGTGCTGCTGGCGGGTATCGCCCTGTTGAGCCAGAGGCGCACCGCCAAGCTTCAGCAGGAGTTGCAGCAGAAGACCAACGAGTCCACTTTTTTCATCGAGCAGATGCGGGCCGGGGGGGAGACGGTCGCGGGGCTCGGGATGCGCGATGCAGTGGTGGCCCGCTCAAAGCAGCTGCGCCTCGGCGTGCTCGATCAGACCTTGGAGTCGTCTGACCGGTTGGGTTTGTTCTCCAGCACGTCGAAGACGCTGCGGCTGTTCCTGCAATCCATGATGCTGGGTCTGGGGGCATGGCTGGCGATCGAAGGGGAGATAACCCCGGGTTTGATGATTGCGGGGTCGATTCTGCTGGGCCGGGCACTGGCCCCGATAGATTCAGCTATAGGGCAGTGGCCGTTGATGCAGCGGGCGGTCGGCGCGTACCGCTCCTTGTCGGCGCTGCTGACGGCGACGCCGGAGGCCATGCCCCGCACTTCTCTGCCCAAGCCGCGGGCTGTGCTCGACGCCAGCAGGGTGGTGGTGGCCCCGCCAGGGGCTCGATACGCGATCGTCCGCAACGCCAGCCTGCGGCTCGAGCCGGGACAGGCCGCGGGGATTGCCGGGCCCACCGCGTCGGGCAAGTCCACCTTCGCGAGGGCGCTGGCCGGGGTGTGGCCACCCGCTGGGGGCTCGATCCGCCTCGACGGCGCTGAGCTTGAGCAGTACGGCGACCGGCTGGGCGAGCATGTGGGCTATTTGCCGCAAGAGGTGGTGCTGTTCGACGGCACCGTGGCGGAGAACATCGCGAGGCTGTCCGAGGATGCGTCCGATGATGACATCGTCAAGGCGGCCAAACGCGCCGGGGCCCACGAGATGATCCTCGGGCTGCCCGACGGCTACGACTTTCGGGTCTCCTCGGGCGGCGCGGCGCTGTCAGGCGGTCAGCGGCAGCGGATCGCGCTGGCGCGGGCCTTCTTCGGCGACCCGGTGATAATCGTGATGGACGAGCCTGACTCGAACCTCGACGCCGAGGGCACAATGGCCATGGCCCGGGCGCTGGAGGCTCACAAGCAGCGGGGCGGGGCAGCGGTGGTGGTGGCCCACCGGCACGGGGCGTTCGCGCAGTGCGATGCGGTCTACATCATGGAGGAAGGCCGACCGGTGCCCGCAGTGAGCGAAAGCGGCGGTCGCCGACCTGTTCGAACCCTGAAACAGGCTGGCACGGCACCGGCCGGCGCCGGCCCAAGACCGCAGGGCCAGGTATCTGCGGACGACATCCGCCAGCGCCGGATCAACGCCGTCGTTCAACGCCTTCGGCGCAAAACCCGTGAACCGGCGCTTGCCGCACCGTCAGAGGGCACCGGCAAGCCATGAACCGGGATACCGACGAGGGGCGGTACTCCGCCCGGCGGCCGCTGCTTTTGGGAACCTTCGGCGTGGTCGCGCTGGTGGTTGGACTGGTGGGATGGGGAGTGGGGGCATCGGTGGACAGCGCGGTGGTGGCCCCGGCCCAGGTCGCGGGCGAGACCCGCAACCAGCCGATTGAGCACTTAGACGGCGGAGTCGTGGCCGAGGTCCTAGTCGCCAACGGCGACAGCGTCGAGCCTGGCGATCCGCTGCTGCGCTTCGCCGTCGGGCAGATCAACTCGGAGCTGGAGGCGATCGAACTGGACCTCGCCGCCTTGCAGGCCCACCGCGACCGACTGGAAGCGGAGCTCCGCCAGGAGGAGTTCATCTCCTGGGACGACCAGCTCCTGGAACTGGCCGAGCAGTCCCATGAGGTGCAGCAGCTACTGGGCGAAGAGGAGCTGGCCTTCGCCACCCGCAGCGACCTCCATGCGCAGCTCACCGGGCTGCTGCAAAGCCGGATCGAGTCGGCCCCAGGGCCGCAGGAAGCCGCCGAGCTAGAAGCGGAGCTATTGAAGCTGGAAGCGGAGCGCTCAGACGAGGTAGAGGCGCAACTCCAGCAGGTTCGCTCCCAAGCACAAGAACTCACCCGCCGTGAGCGGTCATTGCGCGGCCGAGTCTTCAGACAAGAAGTGCTGGCGCCTGTCTCCGGAACCGTGTTCGGCCTTGCCGTCTCCGGGCCGGGCGACATCGTGCGTCCTGCGGAGCCGCTGCTCTACATCGTGCCCGACGGTTCGGCGCTGATCGTGGTGGCTCAGATCCGGCCGGTCTACATCGACCGGGTGTACGCGGGCCAAGAGGCGACCATCCGCTTTCCTGCCTTCCAGTACCAGACCACCCCAGAGCGGAGTGGGACGGTGATGAGGGTGTCAGCCGACACGATCTCCGACCCGCGGACCGGGCGTTCCTACTACGAGGCGGAGGTAGCCATAGATGCGACCGCGCAAGGCGAAGGCGGCGGGCTGCCGCTGATACCCGGCATGCCCGCCGAAGTGCTGATAAGCACGGGCGACCGCTCGGTGATCAGCTACCTCGCCAAACCGGTCACCGATTTCTTCAGCGACTCTCTGCGAGAAGAGTGAGCAGTGAGCGAAACGATGTCCCCGCCTGAGCCGGCCCAAGGCGCTGTTCTGGAGCTTTCGCTGGTGAACGACTTACGCGAGCTGGCCAGGGTGGCCGCGGCGATCGAGGAGTTCTGCACCCAGCACGGACTCGGCAGCCAGCTCGCCTACACCCTCAATCTCTCCGTGGATGAGATCCTCAGCTTCTCCATCGAGAACAGCTTTGAGGGCGACGAACCCCAGCGAATCGAACTCGCGCTCTACCAAGACCCCGACGAGCTGCTGATTCTCATCGCCCATGCCGGGCAGCCGCTGCCCACGGCTCAAATTCCCTCTTCAGCCGCCGAGCTCATATTGGACGATTCCAACCTCGAGCAACTGGGACTCGCCCTCGTGCTCCGGGTCATGGACACCGTCAGCGTGCAACGCCAACAAGGCTGCAACGTCGTGGCCATGACAAAGCAAATCCCCCAAAACCAAGACGACCAAAGCCAAGACGACCAAGACCAAGAAGACCAAAGCCAAGAGAACCAAAGCCAAGGCGAGCAGAACCAAGACGACTGAGCCAGCGCTCTTCGAGCGCCTCCCGGCGCCATAGCGCCGCGGCCCACAAGGCTGGCCTCAGCCGCTGCGGGGGACTTGGTTGAAGGGGAGGTCGCGGTCGGCCGCAGGCTCGCGGGGCATGCCGAGGAGGCGCTCGCTGATGATGTTGCGGGCCATCTCGGTGGTCCCGCCGCCGATGCAGGCCTGCTGACGCTGGACATACTCCACGCCGTAGCCGCCGCTGGCATCGCCCGGGTTCCACACCAGCGCGGCATCGCCTTGCACCTCGAACGCCGTCGTCTGGCGCTCCAGCTGGGCCAGGCCGTGGAACAAGCGCACCAGCGATCCTGCCGGGGATGGGAGCCTGCCCTTCTCTATCCCCCGCACCACCCGAGCCGACAGCAGAGGCTCGAGCTGCCTCATCGTCACCAAACCACCGATCTGCTGGCGCAGGCGACCTTGTTCGTCGGCGCGGCGACGGCCAGCGCCCGACACCAAGTCGGCCAATCCCGAGGCCGCGCGGCCCCGATGCCGGCCTTGGGTGTAGGGCGAGGCGCCACCCACCGCGGCCCGCTCGTGGAACAGCAGGCGGCTGGCCACCGTCCATCCGTCGTCAACCTCGCCCACCACGTTCTCGGCGGGGAGGATGACGTCGTTGAAGTACTCCTGGCAGAACTCCTCGGTGCCGTCCACCATCTTTATGGGGTGTATCTCGATGCCCGGGTGGCCGATGGGCACGATGAACATGGTCAGGCCCCGGTGCTTGGGCACCTCCCAGTTGGTGCGGGCCAGCATCAGGGCATAGTCGGAGCGCTGGGCGAAAGTGCTCCAGATCTTGGAGCCGTTGACCACGAAGGCGTCGCCGTCGCGGTCGGCCCGGGTCAGGGCGCCGGCCATGTCAGAACCGCCGCTGGGCTCGGACATGAACTGCACCCACAGCTCGTCGCCCCGGATCCAGGCCGGTATGTAGCGCTGCTTCTGCTGCTCGGTGCCGTACTCCAGAATGGTCGGCCCGCAGATCGACAAGGTGGGCACGCTGAACAGCAGCGGCATGTCGAAGCCCATGCTCACCTCGTCGATGATCCGCCGGTGGGCGATGGTCAAGCCCTGGCCGCCGTACTCGACGGGGTAGCACACCGCGGCGTACCCCCCGTCGAACAGCCGCCGCTGGAGCTCCCGGTTGCGGCTGCTGCGCTCGTCGTCGTCCTGGGTGGGATGCCAGGGATTTTCGGGGTCGCGCCGGGGCATGTTCTCGCTCATCCAGGTCTGCACCTGCTCCCGATACTCGGCCAGCTCGGAGGGATCGGTCTCGGCGTACACAAAGTCGTCCATGATCATCGCCTTCTCATACCCTTTGATGCCCGCTTTAGTACCCGCTGATTCTCGACAGGTGGTCACGATGGTCGGCCGGGGTGCCGAACAGCCCGCGGTTGACGGTGGCCCGGCGCAGGTACAGGTGCAGGTCGTGCTCATAGGTGACCCCGATGCCGCCATGCATCTGCACACAGTCCTGCATGAGCTCTACCGACCGGTCGCCCACGTACGATTTGGCCACGCTCACCATCCGATCCTCATCGCGGGCATCGGCCAGTGCGTCAGCCGCTCCGTCCACTGCGGCCTGCGAGGCCTCCGACCACAGCTTCATGTCGGCGAAGCGGTGCTTGAGGGCCTGATACGACGCCAGAGGTCGCCCGAACGAGTAGCGGTCGAAAGCGTACGCAACGGTGAACTCCAGCACCCGGGCCGCCGATCCGGCGTTGTCGGCGCACTGGAGCAGCATCATCAGATGGCGCTGACGCTCCACATCGGCATCGGTCGCTGTTCCCGGCGCGCCCACCACAGATTCAGGGCCGACGTCCACCCCGTCGAGGCGCACTTCGGCGAAGCGACGGCCCAAATCCAGCGACTCCTGAGGGGTGATGGTGATTCCGGGAGTATCAGAGGGCAGCAGGAACTGGGCCAATCCATCAGGCGTCCGGGCGGTCACCAGCAAGTGGTGGGCCTGCGCGGCGGCCTCCACCGCGGTCTTGGCGCCAAAGAGCGCGTAGCCGCCGTTCACCGGCGCCGCCGCGGCGGCCACATGGTCGGCGGTCCAGTGGCCGCCCGGCTCGCAGAACGCCCATGCCATCACGACCTCGCCCGCCACGACCCCTTCCAGCAGCGACTGTTGATCGGGGTTCCCCGATCGGCCCAGAGTGTCGGCCACCACGTTGGTGGGCATGAACGGCCCCGGCACCACACCCCGGCCCATCTCGTCGGCCACGATGGTGACATCGATGATCGGTCGCCCGGAGATGCTGCCCCCGCCCAGCGACTCGGGCACCATGAGGGAGGTCCAGCCCAGCTCGGCCGCGGTCTGCCACCAACTCGGCGGAAAGCCCCCGGGCAGGCCATGCCACTCCCGCACTGCGCTGGGTGGCGCCTCGGCTTCGATAAAACGACGAGCAGTCTCCCGGAAGAACTCCTGATCGTCGCTCAAATCGAATCGCACCGGGGCCATTACAACACGACAGCGCCCCCCGGTCACATTGAGCACTGGTCACATTGAACGGCCTATTGCATCGACGCCTCAGAAAGGCGCCCGGTACGCTGGAATCATCCGGGGCTGTAGCTCAGCTGGCTAGAGCACCTGCTTTGCAAGCAGGGGGTCGTGGGTTCGAGTCCCATCAGCTCCACCGGAGCGAGACTCCTACGGGGCCAGGGGGCGGCCGAACGGGAGGCGGTCTTGCCAAGTGGCGATGAAGGCCTCGGCCCGCCGGGCGGCGGCCAAAAAAAGGCCGTCGGGGTGGCCGGCGATCTCCTCTAGGGAGGCGGTGATCCCGGTGGCGGCGTCGGCGGTGACGGCCTCGGGGGCAAGGTCGCCGGTGGGCCACCAGGCGAACAGCGATCCGGCGGTGGCGATGAAGTCGGGCACCACGGTGGTCCCGGCCCGGCCGAGGGTGGCAAGCGCCCGAGCGGTGACCGGGATCGGACCGTAGGGCACCAGGGTGCCCACCTGGAGTTGTTGGGCCGACTTGTGGTCGATGGCCCCCATTTTCGAGCCGGCGAACAGCACATCGGCCGGGCCGCTCATATCAGCGATCGTGCCGCCTTGATCCTCAACCGCCGTGGCCAGGGCGTCGCACATCGGTCCTGAGCCCTCGATGGCCGCGGTGCGGCCGTCCAGGCCGCCGCTGACTTGTGCGGCAGCGGCCACCACACCGGCCACGGTGGCCTGCTCGGCCGTCTCTCCGATGACTGCTCGGGGATCGGATCCCGCCAGCGGCGCCAATGCGGTCCGCGGCACCCGGGCGCCCGGCTCGGGCAGAAAGCGGCCCGTGGCCACCATCGGGGCGATCTCGGCGGCGAACTTGGCCACCGCATCGGCCCGGTCGTCGTCGGGGGCGTTGATTCCCGCCGATGCTCCGCTGCGACGCATCTCAAAGGTGGCGAATGCGTAGGTCATGGATCGGGCCAGATCGCTCGCCCCGCCCGGCAGGATCTTGCGGGCCGATCGCACGATGCCCGCCGACTCGGGTGCGTCGGCCAGATCGAAGACGATGAAAGCATCGACGGTCTTGAGTTTCTCGATGGGCAAGACGCGCTCCCCGCTTCAGCGGCAGTCCAACATGCGCCGGGTAGATGCTGTTCTAGTCGGATGAGAGCGACTCGTCCCAGTCGGCTTGTTCTTCTGCCGCGATGTGCTCGTTGGCGGCGTCCAGTCCGGCCACGATCTGCTTCACCCGCACCTCGGCGTCATTGATCCGCCCCCGGCACACCCGGATCAGCTCCGCGGCCCGCTCGACCTTCACCGCCAGCACGTCGATGTCGATGCGCTCGGCTTCCAGTTCACCCAGAATCTGCTGAAGCTCGCTCAGTGCGTCGGCGTAGCCGATCTCGGGTGCGCTCATCGTCTCATGCTCCTCATTCGCCTTGCGACACGGTGCTGTGAAGTTCGCCCTCGGCCAGGGTGGTCACTAGCTCATGGCCCACCGCCACCGCCGCCGGATCGCGCACCACTTTGCCGCGGTGTCGGGTGATCGACCAGCCGCGGGCCAAGATCGCCCGGGGGTCGAGCAGACGCACCCGGCTCTCCAGATTGCCCAGCTCCTTGGCCGCGGCCCTCGGGGCTCGCCGGGACAGAGCCGCCACCGCCGAGGACTTCTGCTCCAGTGTGCGCCGCCCGTCGGCGACGGCGGCCGCAGCCCGGTGCCGAACGGTCTCCGCACAGCCGTCCACCCTGCGGGTCTCGACCCGGGTGCGGCTCTCGGCCAGCTCTCGGATTCGGGCCGCTCGGCGGCGGAGCCGGCTGCCCGCCTGCTGGAGATGGGCCTCCGCGGCGCGGGCGACGATCTGCCCCACTGTTGCCAGCTGCTGATCGGCGTTGCCCAGGAGCTGCTCAGCCCGCTTGGCGATGCCGTCCCAAGCCTGCTCGGCCGACTCCAGGTGCAGCCGGGCCGCGCCCACGATGAACACCGCCGCGGCGGTGGGCGTCTTCTGGGCCTCGTGGGCCACATCGTCGGCGATGGTCCGGTCGATCTCGTGGCCCACCCCGGTGACCACCGGGACCGGGGCGTCGGCGACGGCCCGGGCCACAGCCTCGCTGTCGAAGGCGGCCAAATCCGTGCGGGCCCCGCCGCCCCGCACCACCGCGATCACGTCCGCGCCGGCTCGGCTCGTCGCCGCGATAGCCGCCGCAATGAGCCGTGGCGCGTCGATGCCCTGCACCGGGGTGTCGGCCAGCACCACCTCCCAGGTCAAGCCGCTGGCCTCCAGCTCGTCGACGAAGTCGCGGTGAGCCGCGCTGCCGTCGGAGGTGACCAGTCCGATCCGAAGAGGGGCCGCAGGGAATGGGACCCCGCGGTTCTTGGCCAGCAGCTGCTCGTCGCGCAGCTTCTCCAACAGCCGAAGCCGCTCAGCCTCGAGCTCTCCCAGCGTGAAGTTGGGGTCGATGCCCGACATGTAGATCTGGAGGCGACCGGCCGGGGGCCAGAAGTCCAACTTGCCTTGGATGCGGACCTTCATGCCGTCTTCCATGGCCATCCCGCCGTGGCGGCGCAGTGTTTCCTCCACCCGCTCGCGGTTGAACCGGAACAGCGCCACCGACACCGACGCCTCGGGCTGGCGCCCGGCGCCATTGACGGCGGCGGGCTCGACCAAGTCGAAGTACGTGTGTCCGCTGCGGGCACGGCTCAGGTTGCGGATCTCGCCCTCCACCAACAAATCGTCGCCGAATGCGCTGCTCAGGGTCTGCTTGATGCGCTCGGCCAACTCGGCCACGGTGAACGCCGTCGACCCGGAGGCTGCTCGGAGCCGAGTCGAGTCGAGCCGGCTCATATCGCGCCTTTCGTCAGCGGCTGCTGCTCGTTGCGAACCAGCGTGCGGTACAGCTCGGCGTACAGCCCCTCGGCGCCCAGCAGATCCCCATGCCGGCCTGATTCCACCAGCTCCCCCCGGTCGAGCACCAAGATCAAATCGGCGTTGGTGACGGTGGAAAGCCGGTGGGCGATCACCACTGCGGTGCGCCCTCGGAGGGCAAGCCCCAGCGCCTGCTGTACCAGCGCCTCGTTCTCGCTGTCGAGGTGGCTGGTGGCCTCGTCCAGCACCACGATGGCTGGGTCTTTGAGCAGCACCCGGGCGATGGCCAGCCGCTGCTTCTCCCCGCCCGACAGGCGGTAGCCCCTCTCGCCCACCACCGTGTCGTAGCCCTGAGGCAGCGAGGCGATGAGGTCGTGGATGCAGGCCGAGCGGCAGGCTGCTTCCATCTCGGCGCCGGTGGCGTCCGGTCGGGCGTAGCGCAGGTTGTCGGCCACCGTCTCGTGGAACAAATGGGGATCCTGGGGCACCACCCCGATGGCCGCTCGCAGCGACTCCTGGGTCATATCCCTTATGTCGGTTCCGTCGATCAGCACCGCTCCGGCGTCCACGTCGTAGAGCCGGGTCAACAGCGCGGCCAGGGTGGTTTTGCCCGCTCCCGATGGCCCCACCAGCGCCACCAGCTGTCCCGGCTGGATCACCGCCGACACGTGGCGCAACACCGGCTGGCCGGTGGTGTCGGGGGTGCCAGCGATCTCCGGGGTGCCGGCGTCGGCTTGCAAGGAGGCCAGCCGGTCGTCGCTGGGCGGGTAGGCGAAGGTCGCGTCGGCCAGCTCGATTCGGCCCCTGGGCTTTTGCAGGGTCACCGCATCGGCGCGGTCGGCGATGGGATTGGGGGTGTCGAGCACCTCGAAGACCCGTTCAAACGACACCAGCGCGGTCATCACGTCCACCCGGGCGTTGGTCAAGCTGGTGAGCGGGGTGTAGATCCGCACCACCATCAGCCCCATGGCCGCCAAGGTTCCCACCGTGATGGCCCCGGAGATCACCAGCTGGGCCCCCACCCAGTACAGCACCGCGGCGCCCACCGCCCCCACCAGGCTCAGGGCGATGAAGAACGTCCGCCCGTACATTGCGCTGCGCACCCCGATGTCGCGCACCCGCCCGGCGGTGGCCCCGAACCCGTCCCGCTCGGAGTCGTGGCGCCCGAACAGCTTCACCAGCAGCGCCCCCGACACGTTCAGCCGCTCGGTCATCACCGTGTTCATGGAGGCGTTGTGCTCCATGGACTCCCGGGTGAGGGCTTGGAGCCTTTGGCCCACCCGCTTGGTGGGCAGGATGAACACCGGCAGCAGGGCCAGGGCCAACAGCGTGAGCCGCCATTCCAGCAAGAACATGGCCACCAGCGTGGTGGCCAGCACGATGGTGTTGGACACCACCGACCCCAGCGTGCCGGTGAACGCCCGCTGGGCGCCGATCACGTCGTTGTTCATGCGGCTGATCAGCGAGCCGGTCTGCACTTGGGTGAAGAACGCCATCGGCATGCGCTGCACGTGGTCGTAGAGCTTCACCCGCAGGTCGTAGATCAGCCCCTCGCCGATGCGGGCCGACCAGTAGCGCTCGATGAAGGACAGGGCGGCCTCGCCGAAAGCGGCCAGCACGATGATCCCCGCCAGCAGGTGGACTTGGCCCCGGTCCCGGTTCTCAATGGCCTCGTCGATGATCTGCCGGAACAGCAGCGGCGGCACCAGCGACAGCAGCGCCCCCAGCAAAAGCACCGCCACGAACCCGACGAGCATGGCCTGATAGGGACGCGCGAAGCCGGCAACCCGGCGGATCGTCTGACCGGCGATCCGCTTGCCCTTGACCCCGGCGGGATCGTGGCCCATGGCGCTGTGAGCGCCTCCCATCGCATGCACGTCCTGCACGATACGCCCAACCGGGCGCCGTCGGCTGTTTGGGAGCGCCAATGGCGGCATAGGGTTGGGCAATGCGGGTTCGGACACGAAGGGCAATCGCGTTCGTGCTGGCATTTTCGCTTGTTCTGGGCCTTTTGGCATCGATTTTGGCGGTGGTGGGCCGGGCCGCCGACGCCCATGCCGAGATGGTCCGGTCGGCGCCGAAACCCGGTCAAACGGTGGGCGGGTTGGTCGACCGGGTGGAGATGGAGTTCCGAGACCCCATTCAGCCCCACGGTTCCAATGGGGTGGCGCTGCAGTATCCCGATGGCGGCCGCAGCCTGACGGCGATCACGGTGGACGGCCACCTGGTTCAGGGCCGCTTCGGCTCTTTGACCGAGCCTGGCCGGTACCGGGTGGTCTGGGAGTTGCTCGACCAGAGCGATGGCGACTGGGCCACTGAGGAGTTCGAATTCACCTACGATCCGGCGGCCGATCCGCCTGAGTGGCTGCCCGCCTCCGCCGCGCAAGGGTCGGGAAGCTCAAGCGGCCTCAGTGGGGCCACCGTGGCGCTGGCCGTCATCATCTGTGTGGCCGCAGCTCTCGCCGCCTGGCTTTTCTGGCCCCGTCGCCGGGGGGCGGGCCGGGTGCGCCCGCGGCGGGGCGCCTTCGGCGGGAAGAGCAGCTGAGCCTCAGCGTCGGGCGGCGAAGAAGCCTCTCAAAAGGGCAGCCGACTCCTCGCGTCCGATGCCGGGCACCACGTCGAAGTTGTGGTTCAGGCGGGGGTCGGCCCCCAGGTTGTAGAGCGTGCCGCACGCCCCGGCTTTGGGATCCTCAGCGGCGAACACCACCCGGCCCACACGGGCTGTCACCGCCGCCCCCGCGCACATCGGGCAGGGCTCCAGCGTGGTCACCAGCGTCGCTCCGGTGAGCCGGGACGAGCCCCAGACCGCGGCCGCGTCCCGCAGCGCCAGGATCTCGGCGTGGGCGGTGGGATCGCCGGTGCTCTCCCGCTCGTTGTGGCGGGCGGCCACCACGGCCCCTTCGATGGCCACCACGGCGCCGATGGGCACCTCGCCCCGCTCGCCGGCCCGCCGAGCCTCGGCCAAGGCCAACTCCATCAACGCCCGGTCGTCGGTCACAGGGTCAGGTTATGGGCTGTGAGCCCCCGTCTGCGGCCCGCTACCCTGGGTTGTGGAAGGTTGCCAGAGCGGACGAATGGGGCGGCCTCGAAAGCCGTTGTGGCCTCCGGGTCACCATGGGTTCGAATCCCATACCTTCCGCAGACACAGAAAAAGAGCGATCCTGCTGCAAACCCCCTGCAAAACATCGGCATGGACAGGGGCAAACTGTATATTTACGGCAGTGGGTCGAAGGGCGAAGCACATGATGGTCATGCCGTTATTCGGCCTGATCATGCTGGGTGCTGTGCTGGCCGCGCCCGCCTCGGCCGTGAGCGCGGACGGCGTCAGGCAAAGAGATGCTCTGATTGCCTCACAGGAGGCGCTGCTGAACGTCTACCGGTGCCGGTTCGGCATCGACACCGGCCTGGTACCCGGCGGATGCTTTTGGGGCGTGCCCGTCCGGCCCGCAGTGAGTCCACCGCTGTTCAGCGGCCACACCGGCGCCACCGAGGTTGCCGACAGAGATGTTCTGATTGCCTCACAGGAGGCGCTTTTGAACGTCTACCGGTGCCGGTTCGGCGTTGACACCGGCCTGGTGCCCGGCGGATGCGATCTCGAAGGTCCGGCCGGCCTTCCCCCGTCCGGCGATCCTCCGGTCGAAGTCGGCTGGCAGGTTTATGAGGAAGACGGGCGGCATCAGCCCAACCTCGGAAGGCTCTGGCGGGAGGGGGCCTACATTTCTGCGATCAGCTCAGAGCGCGCCCCCGCCGGCGCGGTTCCCGAGCTGCGGGTGGCCTGCTTCGAGAGCGATGCCCGCGAGGAGCCGCTGCTGCGGACCTATGTGGTCTGGGATTGGTTCGTCACGTCTCGCATCGATACCTACGAACTCGAACTCGTGCTCGCCGGCGGCGAGATCGCGACGTTCGAGGCCATCAACAGCACCAGCAACGAAGCATCGTTTCTGCGGTACGAGGACGCCATCGCCGAGTTCGCCAATCTCCTCGTCGACCTCGACGGTCAAGAGATCACGGTCTCGTCGTTCATCCCGTTCGGCGGGTACAGGATTTCGGCCACTTTCGATCTCACCGGCTCATCGTCGGCGATTTCGCCCGTGCTCCGAAACTGCCCGTCTCGCATCTAATCCAGTAGCGACTGTCGTGGGGACGCAGGGTACAATAAGGGTGCCTGCGCTTGTAGCTCAGTTGGATTAGAGCGTCTGACTACGGATCAGAAGGCCGGGGGTTCGAGTCCCTCCAAGCGCGCCGCTTCACTCTCGGCGCGCTCAAGCCGATTCGGCGCGGGCCGGGGTGAAGTCGAGGCTGATGGATGCGAGTCCCCGCAGCATGTAGACGGGTACGTGCCTGAATCGGCGGGCACCGGGTGGCCCGTGGATTTCGTCGGAGATGCGGATGTCGGCCATGCGGTCGAGGATGCGGTTGAAGCTCACCTGGGCCTCGGCGCGGACCAAGGGGGCGCCAGGGCAGGCGTGTATCCCTTGTCCGAATGCCAGATGGGTGCGGGCGTTGTCGCGTGAGATGTCCAGCTTGCGGGGATCGGGGAACTGGCCGGGGTCGTTGTTGGCCGCCCCGTTGAGCACCATCACCGTGGTGCCCGCCCCCAGTTCAACCCCGCCCACGGTCACCGGGCGGCGAGTGAGCCGGAAGCTGCCCTTGATCGGGCTCTCGATGCGCAGCGACTCCTCCACGAAGTTGGGGATCAGAGAGCGGTCGCGGCGGAGGGCCTCTTGGAGTCCGGGTCTCTCAGCCGCCAAATAGATCATGGTGCCGAGCAGCTGCGCGGTGGTCTCAGTTCCTGCTGCGAACAGACTGGTGGCGATGCGCACAACGTCGATCACCTCGGGGGTGGAACCGTCGGGGAAAGAGGCGGTGGCCAGCCTGCTGAGCATGTCGTCGCGGGGGTTGGCCCGGCGATCCTTGATGTAGGTGTTGAACCGCTCGTAGAGGAATTCGAGGGGGTTCTGGGCCACGTCGCTCTCGTCACCAGAGCCGGTTCCTTGCTCGGCACCGCCGCGCAGGAGTTGAAGGGTGAAGTCGTCCCGGTCGGCCTCAGGCACGCCGAGCAGCTCGGCCACCACCAAAAGGGCGAAAGGCTGGGCGAAATCCCTGATGAACTCGCAGCGGCCCCGTCCGATGAAAGCATCGAGCTGGCGGTCGGCCAGGCGCCTCATGAACTCCTCGTTCTCGCTTAGGCGCTCGGGGTCGATGAGCTGCATGAGCAGGGCCCGGTGGTTGGTGTGGTCGGGCGGGTCCATGGTGGGGAGCAGATCGGCCATGGGCAGCTTGTCGCGGTGCTCGGCGATCAGGCGGCTTACGTCGTCACCCTCCAGTGGCACCGGGAAGCCGGGGAATGGCCCGGTCACCGAGTTGCAGGCCGAGAAGCCCTTAGTGTCGCGGTACACCTCGTCGGCCTCGCGATAGCCGGTGACCATCATCACGTCGTGGTGGGGCTCGGGATGAACGGGACACAGCGATCGGAGGCGGTCGAAGTACTGGTAGGGATTGCCCACTAGGTCGTTGTCGGTGAAGAAGTTCCGGCTCTCCAGGTCAGTCATGGTTAGGTTCATCCTTGAGATTGGGCATGACGGATATGGGGGGGGGGGGGGGGGGGGCC
>JAPOSH010000139.1 GCA_026709815.1 bacterium | reverse complement strand
CTCGGCCCCGGCGGCCCAATCCTCGACAGCTCCGCCCTCGACGGTCTCCTTGAACGTGTAGGTGGGGCCGACGATGCGACCGTCGAATTCGGGGATGGCCACCCCAGAGGCGACGTCGAGCGGCGACAGGCCGGCATCATCGTCGGCCCACTCGCGGCGGGAGCGGCTCGATGCCGGGGCCTGGATCACCGGGATGCCGAGCTCGTCTAGGGCCGGCACCTCCCACCCCGAGCCGTCGGCCACCGCGCTGCCCCCGGCGCGGATGCTGGTGACCACGACATCGGCCCCCAGCTCGCAGCAGCGCTCCAGCACCGCGACCCGCCCGCCGGCGTCGGGGCGTAGCGAGTAGGTCCAGAGCGCTACGGCATCGGCGCCGGCTTCGGCGAGCGCCTCGCACAGGTCGGCCACATAGGTGGTGTTGCCCGCCACGAGGTGGGCGCGATAGAAGATCACCGCCACCAGCGGCCGACCGTCGCGGCGCGATCCGCCGGGGCCGATCCCAGCGCCGTCCCACACGCCCACGTCGTCCACCGGGCTGGGGGGTTCGAAGCCATGGCCGCTCATCGTCACCGTGTCGGTGACGAACCGGACGAGGTTGGCCATGTTCGCCGGCCCGCCCGCGGCGAGGTAGCGGTGTACCTCGGTCGCGACGCCGGTGGGGACGGTGGAGAGCGCCAGCAGAGCCGGGTCGGGAGCGGCCTCCCCACCGGCGGCAATCAACGCCACGCCGGCCGAGCGGCACCGCGAGCAGAGCTCGGCGAGCCCGTCCCAAGCATCGGCGCCTCCCAGGAGGCGGACCACCACTGCGATCACGCCGTCAAGCCGCGGCGCCTCCTCGATACGGTCTGGATGGACCCACCGCACCGCGGCGCCGGCCGGGAGGTCTTCGACCACCGAGCGCATTGCCAGCAGCTCGGTGTCGGCGTTGGAGATCAGCAACAGCACAGCTCAGTGCTGCTCTGCCGCCTCGGCATAGCGGGCGGATCGCTCGGCGTCGGTCCACAGCGAGCAGTCGCCGCATTTGGCGCCGCCGCTGGTCGTGGTGCGATACCACAGGCAGCAGGCGCCGCGCTCCCACGCCCAGCCAGCGCCGTGGCCGATGCGGGCGACGCGCCCGGATTGGGCCAGCTCGTCGCGGGCAGCGACGAAGAACCCCTCCACCATGGCGCGTATCCTCTGTGCATCGTGGGCCAGAGGATCGACGAAGGCTCCGAACGAGGCGGCACAAGACGAGCCCACGTTGGCCCACAACAGCGGTCGCCCGATGCGGACCGCGGTGTGGGCGGCATCGACGAGCGCGGCGAGGTGGCCGTCGACGAGCACCCGGTGCAATACGGCGAGATCACCGCGGGCGGCGACCAGAGCGGCTTCGCCGAGGTGTACCGCGTTGGGACGGTGGCGGCCGATGGCCACCGATGTCTGTGCCGGATCGACCGACACCACGTCGCCGGAGATGACGAACGAGCCGATGGCCGTCGACGCGATCCGGTAGGCGTAGCCCTGCACGAACAACGACATAGCCACGGCGTCGTCGTCGGTGCCGCGCCCGGGGGCCGTGGAACGCACCAGGCTCACCAGCGCGGCCGGGTCGGCGAGCAGCTCCTCGCAGGAGAACCAGGTGCGCTCGCCGCCGGAGTCGCGGCTGGTCTGGATGCGGAAGTAGTCGACGGTAGCCGTCAGCTCGTCGAGAATGCGTTGGGCAGGGTCTCTCGCCGTGGGCGAGCCGCCGGCCGGCTTGCCCATCAGAAGTCGATGCCCTTTTTGGCCCGTATGCCTGCACGATAGGCGTGTTTGACCTCGGCCACCTCCGAGACGGTGTCGGCGATCTCGATGACTCGGGCGGGAGCGTCTCGCCCGGTGAGGATCACGCTCACATGCTCAGGGCGCGTCGAGATGGCCTCGACCACCTCGTCGAGGTCGATCCATCCCCAGTTCAGGGGATAGGTGACCTCGTCGAGCACGACAAGCTGGTGGTCTCCCCTGGCGATCAGCGCGGCGGCGTTCTCCCAGGCTTTGGCCGCGACAGCCTGATCGACCGTGAGATCGTCTGAGTCCCAGGTGAATCCCTCCCCCTCGGCCCACCAGTCCACACCCAGGTCCCGGCACACCTTCTCCTCGCCGGTTCGCCATTTCCCGGACTTGAGGAACTGGACCACGCCGACCGGCCAGCCTCGGGCCACGGCGCGCACCACGACGCCGATGGCCGCCGACGTTTTGCCCTTGCCGGGCCCGGTGTTGACGAGCACCAATGATGGGGCTCGCCGCAGCTCGGTGGGGCGCGGGTCGTCGGTGGGAATGTCGTCGGGTTCACGTTCTGGCATTGCGGTGCTCCTTGGGTCGGGGTAACGGCTGACGAGCGGGGACGGATGAGGGTTCGCCATCTTCGCGTATCGGGACCACCACCAACTGGCCCCGGTGGGTGATCACGTCTACACAGGCCCCGTAGTGAGCGGCCAGGTGAGGGCCGGTGAGGACCTGCACCGGCGGGCCCGAGGCGATGACCTGGCCCGCGGCGAGCATGACGAGGTGGTCGCCGTAGCGAGCGGCGAGGGTGAGGTCGTGCATCGTGGAGATGACGGTGATCTTGATGTCGCGGCGGAGCCGGTCGACCAATTCGAGGACTTCTTGCTGATGCCCTATGTCGAGCGCGCTGGTCGGCTCGTCGAGCAACAGCAGCCGCGGCTCCTGGGCCAGGGCGCGGGCCAGGGCGGTGCGCTGACGCTCGCCGCCCGACAGGGTCTGCACCTCGCGCTCGGAGAGCCCGGCCAGCCCGAGCTGGGCCAGCGTGCGGGCCACCACCTCGAAGTCGCGGGGGCCCTCGCTTGCCAGCGGCCTCAGATGGGGAGCACGGCCGAACAGCACATACTGCTCTATGGTCAGCCCCGGTGGGATGGCCGGGCTCTGGGCCACGAACCCGATGCTACGGGCCCGCTTGCGGCGGCTCAGCGCCTTGAGCGGCTTCCCATGGTGGTCGACGCGGCCGGAGAAGTCGGCCAGTCCGCCCAGTGCTCGCAGCAGGGTGGTTTTGCCCGCGCCGTTGGGGCCGATGACATTGACCCAATCGCCCGCGCCCACTGTGAGCGCAACGGGACCCAGCAGTGTCGCGTCGCCAGCCACGACGCGCAGGTCGGTGGCATACACCGCCGGCCTCACTACCGGCCGCCTCGCCGGATCGCTGGTCCGGGGGTCATCGGCTCGGCCCGGTCACGCCCTGCCCACCCGGTTGGTGCGCAACAGCGCCAGGAAGAACGGGGCGCCCACGACGGCGGTCACCACGCCGATGGGAATCTCCGCCGGCGCCAACAGCGTGCGGGCCAAAAGGTCTGCACCGCACAGGAACGGCACGCCGAGGATCGCCGCCAGCGGCAGAATGCGGCGATAGCTCGGACCGGCCCGCAGGCGGATCGCGTGGGGAACGACGATGCCGACGAACCCTATGAGCCCGCTGACCGCAACGGCCGCCGCGGTGCCCAGCGTCGCGGCGACGATCACCCCCAGCCGCAGTCGAGCTGCGTTGACGCCGAGCGACTCGGCTTCGTCGTCCCCCAGCGCCAGCAGGTCCAACCGCCGGGCCGCGACGACCATCGCGCCGATCGCCAGCGCCGCCGAGGGCGCCAGCAGTCGCACCTCGTCCCAACCGGCGACGTTCAGCCGCCCGAGGAGCCACGCGTACACGTCGCGCACCGCCTCGTCGTCACGCTGGAGCAACAGCGTCTGCAGCGCCGCGAAGAGCGCGGCAACGGCCACCCCGGCCAGGATCAGCGACGCTCCGCTGCGCCCCTCTGCACTGCTGCCGAGCGCGTAGGCCAGCGCCACCGCGAGCAGGGCGCCCGCGAACGCCGCCATCGTCACCCCGAGGTTGGCGGTGCCCAGGCTGCCGCCGGTCTCGGTGAGCGCCACCGTCACCCCGAGACCCGCACCGCCTGCGGCGCCCAGCAGGTAGGGATCAGCAAGAGGGTTGCGAAAGGTGGCTTGAAATGCGGTTCCTGCGGTGGCCAGCACCGAGCCCACCAGGCCGGCCAGGATGACCCTCGGGAGACGGACTTCGGTGATGATCGCCGCGGCGACCGGGGCCACATCGTGGTCGACCGACACCAGCGGCAAGCGGTCTGCCAGCACCGCCGCGACGTCGCTGAACGGCAGCGAGATCGGCCCTATCGCCACCGCAGCCGCCAGGACGGCCAACGCGGCCGCGGCCGCGGCCGCCAGCCATGAGGCCGGAGGCCGGGTCGGATGGCGGGCAGAGGTCATCGCCTCAAGCGGGTCTGCTTCACCCGCGGTCTTGCAGTGCGGCCGCGATCACACCGACCAACTCCACCACCCGGGGCCCCCAGCGCGAGGCGATGTCGGGATCGAGCAACACGACGTCGCCGGCGAGAACCGCCTGGAGGCCGGACCAGCCGTCGCGGCCGCCGATTTCGTCGAGGGTCGGCACGGAGCCGTCGGTGTGGGCGACGAAGATCATCTCCGGGTTCTCGGCCAGCACATACTCGGCGCTCAGCTGGGGGAACACTCCAGCGGCGGGGTCGACCCCGTCCGCGATGTTGACCAGCCCGGCCGCCGAGAGAATCGACCCGATGAGCGTGTCTGAGGTAAGCGAGTGGTAGTCCGATGAAGCCTCGTAGAAGTAGCGCAGCGGCTCGTCGCTCTCGGGCACCGAGGCCAACAGGCCGTCGACGGCCGCTGCGGTGGACTCCGACAAAGCCTCGGCCGCATCGACATGGCCGGTAGCCGCCCCCAGCGCCAGGATCTGCTCTTCAACATCGTCCAGCGTCGACGCCGAACCCAAAACGAGCACCCGGATGCCGACGCCCTCCAGGGTGGCGACGATGTCATCGCGATCTCGCGCCAAAAGCACCAGGTCGGGTCCCAGATCCCCGATGGCCTCGACGTTGGGGCGAAACCCGCTCAGGTCGGTCATCGGCGTGCCTTCGGGGTAGTTCGAGGAGCGGTCCACCGCGATCACCTGATCGCCGGCGCCGACCGCGAAGACGATCTCGGTCAGCGACGGCGACAATGACACGATCGCGCTCGGCTGCTCAAAGATCGTGACCTCGCCGTTCTCACCGGACACCGTGACCGGAAACGCCTGGCGCGCCGTCGGCTGCTCTGAGCCGGGAGTCGCCCCATCTCCAGACGCTGCACCCTGTGCCGTGGCCGCGTCGTCGCCCGACCGGGCGACAGCTGGCACGGCTTCCTGGCCGGCGCGTCCGTCATCGCCGCCACAGCCGGCGCCCAAGATGACCAAGGCCGCGGCAGCCGCGATCGCCCCCTGGCGAATTGTTTTCAACAGGACCCCCTAGCGGCGCGCTACAGGGGTGATCACGCGTGTCCTGCTAGGCATCAACCCTGCTCGCAGCGTTGGGTCTCTGTGCCATACGCCGGGGTATGGCTTGGTCGCCATGATCATTTCCATCCTCGTGGTATTTGGCTCACGCTCGGTATCCTGGCTCCCAGATCAACGCTCACCTTCGCCTTCCAGCCCGAAGGCCGTGGCATGCCGAAGGGTCGCTCCCTGGTAACAGTTGCGGGACAGCCCCGGACTCACACCGGCGTTCCCGAACGATCTCGCGCAGCCTAGCTGAAGAGGCGCGACACGGCAATACTGGCTCCACCCGTCGAAGCGAAAACGCTGGGCGCTAGCCGAGCGCCTCCC
>JAPOSH010000064.1 GCA_026709815.1 bacterium | reverse complement strand
CACGACGGTGCCCGGCCACTCCCCCAACCGGCGGGCGAGAAATCCGTGCCGACCCCCGGCCCGGTTGGCGATGAAGCACACGTCCTGGCTGTCGGGCTTGGCCGAGTTCCGCAAACCCAGCTCAGCGGCCCGCTCCCGAACCTCGGCTTTGGTGAGACAGCCGATGGGCAAAAGCAGCCGAGCCATCTGCTGCTGGCCCAGCATGTAGAGCACATAGGACTGGTCCTTGGCCTCATCCACCCCCCGCCGCACTCGGAATCCGCTCTCGACCGCCTCCAGCCGGGCGTGATGGCCGGTGGCCACGGCGTCGAATCCCAACGCCTCGGCTCGCACCATCAGCTTGTCGAACTTGATGTGTCGGTTGCACTCGATGCAGGGGTTGGGGGTCAGGCCCACCGCGTGGTCGTCCACATACGAGGTGACCACCCGCTGCTCGAAGGCGTCGCCGAAATTGAACACATGGTGCTGCAATCCCAAGAGATCGGCCACCCGGCGGGCGTCATCCACGTCCGACACCGAGCAGCAGCCCGTGTCGGACTCCCCGCCCCACAGCTTGAGGGTAACGCCCACCACATCGTGGCCCTGCTCGGCCAGCACCGCGGCCGCCACCGAGGAGTCCACGCCCCCCGACATGGCCGCCAACACCCGCACAGCCCCGCCCTACCCGGCGCCGAAATCCCGCAGGCGGGCCACCGCGCCGGGGATCACCGCCAGCGCCCGATCCACGTCGGCGTCGGTGGTCTGATAGCCCAGAGACAGCCGCAGCGCCCCCCCGGCCAGCGCCCGATCGTAGCCCATGGCCGCCAGCACATGGGACGGATCCTGCGCCCCGCTGGAGCACGAGGACGCCGCCGACGCGTACACCCCGGCATCCTCCAGCAGAAACAGCAGCGCCTCCGACTCGACGCCCTCGAAGCAGAGATGGGCCGACCCGGCCACCTTGCCCGACCGGTCCCCGGTCTCCACCGTGTTCTCGACGGCGCCCAGCACCCCGTCTGCCAGGCGGTCCCGCAACCCGGCCAGCCGCACCGCCTGCTCGGCCCGGCTCTTCAGCACCACCTCGGCGGCCGCGGCCATGCCGACGATGCCCGAGGCGTTGTGCGTGCCCGGGCGCAGCCCCCGCTCCTGACCGCCTCCCAACAGAAGCGGCCACAGCTCCACGCCCTCGCGCACCACCAGCGCGCCCACGCCCTTGGGGCCGCCGAACTTGTGGGCGCTCACCGAGACCAGGTCGGCGCAGGCGGCTAGAGCGGCCACGTCCAGCCAAGCAAAGGCCTGCACTGCGTCGGTGTGGAGCACCGCCTGCGGTGCTGCGGCGCGCACCGCCTCGGCCACCTCCTCCAAGGGCTGGACCATGCCGGTCTCGTTGTTGGCCAGCATCACCGACACTACGGTGGCGTCGCCGTCGAGGGCTGCGGCCAGCGCATCGAAGTCGATCACCCCGGACGCGTCCACCGCCACCACCCGGCCGCCGAGACGCTCCACCGGTGCCAGCACGGCGTGATGCTCGATGGCCGAGCACACCGCGACCCCGCCCGCCTGCATCTGCCGGCCCACCACCGCCAGGTTGTCGCCCTCGGTTCCCCCGCCGGTAAACACTATCTCCCCCGGTGCCGACCCCAGCGCCTCGGCCATCACGTCGCGGGCATCGTCAATCAGGCGGCGGGTGTCCCGGGCCATCCGATGAGCGCCGGTGGGGTTGGCGTACACCTCCCGATGCAGCGGCGACATGGCCTCGATCGCCTCCGGGCACAGCGGGGTGGAGGCCGCGTTGTCCAGGTAGGCGATCGGCGCCCCGAGGAACTCGACGCCGGCATCAGACATGGCCCGAATTCTACGATCTGCTGAGCGAGATGATCCCCGCGAACCGCATTTAGAATGGCCGCCGATGGCCTATATCCGAGTTTCCACCACCATTGAGGCGCCGGTGGAGGCGGTGTGGGAGTATGTGCGCCGCATCCGATCTCATACCGAGTGGATGGCCGACGCCGAGTCGATTTCCTTTCTCGGCGATCAGACCGAGGGGGTGGGCACCGCCTTCGAGTGCCTCACCAAGATCGGGCCGCTCCGCCTCAACGACGCCATGGTGGTCACGGAATGGGCCGAGGGAGAGGCCATCGGAGTGCGCCACTCCGGTCTGGTCACCGGCGAAGGGCGTTTCACTCTCGCGCCGGCGGGAACCGATCGCACCGAGTTCTGCTGGGCCGAGCGACTGGACTTCCCCTGGTGGATGGGGGGTGTGGCCGGCGGCGTCATCGGCGCCCGCATCCTCGAATGGGTGTGGCGCCGCAACCTCAAGACCCTGCGGGCCCATTTCGACGAACCGGTGGTCTAACCGACGATGAGGACCACGGTGGAGCGACTGGCCGCCCACAGGGCGCCGACGTAGGAAAAGCCGGCCACCAAAGCCGCGGCCGCCACCGGGATCGCCGTGGTGTGCTGCTGGCGGCGGACGGCCTGGGCCGCGGCGGCGCCCACGAGGAAGCCGCCGATGAGCCCCCCGATGTGGCCGCCCAGCGAAACCGACTGAACGGTGAAGCTGATCACCAGGTTGATGGCCAGAATCGGCCCGATCGGGGTTTGGAACAAACCCACCCCTTGGGTCAGATACAAAGCCGCGAGGGCGCCCATGAGCCCGAATATGGCCCCCGAGGCTCCGGCCACCAGCGAGTTGGGCGTCTCGATCAGCGCTCCGAACGACCCGCTTACCAGCGATGACAGGTACACCGCCGTGAATGGGAGCTTCCCCAGAGAGTGCTCAAGCGCTGTTCCCAGCAGGTAGAGCGAAAACATGTTCACGCCGAGGTGGAAGACGCCGTGGTGCAGGAAACCGCCGGTGAACACCCGCCACCACTCGCCCAGATACTCGATGTTCCCCCCGAGCGTGGCCGCACGATAGACGAGGCCGTCTCCGCTGCCTCCGCCGCCGAGGCTGT
This sequence comes from bacterium, assembly GCA_026709815.1. GTDB lineage: Bacteria > Actinomycetota > Acidimicrobiia > Acidimicrobiales > Bin134 > Poriferisocius. The sequence goes on along the minus strand of JAPOSH010000064.1, from coordinate 2,801 downwards.
CGCCCATGGCCATGCCCACGATGAACACCGCCACGTTGGCGGCGATCAGCCCGTAGCTGACGTACCAGGCGCCGGTTCGCTGGGGGACCATGGCCGAAGCGAGGGCGGCGGGATCAGAGGCCCACCGGCGAGCCGTCGCTCAGCAGGCTCTGGCCGACGTTCACCACCTCGGTGACTCCCGGCACCCGGTCCTTGAGGATCCGCTCCACCCCGGCCTTCAACGTCACGGTTGAGGCGGGACAGCTCACGCAGGCGCCCACCAGCTCCACGCTGACCACGCCGGTCTCCTCGTCCACCCCTCGCAGGAAGATGTCCCCGTCGTCGGCCTGCACTGCGGGGCGGATGACCTCGATCACCTGGGCGACGGCGTCTTGCACCTCCCCATTGTCTCAGCCCGAACCCGGTTCGCCAACCTACCAACCACCCCGCATCAAAACCCAGGGTGAACCAGAGGTCCCCCCCATCCCGCGAATCCGCGAAAGCTCCACATTTCGACCTATGCTGGCCCCGATGACAAACACAATCCCGTTTTCCGAGGTCAAAGCCCATCTTTCTGAGGTTCCCCCTCCCCGCAGACGGGTTTCGTCGGGTTCTTGGTCGTTGTCGTCGGTGATCCAGACCCCGCCCGCGTTGCGGGTGTAGCCCGCCGGGATGGTGATCCGCCCCGGGCGGACGGTGAAATCGTCGGCACCGGGGTCGGCGTAGGGGTCGGGGGCGGGGTGTCTTGTGGCTGCGGGTCTTGCGGCGGTTCGCTTTGTTGCGGTTCTTGGGCGGGCTAGCTCTGAGCCTGCTCCAACGCCTCCAAAGCCGCGACCACCGGAACCCACCGGCCCCAACCCCGGTCAGCATAGGTCTGCGCCTCCGCCGCGCCCATCGGGGTGCCGCCGAACCCGGCCACCGTCTCGCCGAACGCCACCAGCACCCGGTTCCAACGCTCCACATGGGCATCGCCATGCTGGGTCTCCGCCGCATACCCGCGCACACCGGAGATCAGACCGGCGGGCGGCGTGTAAGCGGGCGGCTGTTCGTCCTGAGGGGACTGCTGTGCCTGCTGTTGTTGTGCTGGTTGTTGTTGTGCTGGTTGTTGGCCTTCCACCACATACACCGGTGACAGCCCGTACAACCTCAGTTTCTTGTCCACCGGCTCATACAACGAAAACACCGGCGAATAATTGATTACCCCCGGCACGAAATGAGACCCGCTCGCCGCCGTATCACCAGCACCCAACGAACGCGCCCGAATCCGCGTGCCGAAAAAATCCGAACCCGTCCAAATACCCTCCCTGCCCGGGCCGACATCAGTCGGATACGACTGCCCATTCTCATCGCGAACCGCAGAAAGATCCCAACTCCGAGATCTAACACCATTCCTCAAAGTTAGCTCCCAGCCCTGCGACCAGAACCCCGCACGCGCACTAACAATAGTCGCACTATTATTACTGTAATCACTGCTCACACGCACACCATTAAGCCACCACACCTGCGCTGGCGTATCAGAAACCCGCGTCCGCGTGTGAACACGCGCATCCACAGAAGGCGTGGAAGCCACCGCCTGCCACGCCGACGCGTGCCCACGCACCTCAATCCTGCCGTAACGCACCGCATCACGCACATGAGCGTCGTAATCCGCGATATCACTACTCGTCGCATCACGCTTCGCAGACGTCACAACCAACAACCGGAACCGCTCACCCGCGCCCACACCCGCAGGCTTCAAACCCCAATCCACAGGCACCACAAAACTACCATCCGACTGACGCACCAACCGGCTCCGCTCATCCCTAACCCGCTTATGAATACGCGCCCACTCAGCAACATCCGTCACCGCATCAGCCTGCAACGTGCCCGGACCATTCGGGTTGGCAACACACCACGATTGGAAGCCGGTCTCGGGTATGCCGATGTTGCGGAAGAAGCCGCGCCACCACTGTTGGTGCGCGAGCATGTCGCCGGGCCGACGCTGCTCACCGCTTGTTTCGCCTGCTGTCGATGCAAAGAGTCCTGCCACGTCGGCGCTGAAGCACACCTGGTCCACATGAGCGCCCGAACGCTTCCGCCTCGACGCGACCCCGTCATCGAAACTGAGACCGTCATTGGCGCCTGAGTCCCCGAACACCGCGGTGCGGGGATCGTCGTCGAGCGCCGACATGTCCAACTGCACGAAATCCGATCCGGCGCCGTGGTACGCCCAAGGACCCCTCAAACGCTCAAAGTTCCCGTCCCCTTCCAAATTATTATTGACCTCACGGGTCTGCGCCTTCAACGCCCCAACCATGTGCTCGCCTTCGAACACTCTCGGCTGGCGCGTCCGCAAACACGTCCGCTCGGACGGGAACATGCCCGCATCGCCGAACGAGACCGGGTCCAGCCAGCGCCCGTCATTAGGACCGGAGCCCTCGACCCTGCAGTCGAACGGTTCCGTGTTCCCGGCGGGGCTGTACCCCGTCACCCTCACCGACCACACCCGGTCCACCTGCACCGTGCACCTCAACTCCGCAGCGTCGGACTGCGTGCCCTCACACGTGGCCTGATAGTTCCGGTAGGTCATCAACGCCTGCGGCAACACCATCACCCCGTTGTCCTGCGTACGCCAACCATGACCCCCAACAGCAGCCGCAGAAGAAGCCCCCGCCAAAGACAGCACCCCCGCCAACAAAGCGAAAACTACAAAACAACCCCTGACACGACCGACCCGACCCCTGCGTTCACCCTGGGAAGGGGGGGGGGGGGGGGGGTGGGGGGGGGGCGGGGGCGGCCGCGGATAAAAAGCACCCCACGAACCCGACCCGCCCGCCAACACC
>JAPOSH010000002.1:1780-5738 GCA_026709815.1 bacterium | reverse complement strand
GAAGTTATTTCATGGAGCGCAGGGGCGACGGGGTGACGATTATCCGGCGCGAAAACCAGGCTCTTACCGGCAAGCTGCCGACCTATCGGTTGCTTGACGGCGATGAGCTGTGCCTGACCATCCCCGCGGCACCGCCACCGGCGGAGTCCGCAGCCCCCGTTGTGACGGTGCGTGGCGCCGGACTGCCGATAGAGGGAGCGACCGTGCTGGCGCTGTTCCCGAACAAGACATGGAAGCGTGCTGTGACCGATGCCCAAGGCGACGCGCGGTTGGAGCTGCACTCGGCCGAGTTGCCGATGACCGTGTTCGTAGCGAGCGAGGGCTGTGTCGCCCATCTCGAGCAGGGTTGGGTGCCCGCAGAGCGTGCGCTTGCCATAGAACTGGAGTCAGCGCCGGACGGTGGCTCGGCGGTGTTCGCCGAGTCCACGGGATTCCTGCCGGGGCTGGACGGACGGTTGAACCCCATCCGCGATGTCCACGACCGCACCTACCTGTACGCGGACAATGTGGCAATCAACGAAGGCCAGCAGCAGCCGGTTCACTTTTCGCTCGGTAATGATCAGCTCCGACTCGAAGATGCCAACGGGCGCGTGCTGCTGGTGACTGTGACCGCCATTGAAGGACGCTCGTCATTGCTCGACTACCGCCGCCCCTAAGCCCTCAGTCTCTGAACTGTCATGATGGCTGTATTGCGGCCGGTGCTGGCGATGATTGGTGTATTGTTGGTGTATGGCACGAACCAACATCGACATCGATGACGAGGCCTGCGAGTTGGTGATGCGCCAACGCGGGCTGCGGACCAAACGCGAGGCGGTGAATTTCGCGCTGCGCATGGCAGTCATAGAGCCGATGAGCCTCGAGGAGGCTCGGGCGATGAGAGGGTCGGGCTGGGACGGAGACTTAGAGCAAATGCGGACGACGCGGTATCCGTGATCTTTGCCGACACATCGGCTTGGGTGGAGTTCGTCCGCGACACTGGAAGCGCTGCTTGCAATTTGCTTGACGAGGCTTTGGGTGGCGACATCGCGACTTGCGACGCGGTTCGCTTGGAGGTGCTCGCAGGAGCGCGTAGCGATAGGCATTTTCAGGATCTGTATCGCCTATTGGCCCGTGCGGTAATCGTCCCGACTGTTTCAGATGACTACGACGTTGCCGCATCGATCTATCGATCGTGTCGGCGCGGCGGCGAGACTCCCCGGTCGCTCATCGACTGCCTGATCGCTGCTGTCGCCGTCCGGGCCGGGGCAGTGCTGTTGCACGCCGATCGCGACTTCGACGTGATCGCCCGCCACAGCCGGTTGGAAACCTTCGCCGCGCCCTGACACGGTGAGGGGCTGCGCCGGTGCTGTAGCCGAGCCCCGAATGTGCCGTTCGACTACAGCGCCAGCAGCGCCTGCTCCACCACCTCGGTCAGCGCAGGGTGGATGTAGAGCTGGCCCCGGGCCATCTCGTCTGTGGTGAGGCCGAACTGCATGCCCTGGATGAGCTGCTGCAGGAGGGTGGGCGCTTGGGGGCCGATGATGTGAGCGCCGAGCAGCAGTCGGGTCTCGGGATCGGCCAGCACCTTGGCGAAGCCGGTGGAATCCTCCATGGCCCAGCCGTACGCGGTATCGCCGTAGGGGCGAACGGCCCGCAGATAAGGTCGCCCGCCGGCCCGCAGGGCCTGCTCGGTGGCCCCGACCGCCGCCACTTGGGGGTGGGCGAACACCGCGTGGGGAATGCCGGAGTGATCGGGGGCCCGCAGGTCGTCGGGATGGGCGATGTTGTGGGCCACCGCCCGAGTGTCCTCGTTGGCGGTGTGCTTGAGCTGGGCCGCATGGCAGATGTCGCCGAGGGCCCACACCCCTTCGACGCCGGTGCGGAGAAACTCGTCGGTCACCACATAGCCATCGTGGTCGAGCTCCACCCCTGAGCGGGTCACGCCCAGCTGCTCGCCGTTGGGCACCCGTCCGGTGGCCACCAGCAGCGCGTCGCCGGATATGTCGCGGGCCTCGGTGCGCACCGTGATCTGCGACCCCTCTTGGGAAACCCCGACGACTGGGGCGCCCAGCATGCAGTCCATGCGCGCTGTTGCGATGGCGGTGAATGCGGCCGACACATCCTCGTCTTCGGCTCGCAGGAGCCGCTCGGAGCGGTTCACGATCGTCACCGATGTGCCCAGGGCGTCGAACACATGGCCCAGCTCGGCGGCGATATAGCCCCCGCCCAGGATCACCAGCCGCTCGGGCGGCGATTCCAGCCGCATGATCGAGTCCGAGGTGTGGTGGACAACCGTGTCGAGGCCGGGGATCGGGGGGATGTAGGGCCTGGCCCCGGCAGCCAGCACGATGTGGTCGCCGATGAGCTTCCGGCCGTTCACCTCCAGCACCTTGTGTCCCACGAAGCGGGCATCGCCGTTGAACACGGTGACGTTGTCGAGGCTGTGGCGATAGTCCTCTCCGCCCTGGGCGATGGGGTCGATGCGCCCGAACACCCGGCTGACGATCTCAGGCCAGCGCACCCCGTCCAGCGAGGTGTCCACCCCGAGATGCCCGGTGCGACCAGCCTGATGGGCCACATCCGCGGCATAGACGAACATCTTCGACGGTATGCAGCCCCGGTTGAGGCACGTCCCCCCGAAGGCGTCCCGCTCGATGAGCGCCACCCGCCAGTCGTCGAAATCAGGGGTGAGGACGCTGTTGCCCGACCCTGTTCCCACCACCACCAGGTCGAAGCGCTCGGGCGATTCAGGCATGGGCAAGTTCAGCCGGCCCGGGGTGGCATCTTGGCGTTTTGGTCTTCATCGACAAGCTGGCCCCGGAAGCTGGGATTGCGGCCCAGCTGGATGTCCTCATGGCGCTGCATGATGGCCGGGGCGTACACATAGTCGGTCCAGATGTAGAACTGCTTGTCGAGCACGGCCCGATACACCAGTTCGGCCACCTCGGGCGGCTTCACCGCATCCTCGTAGATGGCCAGCAGCATCTGGATGCGCTCTTCATCCTCAGGGGTGGGATCGGGGGGGATGATGGGAGAGCGCAGCGTCTCGGGGCGGTTGCGCTCGGAGTCGATGATGTTGGTGTTCACCAGGCCGGGGCACAGCACCGACACGCCCACCGTTGAACCGCTCTGGTGGAGTTCGTGATGCAGCGTCTCAGAGATGGTCACCACCGCGTGCTTGGAGGCGTTGTAGGGGCCCATGTTGGGATACGAGGTGTGGCCGGCGACCGAGCCGGTGTTCACGACGTGGCCGTCGCCGTGCTCCAGCAGATGGGGCAGAAACACCCGGATTCCGTGGATCACCCCCCACAGGTTCACCCCCAACAGCCACCGCCAGTCGGCGGTGGTCAGGGTGTGCATCAAGCCGCCCGCGCCCACTCCGGCGTTGTTGCACACCACGTTGACCTGCCCGAACCGGGAGAGCGCAGCCTCGGCGAGCTCGTCCATGTCTCGCTCCGAGCTCACGTCGGTGCGCACGCCCACCGCGTCCACCCCGGCCTCGTTCAACTCGGCCACCGCAGCGTCGAGGGCCGGGCCCTCCACGTCGGCGATCATGATGCGGGCCCCGGCGGCGCCGAAGCGGTCGGCCATGGCCCGGCCCATCCCGCTGGCCCCGCCGGTGATGACCGCCGCTTTGCCCTGAAGAGTGTCCATGAGCCGACGCTACCGCCTGCCCGGTGACTGAGCCGATGTCGTAGAGTTCCCGCCGTGGGCAAGGTGAGCGCGATCAGATGTTCAGTGTCTGTATGCTAATTATAGCTATGGCCTCATGGAATTTCCAATTTGTATACAACGGGTAATTTTGTGAAGCTGCAACTCATACACTAACTACTGATACTTTTGCCTCTGTATGCGGCATGGTAACCAGTGGATACAAGATGGTTTCATTGCCATAGCAACAGAAACCTGGAATTTTGTTTGTCCTGATTGTAGTCTATTGAGGTTACTTTAATTGTATTGTGCCCCAGCTAGCTTGCTG
>JAPOSH010000002.1:0-1770 GCA_026709815.1 bacterium | reverse complement strand
CCGCTAGAGCGGAGTCGGAACTCGACGATCTGCGCCGCCGGTTCCCGAGCGTCGAGTTCCACCATATCGCCTACCTCGAGCCCCACGGGCTGCGAGACGCCAAGGCCAGGGGCCGCGCTACCGAGGAGCTGTTGGCCACGGCGCCGCCCTTGTCGTCCGCACAGCGGGCGGTGATCGCCGCGGCCGAGGTGGTGATGGCTCTCGACCTGCCCCCGGGAATCAGGGATTGGGCCCCCCGTTTGCGCTGGGTGCAGGCCATCGGAGCAGGCGTGGGCCAACTCGAGCCGGTCGAGTTGAAGGCCGCGGGCATTGCGCTGACCAACGCCGTCGGGGTGGCCTCGGCCCCCATCGCCGAGTTCGCCGTCGGCCGCCTGCTGGAGGTGTGGAAGGACATCCGGGTGCTGGAGCGCCAGCAGCGGGATCACCGCTGGCACATGCACCAGGGGTTGTTGGTGAAGGGCAAGACCATCGGCATTGTCGGCTTGGGGGCCATCGGACGGGATGTGGCTCGGCGGATCAAAGCGTTTGAGACCACGGTGCTGGGCAACCGCCGATCGGCCCGACCCGGCGACGCCGATCCCGACGTGGATGAGCTGTTCGGCCCCGACGGCCTCGACGAGATGCTGGCCCGCTGCGACGCCGTGGTGTTAAGCGCACCGCACACTCCTGAAACCGTCGACCTGTTCGATGCCGAGCGCATCGGACGGCTCAAGCCGGGCGCGGTGGTGGTGAACGTGGGAAGGGGGTCGATCATCGACGAGGCCGCGCTGGTGGGCGCGTTGGAGTCCGGCCAGGTCGGGGCGGCCGTGCTGGACGTGACCCGTGAGGAACCGTTGCCGGCCCACAGCCCGTTGTGGGACGCGCCCAACATGTATTTGTCGCCCCACTGCTCCACCGCCCGAGAGGGCTATGACGAGGCTCTGATGGAGCTGTTCTGCGACAACCTGACGCGCTTTTTGGCCGGCGAACCGCTCCGCAACGCGGTAGACCCCGACCGGGGCTATTAGCAGCGCATCAGCAGCCCCGGCCGGCTCAGCCCGCAGCCAGGCGGGCGCCCAGAGTGCGGAGCTGCTGGGTGCCGGCGCCCAGGGAGCACTCGATGTGCTTGTTCCACAGGGTGTAGCGGTGCAGGGGGTAGTCCACGCTCACCCCCATGCCGCCGTGGACGTGCTGGGTGGCGTGGGCCACGTCATGGGCCCAGTGGGAGGCGTACCACTTGGCGATGGGCAGCCGCAGCGAGGTGTCGTTGCCCTTGGCCAAGTCGTAAAGGGCGGCGTAGGCGCACAGCCGCACCGCCTCGACGTGCATGAACTGATCGGCGAGGCGCTGGGTGACGGCTTGGAAGGTGGCCACCGGACGGCCGAACTGCTCCCGCTCGGTGGTGTAGTCGGCGGCCAGGCGCAGCGCCCGATCGACCACCCCGACCTGGGTGGCGCACAGCAGGGCCACGGCCCGGTCGGCCAGCCACCGCACGGCCGCGCCGTCGGGTGCGCCGAGGGGCTCGCACGGGACGCCGTAGAAGCTCACCTGGTGGACGGGCTGGCACCGGGTGGACACGCCGGCCTCCATGGCCACCCCCGGGTCGGCCAGGTCCGCGAGGAAGAGCCCAGCGCCGCAGCTGACGCCGTCGTCGAGCCCTGCGGTCACCACGATCTTGGATGACTGGGCCGCGAACTCCACCACCTCCTTGGTGCCCATCAGTCTTCCGTCTGCCACTCGGGCCGAGGGGTGGGTGATGTCGTCGTTCAGGTACTCCTGGAGACCGAGGGT